>NZ_JAJSRO010000008.1:0-232040 GCF_021283425.1 Pseudomonas sp. NMI542_15 | reverse complement strand
TTCGATGGTCAAGTGGGTGTAGTGAGTAGTCATGCAGCACCTTACCTCGGGTGTTGCACTTGGTCACTGAGACCGCCCTCCTTCGCCTTATGATTATCATCTCTTGAGCGTATGGCGAATTGGTTGCGTTTAGGCATTTTCCAAGGCTAGGAGTGCAGGAAGGCTCACATGTTTTCTTATCCCTGGCCCGGCTAAGATGTAACTCGTATTCATGCTTTCAAAAGTGCAATCATCTAGTACACGCTGGAAGCTAGAGCGAATTGCACCTGCTCGGGAGCCTAGAACTCTACTGTCGTACACCACAGTATTGGCAAAAACCACCGTTGGCTGTAGGCCCATAGCATTGAGATCATCTTCAACATCGCTAGGCACCATGATGTCGAGTAGGAGCCAATCCCGGACAACATAAAATGGTCGGCCCTGATTATTTGTCCATGCCGTATCCACAATCACGTCATCTGGTTGGCCATCCCCTTCCAGGGGAAAGCTGTATCCGGATAAAAAGTCTGCTACCAACGCTGCTTCCACTGTACCTACCTGTTTCGTCTTAGCGCGCTACATCTTGCATCGCTTCGTTGCGGGATATGCCGGCCTTAGTGAAGGGCGCCCTCGAACTGAGGGCTTCCACCTTCCAGCGCCCAGTCGCAAAGGACATAGACGCTTCCATTTCTCGTCTCAAACAGATGGTACGCACCATGCTCTAGGCGCCGTCCCAATGGAGACGTTCGGATTGTCGAACCATCTCGGAATCGGCCGCGGCTCTCGCGATACACAATGCCCACTATGCAATTGATTGACGGATCGAAGACAACACTACAGAGAAAGCCTGTTATTGGGATACCAAAATTTGTGGCCATCGCCCGCTCCACGGTGGCAGGCACTGGCCCGGGTGCCGTTTCCATCGGTGACTGCAGGCTGGCCAAAAGCTCAAAATCGCTGGACATTTCAAGGCCCCTATGGAACAGCTGAAATTCGATATGCAGGTCGCTGTACAGACGGAGTTTCACGTTCACCTCGTTCACATCAATGCGGCGCGTTGGCCTGGCCGTTGCTGCTAACTTGCTGGGCCGCTGACCCTGTTCTGCTACGCCGCTAAACGCTGCTCTGCCAGACGATCGATTTAGGGGTAAATTGAAGTCGTCACCTATCCAACAATCTACTCGGCAAAAGAAGGATGTCCTCTGCAGCTCAATGCCTGGCCGAAACGAGTCTGCCAACCCGCTCAATTACGATAACTATATACGGTGTAACTGAACGCAGCAACATGGCCAGATCCTTCTCTTTTCGGGAGGCGATCCGATGTCGCTGAAGCCGGCATTTGCTGCAATGCTTCGATCCGTCCGCGAGGCACAGTCTCGCACGCAGGAAAACGTGGCCACCGCCACATCCCGCACCTACCTGGGTCACCTGGAAAATGGCAGCTCCAACGTAAGTTTGGACAAGCTGAATGAACTCGCGCTCAGCCTTGGCCTGTCGCCGCTGACGCTGATTGCCCTCACTCTATCCGCTCACGACGAGTGCTCCGCTGACGAAGCCCTGCAGCGGGCCCACGATGAAATCCATGAACTGGGTGAAGCCGTGAAGCTTGAGGTGATTCGGGCGCATCTAGTTGATGGAAAGCTTGTGAAGCGTAAACCTCACCGGCCAGCAGATGCGGAGAAGCTAGCGCGGGTGCAGGCGTGCAAGGCTAAAGGCATGACCCAATCTGCAACGGCCCGGGAGCTTCGGTTGAGCAAGGGCACGGTTCACTTGCTCTGGCACTGAGTGCCCCTTTTTGCCCTCTGATCTATGGTCAAATTCATAGGGTCGAAAATTGATCGAAGATCAAGGCAATTATTAATGCAATTCTGCTGAAACGCGCCATGAACTACCTAGAGCTCAGCGGTGTGGCTCTGGTCGACAAGGTCAGCGCCCTGCGGGAGGACGGTAAGCGCACTGTCCCAGAACCATCAGTCGACTGTTGAACGACACCACGCCAGTCGACCCGTTTCCGATGGGATGGATCGCTGAGCTCGTGCGCTCAAAGCTGATCCGCGAAGAACGATCATGGATAAGGTTGCCGAACGGCAAGTTCATCATCGGCATTGTCAATATCAAGGGCGGCGTCGGCAAAGCTTCAATCGCAAGGAATCTAGCGGCGATCGCAAAGCTTCTACGCCTGAAAAGATGTCTGCAACAGCATCGCCCAGGACTTCTTTTTTGAATCACAAGGGCAGGAGCCGTTGAAGCCGGATCCGAATGGCTTGCTCACTCGGTTTTTCCCAGATGTATACGTGGTGCCCGACGAGTTCGCCAGCAGCTTTGACAACTGGGAACTCAGCAACTGAACGAAAGCAACGTGCTCCAAGCCCCAGTGCAGCTGCTGCATCGACCTAGCCTGATGTGCATGGACTTCGCCAAGACTGCGAGCCGTGACGGGTTCGATGTGACCAGCGAGATGTCCTGCCCGTTCTTCATCCCGCAGTCGGTTTTAACGAGCTCTCCCCTACCCCGCGACTTCACGAGTGGCTGGCAGAACCTCGACCAGAAGAATTGCCGGTTCTTTTAGCATCTGGTTTCATTGGTAGATGGGGAGATGTTTGAAAGTTATGAAATGGAGCAGAAAGTGAAGAAATCCGGGTTAGAGGAACTGTTGGATTGGGCGGAGGCCGCCTATATGCAGACTGTTGAGTCGAAACGAGCGATTCCAAAAAGCAACCAAATAGCACCATGCTGACTAGGAGGTCTGCGCGCCTACAAAAAACGGCGGAGGCGTGAACGAATTCAAAAACGTGCTGGGTCAAGAGTATCCTGTTTAGGCGCCGAATAATGCTTGAACCGGCGACATTTGCGATGGCAAAGTTAGCTTGAATTGCCTAAAGACCAATATCACGTGCAAGTCGAATTTCGAGTAACTCATCAGATAAAGCCTCTAACGGACAGAGCTCGAAAGCTTTCCAAGTAAGTTCGTGCCATATGTCAGCCTGAATGATAAGCATGTTGTATACATCGCTCATTCGACTCTCCTCGTCGTCTACTGAAATAATGACGCCTTTTGGGAGAAGCTCGCTTAGTAACTTGATCACCGGTTTCGGATAACAACATCTCCCCGCGAGCTCAGCAATTGGCTGATAAATAAAACAACCCCAATCGCGGCGAAACTTGATAACAGGCAGTAGTGCATCTCGAAGCTGCCCATACTCGAATCTTGAGGCAACTATCCACCAGATTCTCTGGACATCCAGGAAAGACAGTTCTTCGGGAGGAGTGTCACGGTGATCCACATAGTTGTCACAAGGAATCGGGCTGCCAGGCTGCCAGTCGACCATAGGAGAAGATGGATTGGATGTGATCTGCACAGGAGGAGGATGTAGAGTCGCAATCATAGCTTTTTGGTCAATTATGATAAAGATGAAATATACAAGAGCCCCCGCTGGTTTTTGCCAACTGGCCATGGTTGCTCAGCCTTTCTACCCCGCGCCTCGTTCGTTTAGATCCAAAGTGACTCGAGTGACAAGCACGCAGGCTCCAGGACGTAGTAGCGTCTGCGACGAGGCGGCTGAGAAGGTCGAACAGGGTTGAACAACGAAGACGATTCTTGCCCCGAAGAAAGCTATTTGCCGGATCAACCTTTAGAGCCGATCAGTGCGAAAATAAAAAACCCACCAACAGCCACTTCCACCTTCGACCTAATCACTGAAAAACAGTAAGTCATAAGAAATCATAAAGCGGCACGCCAATCTGACAAGTATGATTATTCATACTTGCCTTAACCAACCCTTCACTCAGAATTTCGTTCAAACCATTCAATGACCTCCTGACGAATCGAGCTCAGCTCATGCAAAGCTGAAAGCTCTACAATAATACCGCTCGGCCCATACAAACCTGCCTTGGGGTAATAGTCAGTTTCATCGCCTTCAAGCACCGTCTTGAATGCTTTGTTAACTTGCTCTTGAACTCCATCCAAAATTGCCAGAAGCAATTCTAGCTTCTGATAAAATACCCTCGAATCTACAGATGCACTAGAACCCAAACGCGCAAAGTTAGCTTCAGAGGTCATACCCAAATCAATTGCCCGTATCTTCTCCTTAAGAAGCTGATTTTGAGTCTCTAAACTCATTATTCTGATCTTACACGCCTCTAGCTCGGATATACTAATTTCCGTTTTTTGGGAAACCTTTGGGGATATTGCTAATGCCTTTTCTAAAAGTGGGCGATAGTCATCACTACGCAACAACGTAACATGACTCATCGGCTTGAAAACCTCGCCTCTCTCGCCCTCATCGAGCGAGAGATGGCGTTGGAGCTCAAACTCAGAAACTAGTTTTGATACATCTTTCGCGAGACGCGATACATTCGCGTACTTGCCATTGGAGAGAATCTTCAGAGCTTGAGCTATTAACTCAACTCTCTGTTTCTTCTGAGCTTGACGATAAGCGACGAAGGTGTCCTTTCTCTGAACCAATACCTCTTTCCTCCCGAGCCTTAAATCCAATACTATCCTGAATAAAAGTATTGGGTCTTCCGGGACTGGCTGGAGTGTCAGCCATCTGCCCGATCCTATAGACGTCCATGACGTCCAAAGCTCCGGAATTTATCATACTGCTGATTTGGGAGGCCAGTTGGATACCAGGCAAGCCCTCGCCGATCTGCATGAGGCTGCCTAGATCTCCTTCGTGCATCTGTAATATCGCTCGCAAATAGGCGAATTTAGTGTCTAGTTCCGGACTAGAGGTCTCAGGAAAATTCTGTACATCAACGATGCGCTTCACCAGATGCTCAGCGCTCGACAGCTCCACTCGTCGCAAATGGCCTACCACGGTAGCCCCATCCTTGGCGAAGTAACTAGCGTTTTTTCCCTCGGAGGCCATCTTGTAGAGCTGCTGCTCAATCGCCTCCAGAGCGAAAGCTTCACGTGCGTAATGATCATGCTCCTGCTCAAGGCGATCAATAGTTCCGCGGCTCACCGGTCTCTTCTTAAGTCGTTTGTAATGGCTGATTTTCTTGACCACCGCTACCATGTGTTCCTTACATCTGTCTTTCTCCGCACTAACAGCCGGCAGATGTACTACACCGCGCATAGCGTAAGGGCAAATAGAGCAAGGCCTATTAAGCCCATATTGCACTACAATTTCCTTGGGACAACGATTTCCGAATGCACAGATATGCCCAGCATTGAAGGCAAGCTCCGTTTCTTTCTTCGCTCTCAGAAGCTCTACCCCAGTCTTGTCCTCCTGTACGCCCACGATACTAATCAATCGATGTGTATCGATCGCCTTCACAGGATCTTTCTCAATATCGGTGCGTAACCTCTCGTTGATCAGGTGGATAGCCTCTGCCAACTCTGGCGCCTCGCCGGCCTCCAGTCGCTGAGTGTTTTTCGTCAAATAGCTTGCTAGCAGCGCTTGGTGATCCGGAATCGAGTCCCGATCAAACACCCTGTAATACCATACCAATTGCGCGGTTTGCCCAGTGAGATGAGTACCAATCAAATCTGGTGGCAAGAATCGCAATGCTTCTGTGATGAACCCAGCACGCAAACTGTGAGGCGTATGAACACTTCCAATACGGTGAAGCCCAATATTTTTGATTAGGTCATCCGTATAATGAAGTCGCTCACGATCATCTCCTTTTAGCTTCCCCTTGACATAAACAAGATCAGGAAGAGAGTCATTGTCGAATTGGTTTACGATTGCATATTGCAACATTGCCAAATAACGGGGAAAGAAACGATAATTCGCCCAAGTAGTGGGGGCCTCATTTGGGGCCCTGAATAAAGGTTTGTAGCTGCCGAAGCGAGACCCTTCGCTCATCCCGTAAGGAAGGGGTTCTTGATACTCCTTGGAAATACACTGATCGTACCAATCCCTCTGTCGCTCGAGCAACGCAAAGATGTGTTTATTGACGATCGCAGTCCACTCTCCGTGAGCCTTATCACTGCTCACAAAGAGTGGCGCCAAGAGACTACCGCAGGTGGGATCATAGGCTTGATCAAAGCGATCCTTATCGAGCCAGATAAGGTGATGCTGCCTAAGCCCGGTCTCGCACATGAGAATAGTAACTCTTACATGATTGGGAACGACCCTCTCTACAATGCCCTTTCCTTTCAGTTCATATCGCGACAATTGGTAAAAGCGAGGAATAAACTCAAACCGATAGACCTTTCCATCCTGGTAAAAAATTGGACAATAGTTCAACACACTGAGATCTATCAGGCCAAAGGCTTTCCCTGACTTACCCCAGATCGATTCCCACGCTGCAACCTCTTGAAGCTCGAACAGGGTGGGACAATGCAGGCGGCCTTCTAACACACCAGGCATCACTCCCGAAGCCATCTCGTTCAGATGTATCATTAGATATTCCAACGAATACAGCATATCCAAGAAAACTTTGAAATAAGCTCGCGGAATCGGCCTTTTGGCCGTGCTAACACGCCCCTGAATTTTTGGATAGCATGCCGTGCTAAAGGTATTTACAAATTTCTCAGCATTCTCATGAGACAATTGAGTCCGCACAACAAAATCACAGAAGTCATCGTAGGTTTTCACCCTTTGATAATGTGTCTCCGGACTGTAGTTATGAATGCGAGAATAAATGGAAAGAAATTTCAGGAACGACATAGGGGGCGCAGCTTCATAATTGCCATAGCCATCAATAAAAGTGTATTCCCGTGTAAAGTAGATTACGCATGAAAACTCGTTAAAATTTTTTGGATACCCTTTCAAACTAGCGTCACGCCGAATAAAGAAATTCGGCAAATAGGCCGTTAGATAACTCAAGAGCAAATTTAAAGCGAACACTTCGTTCTTATCATTCTGCAACCGCTTCGACATTGTAAACGAACGAAAAACCGCATTTACCTGCTCACAAAATTTGGTCACAACCTCTGGAAGCATCACATATAAAGGCGATTGCTCTCCAGGCTCCATGCTGTAGACAAGTTTGATGGTACCTGGCATGACTACAGTGTTGATCATTTCTTCGGGAGATACATCCGCCCCTTCACCGTAGGCCAAAATTTGATCGATTACGCGGCCAGAGGCTGTCACGGAACTGAGAGGCTTCTTAGGGTTTTTACGGAGCTTTTCGACTGCTGTCTTCGCCCGCTCAACTAAGGCTATCTTTTCAGGATCGCTATTACACAGCAGAAGAAGAAATTCCACGACGGCAAATCTGGCCAGCGGTGCATCTCTGCGCCCTCCGCTAAGACACATTTTGAAGCAGAACTCATATGTCAAATCTTCCGCGCTGTGGATATGCGTACTCAGCAACAACCGTAGCCAATTGTTAGATTTGTACTCATGGTTACGCACATGCTTTTCGCCCAACACTAAAGAGCCACGCCCCCTTAGTGAGCGAATGGACATGAGCGACTGAACGCAACACTCATTAGAAAGAGCGTCTAACAGATCCTCAACATGGTAAGCATTGCGCACTGTCAATGGCAGTATTAATTTTTTCTCCATCCACAACACAGCAAACACCAATTTAAAAAAATTAGTGACCGACTGATCTCGTTTTGTAGTTGAAAATGGGAACGACGGGTGCGCTTTCGAAATTGGTACTGTGCACCCGACCGAGCAACACTCGACAAGTTTGTTCGCCTCCTCCTCCTTGAATAAAAGGAAGTTTGTATTTGAGTCATTAAAAAATGTCCTAACCTGATAAAATGAGTCAGGCGTGGCATAAGGAGGCGCATGCCGTTCGTACAGCTTTCTCACCCGACTAATAGCGTCGTGCAAAACGATGCCAACTTTCGCGCCGTGCACTAACCATAATGGAGCACCATTATTAAAAACCATTACGCTGCTTCTCCCAATAAGCGCCTTAGCGACTCGACCTGGCGCTCAAGATATTGGATCTGGACACTTAGGACGCTGTGACTAGTCGAACGAATGCGCGAAAGATTCATCGCACAAAGCGTTGCCTCTAACATAAAGCCATCTTTACGAGCATATTTTTCGGTTGTCTTTGTGCTCGCATGCCCCATGACATCCCTTACAAATGCTAGATCCAAGCCGAACGTTCCTGGCCTGAAGGGATTAGGACAATGATTCACTAAGTAATATGCATACATATGCCTAAGCGAGTGAAATCCATACCCCCTACCAGTTACTGCTTTAGCCGCCTTATGAAATCGCTCCCACATCGCTTGATAGGAACTTGGAATCGGCTGTCCATTCAGCATGTTCCTGAAAAGGAAACGGTGCCTTACTGGCCTATGCCTTGCGGATTCCAATATGCGCTGCTCCTGACTGTATTCATCCAAGTAAGTCCAAAACATGGACGCAAACGGCTCAATCAGATACGTTTCGGCTACTTTCCTTCCTTTATGGCTCAATACAGACAGAGCCGCATCACCCATAAACTCCGAAAGTTCTTTTAGTCTAGTGGCGGGATCAACTATCAGCACACGGCTTTTACTCGGCTTATCGAGATTGATCTTTACGTCATCTCTAAAGACTGTTAACGCCTCTGAAATTCGACAGCCTGACGCCGCGATCAAGCTCCACAGCACCTTATCACGCAAACATAAGGCGCTCTCGATCAATGCCTTGCATTTATCGATTGGGAAGACTAGATCATCCCCACCAAACCTATCGGTGTACGTCACATTGGAGCGTTTGGACACAGGCACCAATGTGGCTTTTGGCACTCGCCTCACGCCTCCCTGAAGACAACCTGCCAGCCAACTGCTTTCCTTGATTGCCCGCTTAACCCCGACAGAAGCTCCCACATGCCGGCTGGTTATGAGAGGGAGCGTTGCCACGAGCGTATCACTTACATATCCAGTCTCTACCAGTTGCTGCAGGGATATCCGAAAGTTCTCACTCGCTGCGATGAAGTTGTTAATTCCTGCGATATGTACCCTGATAGAGCTGCCACCCATAGACCTGTTGCCGATCATTTTGGCTGCGGCACTGATGTAAGGATCTGAACTCTCACTTCCATACACCAAGTAGCTCTCGTAGCTGTCAATCGCATCAGTGAGGATTAGGTTGGTCAAACCTCCTCTTATGTGAGCCACTGCATAGACGTACGCTAGGAACAGCTTGACGGCTTCGCTATAGGTTTTGACGGTGTTAGGGCTGCAGCGGGCGGTTAGGCCATACGACCAATGATCGAAGAACTCAGCTACCGCCGGGTCATCGCACAAAAGCCTGTAGAACGCCCTCCCGTTGCGTGAAGATTTGACAGTTTCGAAGTACATCCTCTTTAGCGCCATCTGTGATTACCACCATCTGCTCAAATATCCTCATAAGGCGCAGCTGCTTTCGTCGACAGCGCGCATGGTGCACAAAGGCGAAACAGGCTGCAACCGCACAAGTTGCACTTTATGATTTGAGCGCTATTTTTCGTACCTGCGTCGACGGGCGTTAGCTGGAGAGGGCAGGAATTCGAGACAAAAAAAAGGGCCTAGATTTCTCTAGGCCCTTGATTTTTCTGTGTTTGGCGGGAAACCAGGGATTCGAACCCTGGGAACGCTTTCACGTTCGCCGGTTTTCAAGACCGGTGCATTCAACCACTCTGCCAATTTCCCGGGAGGTGTTGCTGAGCGATCACCTGGATGGTGGTCTCCGTGGTATAAGATGCAACAGGTGAGTACCTTAAATAAGAACTCTAGGATAGTTGCCCATCGACGGTTTTCAAGACCGTTGCCTTAAACCACTCGGCCACGCTTCCAGCTCGTTTTGCGGCCGCCATAATACCGTAATGAAACACGCTGTCAAACTCTCTGTGTCGCGGGTTGCAGGAGCTCTGTTAGACTCCTAGCATCTGAACGTCTGAAACCACAGGTTTTACCAAGGAGTGTCGCCATGCGCGAACAGGATTACGCCGTCCACCACGGCCAGCAGGTCGAGCAGCAGGAGATCAGCAAGGTCCTGCGCAACACGTACAGCCTGCTGGCGCTTACCCTCGCCTTCAGCGGTGTCATGGCATTCGTTGCCCAGCAGATGCGCGTCGGCTACCCGAACGTGTTCGTGGTGCTGATCGGCTTCTACGGGCTGTTCTTCCTGACCAACAAGCTGCGTGATTCAGCCTGGGGCCTGGTGTCTACCTTCGCCCTCACCGGTTTCATGGGCTTCATCCTCGGCCCTATCCTGAACCGTTACCTGGGCATGGCCGGTGGCGCTGAAGTGGTGAGCTCTGCGTTTGCCATGACTGCGCTGGTGTTTGGTGGTCTGTCGGCCTATGTGCTGATCACCCGCAAGGACATGAGCTTCCTCAGCGGTTTCATCACCGCAGGCTTCTTCGTGTTGCTGGGTGCTGTCGTTGCCAGCTTCTTCTTCCAGATCAGCGGCCTGCAACTGGCGATCAGCGCTGGCTTCGTGCTGTTCTCGTCGGTCTGCATCCTGTTCCAGACCAGCGCGATCATTCATGGCGGCGAGCGTAACTACATCATGGCGACCATCAGCCTGTATGTGTCGATCTACAACCTGTTTGTCAGCCTGCTGCAGCTGTTTGGCATCATGGGTCGTGATGACTGATTGATTGCTGTGTGAGAAAGCCCGCTTCGGCGGGCTTTTTTGTGGGTTTTCGAAAGGGGACCGGGGTCCGGGGTGTACGTCGATAGAGGTTCAGCGCCTGATAAATCGAGCGCCGCGCGGGCGGCGCTCGATTTCTGCCCCTCCCTATAACTCAGGGAGGACACCTGCCCCTCAAAACCCTGCCAACCGCAATTGCTGACTAAAAAGTCAGATAATCAGGCAGATGCTCGCCGATCATGCAGACATCGTGCTTTTCTCTACCGCAATCGCTCATCACCCCGTAGAATGCGCTCCTTTTTTCTTCCGGGGCGGCTTTCAGCAATGAGCTCACACGAACACAGCCCAGGCGCAGCGGCGCCTGCCAATGAACTGGTGCTTGGCCTGGAGGACAAGCCACGGCTGCTGATCGGCCTGCTGGCTGCCCTGCAGCACCTGCTGGCGATCATCGTGCCGATCGTCACCCCTGGCCTGCTGATCTGCCAGGCGCTGGGCGTTTCTGCGCGTGATACCAACTTGATCGTTTCCATGTCGCTGGTGATCTCGGGTATCGCCACCTTCGTCCAGTGCAAGCGCTTTGGCCCGTTCGGCGCCGGGCTGCTGATCGTGCAGGGCACCAGCTTCAACTTCGTTGGCCCGCTGATTGCGGGCGGCGCGCTGATGGTCAAGCAAGGCACGCCGGTAGAAGGTGTGATGGCAGCCATCTTCGGCGTGGTGATTGCAGGCTCGTTCGTGGAGATGGGCGTGTCGCGCATCCTGCCGTTCGTCAAACGCCTGATCACCCCGCTGGTGACCGGTATCGTGGTGCTGATGATCGGCCTGACCTTGATCAAGGTCGGCCTGATCAGCATGGGCGGTGGCTTTGGCGCCATGGCCAACGGCACCTTTGCCAATGGCGATAACCTGCTGCTGTCGGGCGTGGTGCTGGCGATCATCGTGATCCTCAACCGCGTACCCGTAGTGTGGATGCGCAGTTGCGCCATCGTCATCGCCCTGGCGGTCGGTTACGCGCTGGCCGGCTACATGGGCCGCCTGGACTTCACCGGCATGCATGAAGCCGCGCTGTTCCAGGTGCCGACCCCGCTGCACTTTGGCCTGGGCTTCTCGTGGGCGCTGTTCATTCCGATGCTGGTGATTTACCTGGTGACTTCGCTGGAAGCCATCGGTGACGTTACCGCCACAAGCAAGGTGTCGCGCCAGCCGGTCGAAGGGCCGGTGTGGATGCAGCGGATCAAAGGTGGCGTGCTGGTCAACGGTGCCAACTCGCTGCTGGCCGGTGTGTTCAACACCTTCCCCAGCTCGATCTTTGCCCAGAACAACGGGGTGATTCAGCTGACCGGTATTGCCAGCCGCCACATCGGCATGTGGATTGCCGTGATGCTGGTGCTGCTGGGGCTGTTCCCAAGCGTTGCCGGGGTGATCCAGGCGGTGCCGGAGCCGGTGCTGGGTGGTGCGGCCATGGTGATGTTCGGGGCGGTTGCGGCTTCGGGTATCAACATTCTGGCCAGCACCCGGCTGGACCGTCGTGCACTGCTGATCATTGCCGTGTCGTTGGCGCTGGGCCTGGGCGTGGCGCAGGTGCCGGAGTTCCTGGCGCATATGCCGGCGGCGATTCGCAATGTGCTGGAGTCGGGTGTGGCTACCGGGGGGATCTGTGCGCTGGTGCTGAACTGGTTCTTGCCGGAGAGCAAGGAGCAGGGTTGAGTCTTGTGGCCTTCTGACAGGGCCATGGGGCTGCTTTGCAGCCCATCGCGACACAAGGCCGCTCCTACAGGGGTCGCGTAGGACACACGGATACACAGAAAGCCCGCGCCGCTTGCACAAGCGGGCGCGGGCTTTTTTGCTTTATCATGGCAGCATTCCTTTGCATGAGTTAGCCATGAAATTCGCTATCGCGGTGTTCTCCCCGGCCCATGCGCCCTCCTCGCGGCGTGCCTTGCGCTACGCCGAGGCGGTACTGGCCGGCGGGCATGAGATTGCCCGGCTGTTTTTCTATCAGGACGGGGTGCACAGTGCCTCGGCCAACGTGGTCGCGCCCCAGGACGAACTGGACGTGGCAGGCCAATGGCGTACCTTTATCCAGACCCACCAGCTGGACGCGGTGGTGTGTATCGCCGCGGCCCTGCGCCGTGGCGTGCTCGACGAGGCTGAAGCCAACCGTTACCAGCGCCCGGCCGTGAACCTGCCCAAACCGTGGGAACTGTCGGGGCTTGGCCAGCTGCATGAAGCGGCGCAGGTTGCCGACCGCCTTGTCTGCTTCGGAGGCGACTGAAGTGGCCAAATCCTTGTTGATCATCAGCCGTCAGGCCCCGTGGAACGGCCCATCAGCCCGCGAAGCACTGGACATTGCCCTGGCCGGCGGCGCGTTCGACCTGCCGCTGGGCATGCTGTTCCTGGACGACGGCGTGTTCCAGCTCGCCCCGGCGCAGCAACCTACCGCTGTGCAACAGAAGAACCTGGCCGCCAACTTGCAGGCACTGCCAATGTTCGGTGTCGAAGAACTGTTTGCCTGCAGCCACAGCCTCAACCGCCGCGGCCTGGCAGCCGATGCCCTGGCACTGCCGGTGCAAGTGCTCGACGACGCGGCACTGGCCGCGCTGATCGCCCGTTTCGACCAGGTGGTAACGCTCTGATGACAACCCTGCATGTAATTGCCCACTCCCCGTTTGGCGACGAGCGCCTGGCCAGCTGCCTGCGCCTGCTCGGCACCGACGACGCGTTGCTGCTGTGCGGCGATGCGGTGTATGCCCTGCGCAGCGGCAGCGAGCCGCATCGCCAACTGCAAGCTGCCGGCCTGGCCCGGCGCCTGTTCGCCCTGGATGAGGATGTGCAAGCTCGCGCGGTCGGCAACGACTTGGCCAAAGCCGTGGACTACGCCGGGTTCGTCGAACTGTCGCTGCTTTACGACAAGGTCAACAGCTGGCTATGAGTACGCTCAACGTTGGCGATCATGCGATCGCCCTGGACAAGGACGGCTTTCTGGTCGACCTGCAAGACTGGTCCCGCGCCGCCGCCGAGGCTTTGGCCGAGCGCGAGGGTATCCCGTTGACGGCGGACCATTGGGAAATCCTCGAACTGCTGCGCCAGTTCTACCAGGAATACCAGCTGTCCCCGGCCACGCGCCCACTGATCAAGTACACGGCCCTGAAGCTGGGCCCGGAAAAGGGCAACAGCCCGCACCTGAACCGCCTGTTCAATGGCACCCCCGCCAAACTTGCCGCCAAGCTGGCGGGCCTGCCCAAGCCGACCAACTGCATATGACCCAGCCCCTCTTGAAAGAAGCTCGCCCGCTCACGCTTGAAACCCCCGCCGAGCACCCGTTCGCCGAATTCGTGCGCATTCTCGGCAAAGGCAAGCGCGGCGCGCGCGGCCTGACCCGTGAAGAGGCCCGCGCGGCCATGACCCTGCTGCTGGAAGGCAAGGTCGAGGACACCCAGCTGGGCGCCTTCCTCATGCTGCTGCGCCACAAGGAAGAAAGCGCCGAAGAGCTGGCCGGCTTCACCGAGGCGCTGCGCGCCCACCTGCAGGCGCCGAGCATTGCGGTGGACCTGGACTGGCCCACTTACGCCGGCAAGAAGCGCCACCTGCCCTGGTACCTGCTGGCGGCCAAGTGCCTGGCCGGCAATGGCGTGCGCATCCTGATGCACGGCGGTGGCGCGCATACCGCCGGGCGGATGTACACAGAGCAACTGCTCGACCTGTTGCACATCCCGCTGTGCCGCGACTGGGCTGCTGTGGGCAATACACTGGACCAGCATCACCTGGCGTTTTTCCCGCTGCACGACTGGGCGCCGCAGTTGCAGCGCATGATCGACCTGCGCAACACCTTGGGCCTGCGCTCGCCCATCCACTCACTGGCCCGGGTGCTCAACCCGCTGGGCGCACGCTGTGGCCTGCAAAGCATCTTCCACCCGGGTTACCAGGCCGTGCACCGTGAGGCCAGCCGCCTGCTGGGCGACCATGCCGTGGTGATCAAGGGCGATGGCGGTGAGATCGAAGTCAACCCCGATGTCATCAGCCACCTCTACGGCACGACGGCGGGCGAAGCATGGGACGAAGAATGGCCAGCGCTGAGCGAGCGCCGCCATGTCAAACCGGCCAGCCTGCAGGCCGAGCACTTGCGGGCGTTCTGGCGCGGTGAAGTGGAAGACAGTTATGGCGAAAAAGCCCTGATCGCAACCATGGCCCTGGCCCTGCGTGGCCTGGGACAGAACCGCGAGCAGGCATTTGCGACAGCCCAAGGCTATTGGAATACGCGAGATAGATCGATTTAACCGATAATAGCACCCGGATCTTTGCGCTATTTGTTCGAACGATTTGGCCTAGACTGGGCTCCAACGACAAATCACTTTGTTTCAGGAGCTCATCATGGGCCTTTTGATCGACGGCCGCTGGCACGACCAGTGGTATGAAAACGGCAAGGACGGCACGTTCAAACGCGAAAACGCCCAACGCCGCAATCAACTGCCGGCTCCCGAAGCCGGCCGGTACCACCTGTACGTCTCGCTGGCCTGCCCATGGGCCCACCGCACCCTGATCTTGCGCGCCCTCAAAGGCCTTGAGCCATTGATCGATGTGTCGGTGGTCAGCTGGCTGATGCAAGACCATGGCTGGACCTTTGACCAGCAGCAAGGCTCCAGCGGTGACCACCTCGATGGCCTGCAGTACCTGCACCAGCGCTATACCCAGGATGACCCACATTACACCGGCCGCGTGACTGTGCCGGTACTGTGGGACAAGAAAGAGAAACGCATCGTCAACAATGAATCGTCGGAGATCATCCGCATCTTCAACAGCGCGTTCAACGAATTGACCGGCAATACCCTGGACCTCTACCCAGAGGCACTGCGCACGACCATCGAAGCCCTGAACGAGCGCATCTACCCAGCGGTGAACAACGGCGTATACCGCGCAGGCTTTGCCACCACGCAGGACGCCTACGAGGCTGCGTTCGACGACGTGTTCAACGAGCTGGATTATCTGGAAGACGTGCTGAGCCGCAACCGTTACCTGGCCGGTGAGTACCTGACCGAGGCCGATGTACGCCTGTTTACCACGCTGGTGCGCTTCGACGCGGTGTACCACGGGCACTTCAAGTGCAACCTGCGCCGCCTCAGCGACTACCACAACCTGTCAAACTGGCTGCGTGAGCTGTACCAGTGGCCGGGGGTGGCGGGCACGGTGGATATGGAGCATATCCAGAAGCACTATTACATGAGCCACAAGACCATCAACCCGACCGGGATCGTGCCTAAAGGGCCTTTGCAGGACTTTGGGTTGCCGCATGATCGGGAGAAGTTGGTAGGGAAAGGGATCTGGCAGGCTTGAGATAGCCGGGGCTGCTTTGCAGCCCATTCGCAGCACAAGGCTGCTCCTACAGGAATCACGTCGGGCTTCACGCGATCCCTGTGGGAGCAGCCTTGTGCTGCGAATGGGCCGCAAAGCGGCCCCAACAATGTCAGCTGTTTTGCGAACCTTCGAACCAGGCCAGCTTGTCACGCAACTGCACCACTTCCCCCACAATCACCAGGGTCGGCGCATGCACTTCATGCCGGGCCACCAAGTCTGGCAAGTCCGCCAAGGTTCCGGTAAACACTCGCTGGTTACGCGTAGTCCCCTGCTGCACCAACGCCGCCGGGGTACTTGCCGCCCGCCCATGGCGAATCAGCTCGGCGCAGATGGTCGGCAAACCAACCAATCCCATGTAGAACACCAGGGTCTGGGACGGCGCCACCAGGTCATTCCACGGCAGGTTGCTGGTGCCATCCTTCAGGTGCCCGGTGACGAAGCGCACCGACTGGGCGTAGTCGCGGTGAGTCAGCGGAATCCCGCCATACGCGGAGCAGCCACTGGCCGCGGTAATGCCCGGCACCACCTGGAACGGAATGCCATGCTCGGCAAGCTCTTCGATCTCTTCGCCACCCCGGCCGAAGATGAACGGATCACCACCCTTCAAGCGCAACACGCGCTTGCCCTGCTGGGCCAGGTCGACCAGCAGGCGGTTGATCTGGTCCTGAGGCACGGAGTGGTCAGCACGGCGCTTGCCCACGTAAATCCGCTCGGCATCACGCCGGCACATCTCGATAATGGCAGGCGCCACCAGGCGGTCGTACAGCACCACGTCGGCCTGCTGCATCAGGCGCAAAGCGCGGAAGGTGAGCAAGTCCGGATCACCCGGGCCCGCCCCTACCAGGTACACCTCACCACCCTGCTGCAGTGGCGCGCCTTCTACCATCGCCTGCAACAGGCGCTCGGCTTCAGCGCCCTGCCCGGCCAGCTGGCGCTCGGCAATCGGCCCCTGGAACACCGTCTCCCAGAAGCCGCGACGCTGGTTGACGTCCGGGTACAAGGCTTTCACCTTGTGCCGGAAACGCGCAGCCAGCCCGGCCAGCTCACCATAGGCTGCGGGGATCCACGCCTCCAGCTTGGCGCGAATCAGACGCGCCAGAACCGGGGCGTCACCGCCACTGGATACCGCAATCACCAGCGGTGAGCGGTCGACGATCGCCGGGAAGATCACCGTGCACAGGGCCGGCGCATCCACCACGTTGACCGGCAGGCTGAGGGCCTGGGCATCGGCCGACACCTGGGCGTTCAGCCCAGGGTCGTCGGTAGCCGCGATCACCAGCCGGCAACCGACCAGGTCGGCTGCCTGATAGCCACGCACCAGCACCTCACCGCCACCTTCGCGGGCCAACGCGGCCAACTGGCCGTCGACGTCCGGCGCTACCACGCGCAGCACGCTACCGGCATCCGCCAGCAGGCGCGCCTTGCGCAAGGCGATCTCCCCACCGCCGACGACCAGCACGCGGCCGCCCTGCAGCTTGTGGAACAGTGGCAGGTAATCCATTTAGCGGATGACCTCGACGCCGCCCATGTACGGCTTGAGCACGTCCGGTACACGGATGGAACCGTCGGCCTGCTGGTAGTTTTCCAGCACGGCAACCAGGGTACGGCCTACGGCCAGGCCGGAGCCGTTGAGGGTGTGCACCAGCTCTGGCTTGCCGGTTTCCGGGTTGCGCCAGCGGGCCTGCATGCGGCGCGCCTGGAAGTCGCCACAGTTGGAGCACGAGCTGATCTCGCGGTACTTGTCCTGGCTCGGCACCCACACTTCCAGGTCGTAGGTTTTCACTGCACCAAAGCCCATGTCACCGGTGCACAAGGCCAGCACGCGGTACGGCAGCTCCAGCAGCTGCAGCACGCGCTCGGCGTTGGCAGTCAGGCCTTCCAGGGCTTCCATCGACTTGGCCGGCTCTACCACCTGCACCATCTCGACTTTGTCGAACTGGTGCTGACGGATCATGCCGCGGGTGTCACGGCCGGAAGCACCGGCTTCACTGCGGAAGCACGGGGTGTGGGCAACCAGTTTCAGCGGCAGCTGCTTGGCGTCGAGGATTTCACCGGCAACCAGGTTGGTCAGGGACACTTCAGCAGTCGGGATCAGGTAGAAGTCAGCTTCACCTTCGCGGGTGATCTTGAACAGGTCTTCCTCGAATTTTGGCAGCTGGCCAGTGCCCTGCAAGGCAGGCGCCTGCACCAGATACGGGGTGTAGTGCTCCTCGTAGCCGTGCTCGCCGGTGTGCAGGTTGATCATGAACTGCGCCAGGGCGCGGTGCAGGCGGGCGATCGGGCCGCGCAGTACAGCAAAACGGGCACCAGACAGCTTGGCTGCGGCCTCGAAGTCCAGGCCACCGCTGACTTCGCCGAGGGCGACGTGGTCCTTGATTTCGAAGTCAAAGGCGGTCGGCGTACCCCAACGGCGCACTTCGACGTTGTCGTCTTCGCTGGCACCGACCGGTACGCTGGCGTCCGGCAGGTTGGGGATGGTCAGCAGGATACCGTCCAGTTCGGCCTGAATGCCGTCCAGCTCGGTCTTGCCGGCAGCCAGTTCGTTGGCCATGCGCTCGACGTCGGCCATCAGTGGCGCGATGTCTTCGCCCTTGGCCTTGGCCTGGCCGATGGACTTGGAACGGGCGTTACGCTCGGCCTGCAATTGCTCGGTGCGGGTCTGCACCGCCTTGCGGCGCTCTTCCAGTGATTCGATGCGCGCGACATCCAGGCTGAAGCCACGGGAGGCCAGGCGTTGCGCCACTTCCTGAAGTTGGCCGCGTAACAGTTTGGAATCGAGCATATCGTTCTCTCGTTATAGGTAGGTGTTGGTTCAGAATCGGGTCAGGGACAGGCCGGCCCAGGTTGCGAGCAGCCCGCCCACCACGCTGATACTGGTATAGCCCAAGGCAAGGGGCACTTGCCCGCTTTCCATCAGGCGCACGGTATCGAGCGAGAAAGAGGAAAAGGTCGTCAGGCCACCGAGGAAGCCGACAATCAGGCCGGCGCGTAATTCGACCGGCGCCAGCGGCTTGTGCAAGAACAAGCCATAGAGCAAGCCGATCAGCAGGCAGCCAACCAGGTTGACCGCCAGCGTACCGGCATAAAAGTGCCGTGGCCAGTGGGCCGCTACCCAGTTGGCGGTAGCGAAGCGCAACAGGGTGCCGGCAACACCGCCCGCGCTGACCGCGGCAATGAGTGCAATCACGGTTTTCTCCGCTGGCGGGGGCTGTTACGGTCCAGGTCGGCCAGGTGGCGCAGCTTCTCGCCAATCTTCAGCTCCAGGCCACGGGGCACCGGCTGGTAGTACTGGCGCGGCTCCAGCGCATCGGGGAAGTAATCCTCACCGGCGGCGTAGGCATCAGGTTCATCGTGGGCATAGCGATACTCGTCGCCATACCCCAGTTGCTTCATCAGCTTGGTCGGGGCGTTGCGCAGGTGCAACGGCACCTCCAGCGAGCCATGCTCGGCCGCTTCACGCAGGGCAGTCTTGAAGCCCATGTACACCGCGTTGCTTTTCGGCGCACAGGCCAGGTACGTGATGGCCTGCGCCACCGCCAGTTCGCCCTCGGGGCTGCCCAGGCGCTCCTGCACGTCCCAGGCTGCCAGGCACAGGCTGAGCGCGCGCGGGTCGGCGTTGCCGATGTCCTCGCTGGCCATGCGCACCACACGGCGGGCGATGTACAGCGGGTCGCAGCCGCCGTCGAGCATGCGGGCAAACCAGTACAGGGCGCCATCGGGGTTGGAGCCGCGCACCGACTTGTGCAGCGCGGAAATCTGGTCGTAGAACGCCTCGCCGCCCTTGTCGAAGCGGCGGCGGCTGTCACCCAGCAGGCTCTGCAGCATCTCGACGTCGATTTCGCTGCCGTCTTCCGCCAGGTCCGAGGCGTTCTCGAGGAAGTTGAGCATGCGCCGGCCATCCCCGTCGGCAGCGGCCATGAGCATCTTGAAGGCCTCGTCGCCCACCTGCAGGTTGCGCTTGCCCAGGCCACGCTCTTCGGTCAGCGCACGGTTGACCAGCTTGCGCAGGGCCGCCTCGTCCAGGCTCTTGAGCACATACACCCGCGCCCGCGACAACAGCGCGTTGTTCAGCTCGAACGACGGGTTTTCGGTGGTAGCGCCGATGAACAGCAGGGTGCCGTCTTCGACGTAGGGCAAAAAGGCGTCCTGCTGCGACTTGTTGAAGCGGTGCACCTCGTCAACGAACAGGATGGTGCGCCGGCCATACTGCCCAGCCTGCTGCTTGGCCACCTCGACCGCCTGGCGAATCTCTTTCACCCCGGCCAGCACCGCCGACACGGTTTCGAAGTGCGCATCGCAAAACTGCGCCAGCAGCCGCGCCAGAGTGGTCTTGCCCACCCCAGGCGGCCCCCAGAAGATCATCGAGTGCAGCGCCCCCTGCTCCAGCGCCTCACGCAGCGGTTTGCCGCGCGCCAGCAGGTGCTCCTGGCCCACGTACTCGTCCAGGTTGGACGGGCGCAGGCGAGCAGCCAGGGGCTGGGCGACGGGTTCGCTTCGAAACAGGTCCATCACGAGCTCCGCTTACTCCTTGATCACGTCCGCACCTTTGGGGATGTCGAACTTGAACCTGCTGTCCGGCACCGCCTGGTTGGCCTTGACGCCATTGAACAGGATGTTGGTGCGTTGGCCGACGCTGTCGACCAACTGCATGTCATTGATCAGGCCTTTGCGGAACGACACGCGCAGCGAGTCGAACAGGGTGTCCTTGGTCTTCGGCTTGAGGGTGAAGTCCATGACTTCGCCCTGCTCCTTGGAGGTGATATCGAAGCTCTGGCTGATCTTCGACACGTCACCGGACAGCAGCAGTGCCGGGGTCTGGTTCAGGCGCACGTCGAGCTTCTTGATGGTGGCCTGTTCCAGGTCCGGGTCCCACAGGGTCACCATCTTGCCATCAGACACCACCACCTGCTCCTGCGGCGCATCGGTGTGCCAGTAGAACAGGCCCGGGCGCTTGACTGTCATCTGGCCAGCGGTTTCCTGCAGGCTGGCGCCGTCGGCACCCAAGGTCAATTGAGAGAAATTGGCCTCGATGGTCTGCGACTTTTCCAGCAGCTGGGTCAGGCGTTGTACATCTTGCTCACCGGCAAAAGCCGAAACGCTGCCCAGAGCAAGGGCAGAAACCAACAGCATGCGAATCGCGCGCATGGTAATCCTCATTGAGCATTGAAAAGACCGGGCGCCACCGTTGGCGCCCGGCAAGGTGTTCATCAGTCGCGCGGGCCGCCCGGGGCAATCACTTCCCGCGAGCCGTTGCTGTTCATCGGGGTGACCACGCCAGCCATTTCCATGGCTTCGATCATGCGGGCGGCGCGGTTGTAGCCGATCTTCAGCTTGCGCTGCACGGCCGAGATCGACGCACGGCGGCTTTCCAGCACGAACTGCACGGCCTCATCATACAGGGCGTCGCTTTCCGAATCTTCGCCATCCCCACCGCCACCGCCGCCTTCGAAGCCGCTGCCGGCCTCTTCCACGCCGTTGAGGATGTCGTCGTTGTAGTCCGGCGCGCCGCGCAGCTTCCACGCTTCCACCACGCGGTGCACTTCGTCGTCGGAGACGAACGCACCGTGCACCCGGATCGGCAGGCTGGTACCCGGCGGCATGTACAGCATGTCACCGTGGCCCAGCAGCTGCTCGGCACCACCTTGGTCGATGATGGTGCGCGAGTCGATCTTGCTCGATACCTGGAACGCCATGCGGGTCGGGATGTTGGCCTTGATCAGGCCGGTGATCACGTCCACCGACGGGCGCTGGGTGGCAAGAATCAGGTGGATACCGGCCGCCCGCGCCTTCTGGGCGATACGGGCGATCAGCTCTTCGACCTTCTTGCCGACGATCATCATCATGTCGGCGAATTCGTCGACCACCACCACGATGGTCGGCAGGGTTTTCAGCGCAGGCGGCTCGTCGTCCATGCTCTCGCGGCGGTACAGCGGGTCATGGATGATCTCGCCGGCCTCCTGGGCATCCTTGATCTTGCGGTTGAAGCCGCCAAGGTTACGCACGCCCATGGCCGCCATCAGCTTGTAGCGGCGCTCCATCTCGGCCACGCTCCAGCGCAGGGCGTTAGCAGCATCCTTCATGTCGGTGACCACTGGGCACAGCAAATGCGGGATGCCTTCGTAGATCGACAGTTCGAGCATTTTCGGGTCAATCATGATCAACCGCGCGTCTTCCGGGCCGGATTTGAACAGGATCGACAGGATCATCGCGTTCACACCCACCGACTTACCGGAGCCGGTGGTACCGGCCACCAGCAGGTGTGGCATCTTGGCCAGGTCGGTGATCACCGGCTTGCCGCCGATGTCGTGGCCCAGGGCCAGGGTGACCGGGGACTTCTGCTCCTCGAACTGCGGCGTGGCCAGCACTTCGGAAAACCGCACCATCTGCCGGTTTTCGTTGGGGATCTCGATACCCACGGTGGTCTTGCCAGGGATGACCTCGACCACCCGCACGCTGGTCACGGCCAGCGAGCGCGCCAGGTCCTTGGCCAGGTTGGCGATACGGCTGACCTTGACGCCAGCGGCCGGCTGGATTTCGTAACGGGTAATCACCGGGCCTGGGTGGATCGAGTCCACCGAGACTTCAACGCCGAATTCCTTGAGTTTGATTTCCAGCAACTGGCCGACACTGGCCAGGGACTCTGGCGAGTACTCGATCTTTTTCTGCTCGGCCGGGTCGAGGATGGAAATCGACGGCAGGGTGCCTTCGACGGCGCTGTCGACGAACAGCGGCGCCTGCTTCTCCTTCATCACCCGCTTGCTCGGCTCCGGCGCCCTGGCCGCTGCCGGAGGCACGATCGTCGGGGCTGCAGGCTGCTCGCGGGGCAGCACGGTTTCACGCGGTACAACCGGCTCGCGCGGCACAACGGGCTCACGGGCCAAGGTCGGTTCGCGTGGCGCGGCAGGTTGAGCAGGCGCTTCTTCGCGCTTGAAAAGACGCTCGCGCAACGCCGGCTTGGCAGGCTCGCGCTTGTCGGCGGCCATCGGCGGCGCCTTGAACACCGGCTCGTCCTCACGCAGCTGGGCCTCCAGGCGTTTACGCTCATTACGCGCTTCCCACCAGCGGTTGGCGGCACCCTGCACCAACTCGAACAGGTCAAGGGTGATCTTGCCGGTCAGGTCCATCACCTTGAACCACGACAAATCGGTGAACACGGTCAGGCCGAACAGGAACAGGGCTATGAACATCAGCGTGCTGCCCTGCACGTTCAGCAGGTTGCGCGCCAGCTCGCCCAGGCTTTCGCCCAGCGCGCCGCCCGCGGAAAACGGCATGCTCGCCGGCGGATGGAAGTGGATATGTGCCAGCGCTGCGCCGGATAGCACCAGGAACACCAGGCCGATCAGCCGCCAGGAGAACAGCCAGCCGCTCCAGTCCCAGGGCTGATGGCGCTCACGGAAGATCTGCCAGGTCTTGACCCCCAGCAACAGCGGGAAGATGTAGGCAAAGTAACCCAGCACCATGAACAGGATGTCGGCGAAGTAGGCGCCGGCGCGCCCGGCGGCGTTCTGCACCTGCTCGACGTTGCTGGTGTGGCTGAAGCCCGGGTCGGAAGTGTCGTAGGTCAGCAGCGCCATCCACAGGTACAGGCACAAGGCGCCGATCGCGATCAACGCACCTTCCTTAAGGCGATAATGCAGCTGCTGCCGCCACAGGGGCACAGGCAAAGGAGCTGGGGTTGCGGTGGATTTCTTCAAAACGCGTCTATTCCTGCGCGTGGTGCGCGTCCAATAGTGATCGGCCGGCTGTGCGGCCAATGAACCACTACTTTTAACATTACTGCCCGCCAGCCGCCATGGCGGCACGCCGCATGGGGGTTTGCCCGGGGGCGACTTTCACATGGCTGCAATTTGAGCATGCATTTTCTTTTGTGACAAAGGGTTATGCTGTGTTTTTGCACAGGTGTGACCGCAAATATAGCGGATGGTGCCTGCGGCTTGATAAATGTGCAGGAAATTGCCTGATTTCCTGGCCTGTGCCGGCCTCTTCGCGGGCTCGCCCGCTCCCACAGGCCTGCGCAAGCCTGAAGACCGTGGGGTTTCTGTGGGAGCGGGCGTGCCCGCGAAGCAGCCAAAGAGATTGACCCTGCTTTTCACCCGCGCCATGCTGCCCTCTCCCCTCCCCCACCGCACGATAGACCATGCTCACCTGGCTGACCCGCGACTCGCTGACCTTCCCACCCCTGGAAAAGGCCCTGCACGACCCCAACGGCCTGCTGGCCGCTGGCGGCGACCTGAGCCCCGAGCGCCTGGTGCAGGCCTACCGCCATGGCTGTTTCCCGTGGTACCAGGACGGCCAGCCCATTCTGTGGTGGTCACCCGACCCGCGCACGGTGCTGCTGCCCGACCAACTGCACGTTTCGCGCTCGCTGGCCAAGCTGATGCGCCAGGGCCGCTACCAGGTCAGCTTCGACACCGACTTTGCTGCCGTCATTGCGGCCTGCGCCGCACCCCGCGACTACGCCGACGGCACCTGGATCACCGATACCATGCGCAACGCCTACTGCGAACTGCACCGCCGTGGCATCGCGCATTCGGTGGAGGTACGCCAGGACGGCGAGCTGGTCGGCGGCCTGTACGGCCTGGCCATGGGCCAGCTGTTCTTCGGCGAATCAATGTTCAGCCGCGCCGACAACGCCTCCAAGGTTGGCTTCGTGACCCTGGTCAACCACCTGCGCGAAGCCGGCTTCGTGCTGATCGACTGCCAGATGCCCACCAACCACCTGCACAGCCTGGGCGCCCATGCCATCAGCCGCGCCGAGTTCGCCGGCTACCTGGCACGCCACCTCGACCAGCCCAACAGCGCAACGTGGGTTGCCTAGGCGAGTTGCCATAGCTGGCTTACACTTAAAACAAAGTCTCACCGAAGGGGTTGATCATGACAGAGTTGGCGCGGTTGAAGTTTTATGCCACTCAGCCCCACTCCTGCAGCTACCTGCCTGACGAGCAGGCGACCACACTGTTCCTCGACCCCAGCCAGCCGATGGACGTAAAGGTGTACGCCGACCTGTCGGAAATGGGCTTTCGGCGCAGTGGCGACCACCTGTACCGCCCCCACTGCCAGAACTGCAACGCCTGCGTGCCGGCGCGCATCCCGGCGGCGCGCTTTATTCCCAACCGCCAGCAACGGCGCATTCTCAAGCGCAATGCCGACCTGACCGTGAGCGCGGCGCGCCCCACGTTCAAGGAGGAGTACTTCGAGCTGTACCGGCGCTATATCGAAACGCGCCACGCCGACGGTGACATGTACCCGCCCAGCCGTGATCAGTTTTCCACCTTTCTGGTACGCGACCTGCCGTTCTGCTGGTTCTACGAGTTCCGCCTGGAAGGCCGGTTGATGGCGGTGGCCGTGTGCGACCTGCTGCCCAACGGCCTGTCGGCGGTGTACACCTTCTACGAGCCGGACGAGGAGCGACGCAGCCTTGGCCGCTTCGCCATCCTCTGGCAGATCACCGAAGCCGTGCGCCAGGACCTGGAGGCGGTTTACCTGGGCTACTGGATCAAGAACTGCAAGAAAATGAACTACAAGACGCAGTATCGGCCTATCGAGCTGCTGATAAACCAGCGCTGGGTCACCCTTAACTGAAAGCATTGGCTTGACACGCAGATTTCCGGCATAATCGGCGCCACTTTTTTGCCCGGTGCGGATATGCGTCGGGCTAACACTGGATCCGAGGGCTCAACTGCATGTCGAAAGAAGACAGCTTCGAAATGGAAGGTACTGTCGTCGACACCCTGCCCAACACCATGTTCCGCGTGGAGTTGGAAAACGGGCACGTCGTAACCGCGCACATCTCCGGAAAGATGCGCAAAAACTACATCCGTATTCTCACTGGCGACAAGGTCCGCGTCGAGCTGACGCCCTACGACCTGAGCAAGGGCCGCATCACCTACCGTGCGCGCTAAGCTCCAGCCATGAAAAAGCCCGGCCATGTGCCGGGCTTTTTTGTGCCTGTGAAATTGTACGGTTGCAACCCTCTCTGTGGGAACGGGCTTGCCCCGCGAAGCAGGCCCCGCGGCGCATGGCACCGGCTTCGCCGGTGTTCGCGGGGCAAGCCCGCTCCCACAGGGCCTCGCTTGTCAGGCAACCTCAGCCGTGGTCTCGAAGTCGAACACCAGTTCGCCATCGCGCAGGTCGATGTGCACCACACCGCCATGCTCGGCCAGTTCGCCAAACAGGATCTCCTCGGCCAACGGCCGTTTGATCTTGTCCTGGATCAGCCGCGCCATCGGCCGCGCGCCCATCTGCACATCGTAGCCCGACGCCGCCAGCCAGCCGCGGGCGTCATCACTGACTTCCAGCAGCACACGCTTGTCTTCCAGCTGCGCCTGCAGTTCGATAAGGAACTTGTCGACGATGCTCTTGATCGTCTCGTGGCTCAGGCGGCCGAACTGGATGATGGTGTCCAGGCGGTTGCGGAACTCTGGCGTGAAGCTCTTGCGGATGACTTCCATGGCATCGGACGCATGGTCCTGATGGGTGAAGCCGATCGAGGCCCGTGCCGCGGTTTCCGCGCCAGCGTTGGTGGTCATGATCAAAATCACGTTACGGAAGTCGGCCTTGCGCCCGTTGTTGTCGGTCAGGGTACCGTGGTCCATCACCTGCAGCAGCAGGTTGAAGACTTCCGGGTGGGCCTTCTCGATTTCATCGAGCAGCAAGACGCAGTGCGGTTGCTTGGTGATCGCCTCGGTCAACAAGCCACCCTGGTCAAAGCCAACGTAACCAGGAGGCGCACCGATCAGGCGGGACACCGTGTGGCGCTCCATGTACTCGGACATGTCGAAACGCACCAGCTCCACACCCAGCGCCTTGGCCAGCTGCCGGGCCGCTTCGGTCTTGCCGACGCCGGTTGGGCCGGCGAACAGGAACGAACCGACAGGCTTGTCTGGCGCCTTGAGGCCGGCACGGGACAGCTTGATGGCAGTCGACAGCGAATCGATCGCCTGGTCCTGGCCAAACACGGTCAGTTTCAGGTCACGCTCGAGATTACGCAGCAGCTCTTTGTCGGAACTGCTGACATGCTTCGGCGGAATGCGCGCAATCTTGGCAACGATGTCCTCGACCTGCGGCACGTCGATGCGTTTGACGCGGTTGGCTTCCGGCTGCAGGCGCTGGTAGGCACCCGCTTCGTCGATCACGTCGATGGCCTTGTCCGGCATGTGCCGGTCATTGATGTAGCGCGAGGCCAGTTCGGCGGCGGCGCGCAGGGCTTCGTCGCTGTACTCGATGTTGTGGTGGCTCTCGAAGCGCCCTTTAAGGCCGCGCAGAATGCCCACGGTGTCTTCGACCGACGGCTCGCTGACATCCACCTTCTGGAAGCGCCGTGCCAAGGCACGATCCTTCTCGAAGATGCCGCGAAACTCCTGGAAGGTGGTGGAGCCAATGCAACGGATCTCACCCGACGACAGCAACGGTTTGAGCAGGTTGGAGGCATCCATCACCCCGCCCGACGCCGCACCGGCACCGATGATGGTGTGGATTTCGTCGATGAACAGGATCGCCTGCGGGCGCTTGCGCAGCTCGCCGAGCAGCGCCTTGAAGCGTTTCTCGAAGTCACCGCGGTACTTGGTACCGGCCAGCAGTGCGCCAAGGTCGAGGGAGTACACCACGCTCTGCGCCAGCAGGTCGGGCACCTGGCCATCGACAATGCGCTTGGCCAGGCCTTCGGCGATGGCGGTTTTGCCCACGCCCGCCTCACCCACCAGCAGCGGGTTGTTCTTGCGCCGGCGGGCAAGGATTTGCGCCACGCGCTCAACTTCCTGCTCGCGACCTACCAGCGGGTCTATACGGCCGGCACGGGCCAGCTCGTTCAGGTTGCTGGCATAAGCGTCCAGCGGGTTGCTCGACGAGGACGTTTCGCCGCCCTCTTCGTCCTGCATTTCCTGATCGCTGTCAGCGTGCGAACCATGGCCAGGCACCTTGGAGATGCCATGGGCGATGTAGTTCACAACGTCGATGCGGGCCACGCTCTGTTGCTTGAGCAGGAATACGGCCTGGCTTTCCTGTTCGCTGAAGATCGCCACCAGCACGTTGGCGCCGGTCACTTCGCGCTTGCCAGAGCTTTGCACGTGGAACACGGCACGCTGCAGCACGCGCTGGAAGCCCAGGGTCGGCTGGGTTTCACGGTCTTCATCGTTGACAGGGATCAACGGGGTGGTGGAATCGATGAACTCTTGCAGGTCGTGCTTGAGCTTGTCGAGATTGGCGCCACAGGCGCGCAGAACGGTCGCGGCAGCCTCATTGTCAAGGAGTGCCAGCAGCAGATGTTCGACGGTCATGAACTCATGACGTTTCGAACGGGCCTCCTTGAAGGCCAGATTGAGGGTGACTTCGAGCTCGCGGTTTAACATAGCTTCACCTCATACCCAAGTGGTCGGCGATTAACCGTCCTTCTCGATTTCACAGAGTAGCGGATGCTGGCTTTCCCTGGCGTATTGGTTGACCTGCATAGCCTTTGTTTCGGCGATGTCACGGGTAAACAATCCGCACACTGCCCGCCCTTCTGTATGGACGGTCAGCATGATCTTGGTCGCCAGCTCGCGGTTCAGACTGAAGAACGTCTCGAGCACTTCGACGACGAAATCCATTGGCGTGTAGTCATCGTTGAACAAAACCACCTTGTACATCGGTGGCGCCTGCAGGATCGGCTTGGCTTCCTGGACTGCAAGACCCGAGCCGTCGTCCTCATTCGTTTGCGGGCGATCCTGATTGAATGTTAGTCGAATCTCACTAGGTGCATGCATGGAAAGAATTTCATCATGAGCGTCAGGTTAAGGTTGTGGGTTGACGGCACAGGCCACGGCCGGCGCAGGCGCCGGGCGACCTTGACTATCGGCAAAACGGTGTTACAACCAATAAGAACCCACCGTGGTCGATAAAGATCCGCGCAGTCAACCAGATTTTTCGCAAGGTTCGTATGCGGATGAAGTGGATGATACTCCAGTGATGGAGTCCTTTGCAGAGGGACATAGGGATGGCAAGCGGTAAAGTCAAGTGGTTCAACAATGCCAAGGGCTATGGGTTCATCAATGAAGAAGGTAAATCCGATGACCTGTTCGCCCATTATTCGGCCATCCGAATGGACGGATACAAGACCCTCAAGGCAGGCCAGTGCGTAGTGTTCGACATCGTACAGGGCCCCAAAGGTCTGCACGCCGTCGACATCAAAGACGCTGCGGTGGCCGCGGCAGAGGGTGCCAGAACCCTGGGCGAGCCGCAGAGCGAAACTGCCAAAGCCTGACTGCCTGCGCTGTGCCGGTATACGAAACAACCGGCCGCTTCTTTACCTGGAAGCGGCCGGTTTTGCATTGCCTACATATGCTTGATCATTTCATCGCCAAAGCCTGAACTGCTCACCAGCGTGGCGCCGTCCATCAGGCGCTCAAAGTCGTAGGTCACGGTCTTGGCACCGATCGCACCGTTGGTGCCTTTGATGATCAGGTCGGCCGCCTCGGCCCAGCCCATGTGCCGCAGCATCATCTCTGCCGAGAGAATCACCGAGCCAGGGTTCACCTTGTCCTGCCCGGCATACTTGGGCGCGGTGCCGTGGGTAGCCTCGAACATGGCCACGGTGTCGGACAGGTTGGCCCCCGGCGCGATGCCGATACCGCCCACTTCCGCCGCCAGGGCGTCGGACAGGTAGTCACCGTTGAGGTTGAGGGTGGCGATCACGTCGTACTCGGCCGGGCGCAGCAGGATCTGCTGCAGCATGGCGTCGGCGATGGCGTCCTTGACGATGACCTCGCGGCCGGTCTTGGGGTTCTTGAACTTCATCCAAGGGCCGCCATCGAGCAATTCGGCACCAAACTCGTCCCTGGCCACCTCGTAGCCCCAGTCCTTGAAGGCCCCCTCGGTGAACTTCATGATGTTGCCCTTGTGCACCAGGGTCAGCGATTCGCGGTCGTTGTCCACCACGTACTGCAGGGCCTTGCGCACCAGGCGCTTGGTGCCCTCGCGGGATACCGGCTTGACGCCGATGCCGCAGTCCTGGTCGAAGCGGATCTTGGTGACGCCCATTTCCTCCTTGAGGAACTTGATCACCTTGTTCGCCTCAGGCGAACCGGCCTTCCACTCGATACCGGCATAGATGTCCTCGGAGTTTTCCCGGAAGATCACCATGTCGACATCACCGGGCTTTTTCACCGGGCTCGGCACACCCTGGAACCACAGTACCGGGCGCAGGCACACGTACAAGTCCAGTTGCTGGCGCAGGGCCACGTTGAGCGAACGGATGCCACCCCCCACCGGGGTGGTCAGGGGGCCCTTGATCGACACCACGTAATCACGCACGGCGTCGAGGGTTTCCTGCGGCAACCAGGTGTCCTGGTCGTACACCTGGGTGGCTTTTTCGCCAGCATACACCTCCATCCAGGCGATCTTGCGCTTGCCGCCGTAGGCCTTCTGCACGGCGGCATCGACCACTTTGATCATGACCGGCGAGACGTCCACGCCAATCCCGTCGCCTTCGATATAAGGAATGATGGGGTTGTCAGGAACGTTGAGCGAATGGTCTGCATTGACGGTGATCTTGGTACCGTCGGTCGGAACCTTGATTTTCTGGTATCCCATGCTTGCACTACTCCGCTGTCGGGTGTGATTGGACATCGTGCGATCCACTGAGCCTAAACCACATCTGCCGACCTGCAAGGCATGCGACAACCCGCCACATTGCCGCTACGTCTTTGGTCTTATAAATGGGCCGATATCACTTGGCCTTGCTGATTAGCCCGAATGGTTTGGTATACTCCGCCGCGACCGAAGGGTCATCGGGGCGAATCCCAGGAAAATGCGGACCGCCCTTGGCCATGAATGGCCGAAAAGCCTGGGTTGTTACCGCAGCTCAGCATTGACGCTCGACTGATGCATCCACCATCACCGCTCGCAGCCTCTCGACTTTCCGCTCATGGCGCTGCCAGGGCGATGCGCCTACCCTGCGCACCACGAGACTCGAGCACGCTCAGCACACAGAGAGTTAACCCGCATGCCCACCCGTTCCAAGATCATCTATACCTTCACCGACGAAGCCCCCGCCCTCGCCACCTACTCGCTGCTGCCGATCGTCGAAGCCTTCACCGCTTCGGCTGACATCGCCGTCGAAACTCGCGACATCTCCCTGGCCGGCCGTATCCTTGCCGCCTTCCCGGAGCAACTGGGCGCAGAGAAGCAAGTAGGCGATCACCTGGCGGAACTGGGCCAGCTGGCTACCACCCCTGAAGCCAACATCATCAAGCTGCCAAACATCAGCGCCTCGGTACCGCAGCTCAAGGCCGCGATCAAGGAACTGCAAGGCAAGGGCTTCAACATCCCTGACTACGCCGACGAGCCGGCCACCGCGGACGAGAAAGAGTCCCGTGCCCGCTACGACCGCATCAAGGGCTCCGCCGTGAACCCGGTGCTGCGCGAAGGCAACTCTGACCGCCGCGCGCCGCTGTCGGTGAAGAACTACGCCCGCAAGCACCCGCACAAGATGGGCGCCTGGGCCGCCGACTCCAAGTCGCACGTTGCCCACATGACCCAGGGCGACTTCTACGGCAGCGAAAAAGCCGCACTGATCGAAGCTGACGACAGCCTGCGCATCGAGCTGGTTGGCAAAGACGGCAGCACCACCGTCCTGAAAGAGAAAACCGCCGTCAAGGCCGCCGAAATCATCGACTGCGCCACCATGAGCCGCAAGGCCCTGAAAGCCTTCATCGCCGAGCAGATCGCTGATGCCAAGGCCGCCGGCGTGCTGCTGTCGGTGCACCTGAAAGCCACCATGATGAAGGTTTCCGACCCGATCATGTTCGGCGTCATCGTCGAAGAGTTCTACAACGACGTGCTGACCAAGCACGCCGCAGCCCTGGCCGAAGTAGGCTTCAACGCCAACAACGGTATCGGCGACCTGTACGCCCGCATCAAGGACCTGCCAGCCGACAAGCAGGCCGAGATCGAGGCTGACATCCAGGCCCTGTACGCCCAGCGCCCGGCCCTGGCCATGGTCAACTCCGACAAAGGCATCACCAACCTGCACGTGCCGAGCGACGTGATCGTCGACGCCTCGATGCCGGCCATGATCCGTGACTCGGGCAAGATGTGGAACACCGCCGGTGAACTGCAAGACGCCAAGGCCGTGATCCCGGACCGTTGCTACGCCGGTATCTACCAGGCCACCATCGAAGACTGCAAGCAGCACGGCGCCTTCGACCCGACCACCATGGGCAGCGTGCCGAACGTTGGCCTGATGGCGCAAAAAGCCGAAGAGTACGGTTCCCACGACAAGACCTTCCAGATCAAGGCCGACGGCGTCGTGCGCGTGGTCGATGGCAAAGGCAACGTTGTGCTGGAGCAGAACGTCGAAGCCGGTGACATCTTCCGCATGTGCCAGACCAAAGACGCGCCGATCCAGGACTGGGTCAAGCTGGCCGTCAACCGTGCCCGCCTGAGCAACACCCCTGCGGTGTTCTGGCTGGACCCGGCCCGCGCCCACGACGGCGTGATGATCGAGAAGGTGCAGCAATACCTGAAGGATCACGACACCACTGGCCTGGACATCCGTGTTCTGGCTCCGGTCGACGCCATCAAGTTCTCCCTGGCCCGCATCCGCGAAGGCAAGGACACCATTTCGGTGACCGGCAACGTGCTGCGCGACTACCTGACCGACCTGTTCCCGATCATGGAACTGGGCACCAGCGCCAAGATGCTGTCGATCGTGCCGCTGATGAACGGTGGTGGCCTGTTCGAGACCGGCGCCGGCGGTTCGGCGCCCAAGCACGTGCAGCAGCTGGTTGAAGAGAACTTCCTGCGTTGGGACTCGCTGGGTGAATTCCTGGCCCTGGCCGCTTCCCTGGAGCACCTGGGCAACACCTACGACAACCCGCGCGCCAAGGTTCTGGCCAGCACCCTGGACCAGGCCACCGGCAAGTTCCTCGACACCAACAAGTCGCCTTCGCGCAAAGTTGGCGGTATCGACAACCGCGGCAGCCACTTCTACCTGACCCTGTACTGGGCTGAAGCCCTGGCCGCTCAAACCGACGACGCTGCGCTGCAAGCGCGCTTCGCACCGCTGGCAAAAACCCTGGCCGAGAACGAAGCGACCATCGTCGCCGAGCTCAACGCCGTTCAGGGCAAGCCGGCCGATATCGGTGGCTACTATGCCCCTGATGCCGAGCTGACCGCCAAGGTGATGCGCCCAAGCCAGACCCTGAACAGCGCCATTGCTGCCCTGTAAGGTTCGCTTGAAGTAACAGCAAAAACCCCGGCCACGCACCGGGGTTTTTGCGTTCTGGACATTGGGGCTGCTTTGCGGGCCATCGCCGGCAAAGCGGTCCCGACCCTCTGAAAGGACACCGCAAATGACCTGGCAACCCCACATCACCGTCGCCACCATCGTCGAGCACGAGGGCAAGTTCCTCTTCGTCGAAGAATTCAAAGCCGGCCTGCACGTCTTCAATCAGCCCGCCGGCCACCTGGAGCCCAACGAAACCTTGCCCCAGGCCGCGCTGCGCGAAACCCTGGAAGAAACCGCCTGGGAAGTCGAGCTCACCGGCGTGGTCGGTATCTATCTCTACACTGCCCCCAGCAACGGCGTGACCTACCAGCGCATCTGCTTTGCTGCCCGCCCGGTGTGCCATCACGCCGACCTGGCACTGGACAGCGACATCGTCCGCGCCGTGTGGCTGACCCGCGACGAGCTGCTGGCCGACCCGGCCCGCTGGCGCAGCGAGCTGGTGCCACGTTGCCTTGACGACTACCTCAAAGGCCCCTTGCACAGCCTTACCCTGCTACGCGACTGACGCGTCGCCACGGGTTTGATAGAATCGACGTTTTTCCCTTGATACACACCGGTAACCATGACCAGCCCAGCACTCAAAGACCCCGCCAAGACCCGCGTCATCGTCGGCATGTCCGGCGGCGTGGACTCTTCCGTCTCCGCCCTTCTGCTCATCGAGCAGGGCTACCAGGTGGAAGGGCTGTTCATGAAGAACTGGGAAGAAGACGACGGCACCGAATACTGCACCGCCCGTGAAGACCTGGCCGACGCCCAGGCCGTCTGCGACCGCATCGGCATCAAGCTGCACACCGCCAACTTCGCCGCCGAATACTGGGACAACGTGTTCGAGCACTTCCTTGAAGAATACAAGGCCGGCCGCACGCCCAACCCGGACATCCTCTGCAACCGCGAAATCAAGTTCAAGGCGTTCCTCGACTACGCCCTGTCACTGGGTGCCGACCTGATCGCCACCGGCCACTACGTGCGCCGTCGTGACACTGGCGCGCTCACCGAACTGCTCAAGGGGCTGGACCCGAACAAGGACCAGAGCTACTTCCTGCACGCCGTCGGCGGCAAGGAAATTGCCCGCACCCTGTTCCCGGTCGGTGAGCTGGAAAAACCGGCAGTGCGCGCCATCGCCGAGAAACACGGCCTGGCCACCGCCAAGAAAAAAGATTCCACCGGCATCTGCTTCATTGGCGAGCGCCGCTTCAGCGACTTCCTCAAGCAGTACCTGCCAGCCCAGCCGGGCAACATCGAAACCACCGAAGGTGAAGTGATCGGCCGCCACCATGGCCTGATGTACCACACCATCGGCCAGCGCCAGGGCCTTGGCATTGGCGGCCTGAAGGATGCCGGTGACGAGCCGTGGTACGTGCTGCACAAGGACCTGACCCGCAACGTGCTGGTGGTCGGCCAGGGTAACGAACACCCTTGGCTGTTCTCCCGCGCCCTGCTCGCCTCGGACATCTTCTGGGTCAACCCCATCGACCTCAGCAGCCCGCGCCAGCTCACCGCCAAGGTCCGCTACCGCCAGAGCGACCAGCAGTGCACCCTGGCGCTTACGGCCAGCGGCTACCGCGCTGTGTTCGACGAACCGCAACGCGCCGTTACCCCAGGCCAGTCGGTAGTGTTCTATGACGGTGAAGTATGCCTGGGCGGCGGCGTAATCGAAGCCGCCGAGCCCTGGAGCCCGCGCGCATGAGCAACCTGCAGGAGCAGCTGATTGCATTGGGCGGTGTGTTTCAGGCCGCCGTATTGGTAGACCGCATCGCCCGCACCGGCCAGGCCAGTGAGGCCAACATCGGCTGCATGCTCGGCAGCCTGCTGGTCCGCGACCCCAAGAACACCCTGGAGGTGTTCGGCGGTGACGACCTGAACCTGCGTGACGGCTACCGTGCGCTGGCCGGTGCCCTGGAGCGCGACCCCAGCAGCCTGCAGCGCGAGCCACTGCGCTATGCCCTGTCGATGCTGGGCCTGGAGCGCCAGCTGAACAAACGTGGCGACCTGCTCGACACCATTGGCAACCGCCTGCCACAAATCCAGTCCCAGGCTGACCATTTTGGCCTGGTTCACGAAAACGTCATTGCTTCCAGTGGAGCCTTGTACCAGGACACCCTGAGCACCCTGCGCCAGCGTATTCAGGTGCATGGCGACATGCGCTTCCTGCAGCAGGCCAGCAACGCCTCGAAAATCCGCGCCCTGCTGCTGGCCGGTATCCGCGCCGCACGCCTGTGGCGCCAGCTGGGCGGTCACCGCTGGCAGCTGGTGTTCAGCCGGCGCAAGCTGCTGAACGAACTGTACGACATGATGCGCAGCGCCAGCTGAGGGGCTGCGCTGATCCTTGTGGGAGCGGGCTTGCCCGCGAAGCAGGCGACTCGGTGGATGGCACCGGCTTCGCCGGTGTTCGCGGGCAAGCCCGCTCCCACAGGGTTTGCCACCAGCATCAAATAGGCCCGACCTTTGGTCAGCCACCCGACCTCGGCGTATTTTTCATGTATGATATGCGCCCTCCAAAAGCCTGACTGTCCGAGAACACCCCATGCAGCTCTCTTCGCTCACTGCGGTTTCCCCTGTAGACGGCCGTTATGCCGGCAAAACCCAGGCCTTGCGCCCCATTTTCAGCGAATTCGGCCTGATCCGTTTCCGCGCCCTGGTCGAAGTGCGCTGGCTGCAGCGCCTGGCCGCCCACCCGCAGATCGGCGAAGTGCCGGCGTTCACCGCCGAAGCCAATGCCCTGCTGGACAACCTGGCCACCGATTTCAAACTTGAGCACGCCGAGCGCGTCAAGGAAATCGAGCGCACCACCAACCACGACGTCAAGGCGATCGAATACCTCCTCAAGGAGCAGGCTGCCAAGCTGCCTGAGCTGGCCAAGGTCAGCGAGTTCATCCACTTCGCCTGCACCAGCGAAGACATCAACAACCTGTCCCACGCGCTGATGCTGCGCGCCGGCCGTGACGACGTGCTGCTGCCACTGATGCGCCAGATCGCCGACGCCATCCGCACCCTGGCCCACACACACGCCGCCGTGCCAATGCTGTCGCGCACCCACGGCCAGCCGGCTTCGCCGACTACCCTGGGTAAAGAGCTGGCCAACGTCGTGTATCGCCTGGAGCGCCAGATCGCCCAGGTCGCTGCCGTACCACTGCTGGGCAAGATCAACGGCGCCGTGGGCAACTACAACGCCCACCTGTCGGCCTACTCGCAGATCGACTGGGAAGAGAACGCCCGCGCCTTCATCGAAGACGAGCTGGGCCTGCAGTTCAACCCGTACACCACCCAGATCGAGCCGCACGACTACATCGCCGAGCTGTTCGACGCCATCGCCCGCTTCAACACCATCCTGATCGACTTCGACCGTGATGTGTGGGGCTACATCTCGCTGGGCTACTTCAAGCAGAAGACCGTTGCCGGCGAAATCGGCTCCTCGACCATGCCGCACAAGGTCAACCCGATCGACTTCGAAAACTCCGAAGGCAACCTGGGTATCGCCAATGCGTTGTTCCAGCACCTGGCCAGCAAGCTGCCGATCTCGCGCTGGCAGCGCGACCTGACCGACTCCACCGTGCTGCGCAACCTGGGCGTGGGCTTTGCCCACAGCGTCATTGCCTACGAAGCCAGCCTGAAAGGCATCGGCAAGCTGGAAGTCAACGAAGCCCGCATCGCCGCCGACCTGGACGCCTGCTGGGAAGTGCTGGCCGAGCCGATCCAGACCGTGATGCGCCGCTTCAACATCGAAAACCCCTACGAGAAGCTCAAAGAGCTGACCCGTGGCAAGGGCATCACCCCGGACGCGCTGCTCACCTTCATCGACGGCCTCGACATGCCAGCCGAAGCCAAGGCCGAGCTCAAGCAGCTGACCCCCGCTACCTACATCGGTAACGCGGCAGCCCAGGCCAAACGCATCTAAGCTGACCGTCGCATACAACGCCCGGCCTGGCCGGGCGTTTTTATTCCCGGACGAAAACTACGTTTTTTCAATAGGTTGAACATGAATCCTGATACTCCACTGCAGCTGCTCGGCGGCATCTCGGCCCGCGAATTCATGCGCGACTACTGGCAGAAGAAGCCCCTGCTGGTGCGCCAGGCCTTCCCGGACTTCATCAGCCCGATCGACCCCGACGAACTGGCTGGCCTGGCCCTGGAAGAGGAAGTCGAGTCGCGTATCGTGCTTGAACACGGTGCACACCCGTGGGAGCTGCGCCGCGGCCCGTTCAACGAAGACACCTTCGCCGAGCTGCCGGAAAAGGACTGGACCCTGCTGGTACAGGCCGTGGACCAGTTCGTCCCGGAAGTGGCCGAACTGCTGGAAAACTTCCGCTTCCTGCCCAGCTGGCGTATCGACGATGTGATGATCAGCTTCGCCGCCCCCGGTGGCAGCGTTGGCCCGCACTTCGACAATTACGACGTGTTCCTGCTGCAGGGCCACGGCCAGCGCAACTGGAAGATCGGCCAGATGTGCAGCAGCGACAGCCCGCTGCTGGAGCACGCCGACCTGCGTATCCTTGCCGACTTCGAGCAGAGCGGCGAATGGACCCTGGAACCAGGTGACATGCTCTACCTGCCGCCACGCCTGGCCCACTACGGTGTAGCCGTGGACGACTGCCTGACCTACTCGGTCGGCTTCCGCGCGCCAAGCGCCGCTGAAGTACTGACCCACTTCACCGATTTCCTGGGCCAGTTCCTGCCGGACGAAGAACGCTACAGTGACGCCGACGCCCAGCCGGTCAGCGACCCACACCAGATCCAGCACGACGCCCTCGACCGCCTCAAGGCCCTGCTCGACAAGCACATGGGCGACAAGGACCTGCTGCTGACCTGGTTCGGCCAGTTCATGACCGAGCCGCGTTACCCCGAACAGATCGTTGGCGAAGAGCTGAGCGAGCAGGAGCTGGTCGACGCCCTCGAGCAAGGCGCCATCCTGATCCGCAACCCGAGCGCCCGCATGGCCTGGTCAGAGTTCGAAGACGACTTGCTGCTGTTCGCCAGCGGCCGTAGCTGCCCACTGCCAGGCAAACTGCGCGAGCTGCTGAAGCTGGTGTGCGCGGCCGATGCCCTGCATGTCGACAACCTCGCCGAGTGGCTGCAGGATGAAGATGGCCTTATGCTTGTACAGCAGCTGGTCAAACAAGGAAGCCTGGGATTCGCCAATGAATAAGATCAGCGTTCGCCTTGCAGACTGGCACAAAGACAACGCCGACATCCGCCGTATCCGTGAAGCGGTGTTCGTCGCCGAGCAGCACATTCCACCAGAGCTGGAGTTCGATTCGGAAGATCAGGACGCCGTCCACTTCCTGGCCCAGGAAGGCGACTATCCGATTGGTACCGCGCGCCTGCTGGCTGACGGCACCATCGGTCGCATCTCCGTGCTCAAGGACTGGCGGGGCCTGAAGGTTGGCGATGCGTTGGTCAATGCGGTCATCGTCGAAGCACAGAACCGCGACCTGAAGCAGCAGACGCTCAGCGCCCAGGTGCACGCCACCCCGTTCTACGAGCGGCTGGGCTTTCGCGTGGTCAGCGAGGAATTCCTCGAAGCCGGCATCCCGCACGTGGACATGGTGCGCGACTCGCACGCCTGATCCATGACCAGCCCACAGGGGCCCCATACATCTGCAAATTGTGGGGGCCCTTGTGGCAGCGGGTTCAACCGGGAAAGGGCCGGAACAGGCTCAAGATACTTCCCCTCACAAAAACCTGTACATCCATCCAGATAAAACTTGCCTCCGCGCCCCCGCTTGCGCATCCTAGTACCCATCACCCCCGATGAAGCGTTCCCGGCCATGCGCCTGTTCCTCTGCGAAAAACCCTCACAGGCAAAAGACATCGCCAAAGTGCTTGGCGCCACTCGCAAGGGCGACGGCTGCTGGCAAGGTACCGATGTCTGCGTAACCTGGTGCATCGGCCATCTGCTGGAAACCGCCCCGCCCGACAGCTACGACGAACGCTACAAGCGCTGGAACCTGGCCGACCTGCCGATCATCCCGGACACGTGGAAGATGCTGGTCAAGCCCAAAACCGCCAGCCAGTTCAAGGCGGTGAAGCGCCTGCTCGGCGAAGCCCGGGAGCTGATAATTGCCACCGATGCCGACCGCGAAGGCGAAATGATCGCCCGCGAGCTGGTCGAGCATTGCCGCTACCGCGGCCCGGTGCAGCGCCTTTGGCTGTCGGCGCTGGATGACACCTCCATCCGCAAGGCCCTGGCGCGCCTGCTGCCAGGCCACGAAACGTTCAACCTGTACCACTCGGCGCTGGGCCGCTCCCGCGCCGACTGGCTCATCGGCATGAACATGAGCCGGCTGTTCACCCTGCTTGGCCGCCAATCCGGCTACCAGGGCGTGCTGCCGGTGGGGCGGGTGCAAACACCCACCTTGCGCCTGGTGGTCGACCGCGACCGCAGCATTGCCGACTTCGTGCCGGTGCCGTTCTGGGCCATCGACGTACAGCTTGAACACGCAGGCCAACGTTTCAACGCCCAATGGCGTGCACCCGAAGATGCCTGCGACGATCAGGGCCGCTGCCTGAACCAGGGTTTGGCGCAACAGGCTGCCACCGCCATCGGTAATGCCGGTACGGCCCGGGCCGTCAAGGTGACCACCGAGCGCATGCGTGAAGCCGCGCCCCTGCCCTTCGACCTCGGCACCCTGCAGGAGCTGTGCTCGAAAAAGTTCGGCCTGGGCGCCCAGGAAACCCTCGACATCGCTCAGGCCCTGTACGAGACCCACAAGCTGATCACCTACCCGCGCAGCGATTGCGGCTACCTGCCACAAAGCCAGCACGCCGAGGCCCCCGCCATCCTGGCTGCCCTGCAACGGGCCGATGCCAGCCTGGCGCCGCTACAGCCCTACCTGGAGCCCCAACGCCGCTCGCGGGCATGGAACGACGCCAAGGTCAGCGCCCACCACGGCATCATCCCCACCGCCGCCGCCAGCGACCCCTCACGCCTGCCGGCCAAGCACAAGGCGGTGTACACGCTTATCCGCGCCCGCTACCTGGCGCAGTTCCTGCCCAATCATGAGTACGACCGCACCCAGGCCGACTTCGACTGTGCCGGCCATGCCTTGCGCGCAGTGGGCAAGCAGATCGTCGAACCGGGTTGGCGCCGCGCCCTGCCCGAGGCGCTGACCCCGGCAAAAGGCCGCGAAGCACCGCCGGCCCAGGTGCTGCCCGTGCTGCGCGAAGGCCAGGACTGCACCGTGCAAGGCCTGCAACTGAAAGACCTGTGGACCCAGCCGCCCAAGCCGTTCACTGAAGGCGACCTGATCAAGGCCATGAAAAACGTGGCCAAGCTGGTGGACGACCCGCGCCTTAAGCAGAAGCTCAAGGAAACCACCGGCATCGGCACCGAGGCCACCCGCGCCAGCATCATCCAGGGCCTGCTCGACCGCGGCTACCTGGTGAAGAACGGCAAGGCGCTCGCGGCCACACCCGCGGCCTTCAGCCTGATTGATGCCGTACCCCGCGCCATCGCCGACCCTGGCACCACGGCGATCTGGGAGCAGGCGCTGGACATGGTGCAAAGCGGCGAGATGAGCCTGGAAGAATTCGTGGCCCGGCAGTCGGCGTGGATGGGCAAACTGGTGGAACGTTGCAGCGGCATGCGCATGACCATCAGCGGGCCGGCAGCCGGGGCAGCACCGCCCTGGAAGAAGAAGCGTCGCGGTGGCAGTGGAAAAAGCAAAGCGGCCGGAAGCAAGTCGGCAGCGGGCAAGCCGCGCCAGCCCCGGAAAAAGGCGACAACCTGAAACTTCTGCACTGGCTTGCCGGCGATAGGGCCTGCTCAGGCAGCACATTAATAACAGGCAAACGACTAAACCCTGCCTGACACATTGGCGCTATGAAATTTCCCTGCTAAGTTTTCATGAAAATAATCACAATAATTTTCACGAGGCTTCTGCATGTTCAAACAATCCGCCCAGCACGTCGCCAGCTACTACGCCCAGACCTACCCCGCCAACATCCCGCTGCGCCCTACCCTGCAAGGCCTCCACGACACTGATGTGCTGATCATCGGCGCCGGCTTCAGTGGCCTGCATACCGCCCTGCGCCTGACCCAGGCCGGCAAGCGCGTCACATTGCTGGAGGCCAGCCGCGTGGCCTGGGCTGCCTCCGGGCGCAATGGCGGCCAGGCGCTGCTGGGCTGGTCCTGCGACATGCCGCCACTGGAAAAAGCCCTGGGCCTGGAACGTACCCAGCGCCTGTGGGCGAGCATGTGCTGGGCCGCCGACGAACTGCGCGAGCTGCCCCAGCGCCATGGTTTCGATATCGACTACAGGCTGGGCAGCCTGTGGACCGCCGTGCTGCCGCGCCGGGTGAAAATGCTTGAAGAAGCCCTGCACGATGCCGAAAGCAAATGGGGCTACGACGCCCTGCGCCTGATCAGCCGCGACGAGCTGCCGCAATGGATCGACAGCCCGCGTTATCAGGCTGCGCTCTACGACGCCAAAGGCGCCCACCTCAACCCGCTGAAGCTGGCCCAAGGTCTGGCCAGCACCCTCGAAGCGGGTGGTGGGCACATCTACGAACAAAGCCGGGTACTCAGTTATCAAAAAGCCGGCAACGGCTATGTTGCCCGCACAGACAACGGCGAAGTGCGCTGCCAAGTGTTGGTGCTGGCCTGCAACGCCTACATCGACCGCCTCGACCCCGGCCTGTCGCGGCGCCTGTTGCCAGTCGGTTCCTACCAGGTCGCCACCGCACCACTGGACGCCGACTTCGCCCGCTCACTGCTGCCGCGCAACAGCTGCGTGATCGACAACCAGTTCGTACCCGACTACTTGCGCCTCACCCCGGACCACCGCCTGCTGTTCGGTGGCGGCTGCACTTACCTGGGCGGCATTCCCAAGGACGTCGCCAGCGCCACGCGCCCTTACCTGGAGCGGGTGTTCCCGCAACTGGCCGGGGTAGCCATTGACTATGCCTGGGGCGGCCATATCGATTGCAGCACCCGGCGCACCCCTGACGTCGGCCGCGAAGACCAGCGCTATTGGCTGCAGGGTTTCTCCGGCCACGGCATACTGCCTACCCTGGCCGCGGCGCGAGCGGTCAGCGATGCCATCCTCGGTGACGACGACCTGTTGGCGTTGTACCAAGGCATCGACAATGGCCGGTTCCCCGGCGGGGACCTGCTCGCAGCACCGCTGGAAGCCGCCGCCAAAGCCTGGTACAGACTGCGCGACACTGTCTGAAGACGACCGGCGCTTGCTGCGCCGGAATCTTTCCTATTCTCAATAGCTCCCTTCGGTTCCTGCAGACAGGAGACACGATCATGAGCCATGTAACCACGAAGGACGGCGTGCAGATTTTCTACAAGGACTGGGGCCCACGCGACGCCCCGGTCATTCACTTCCACCACGGCTGGCCGCTGAGCGCAGATGACTGGGATGCCCAGATGCTGTTCTTTCTCGCCCAGGGCTACCGCGTTGTAGCCCATGACCGGCGTGGTCATGGCCGTTCCAGCCAGGTATGGGACGGCCACGACATGGACCACTACGCCGATGATGTGGCAGCCGTGGTTGCCCACCTGGGTGTCCAGGGCGCCGTGCATGTCGGCCACTCCACCGGCGGTGGCGAGGTGGTGCGTTACATGGCCCGCTACCCTCAGGACAAGGTGGCCAAAGCGGTGCTGATCGCCGCCGTGCCGCCACTGATGGTGCAAACGCCCGACAACCCTGGCGGCCTGCCCAAGTCGGTGTTCGATGACTTCCAGGCCCAGGTCGCCAACAACCGTGCGCAGTTTTACCGGGATGTACCGGCCGGGCCGTTCTACGGCTACAACCGCCCCGGTGTCGAAGCCAGCGAGGGCATCATCGCCAACTGGTGGCGCCAGGGCATGATCGGCAGCGCCAAGGCCCATTACGATGGCATCGTGGCGTTTTCCCAGACCGATTTCACCGAAGACCTCAAAGGCATAAACCAGCCGGTACTGGTGATGCATGGGGACGATGACCAGATCGTGCCGTATGAAAACTCTGGGGTGCTTTCGGCGAAGCTGCTGCCCAATGGCACGTTGAAAACCTACGAAGGTTACCCGCATGGCATGCCGACTACCCATGCCGATGTGATCAATGCGGATTTGCTGGCGTTTATCCGTAGCTGATGTGATCACCTGTAACGGCCCTTTCGCGGGTAAACCCGCTCCCACAGGTACAGCGCTTCCACAGGTTCGACGCTGAACCTGTGGGAGCGGGTTTACCCGCGAAGAGGCCGCCACTGGCAACACACCCCTCCCAGGATTACCATGTCACCCTTCTAGCGCGGCCTTTTGCCGCACCTTGCCTCCCTGCCTGCCAAGACCCCCATGCCCTTCGAACTCACCGTAGAACCCTTAACCCTGCTGATTCTGGCCCTGGTCGCCTTCGTCGCCGGTTTCATCGATGCCATCGCCGGTGGCGGGGGCCTGCTCACCACCCCGGCCCTGCTCACCGCCGGCATGCCACCGCACCTGGTGCTGGGCACCAACAAACTCAGTTCCACCTTCGGTTCGGCCACCGCAGGTTTCACCTACTACAAGCGCAAACTGTTCCACCCGGCGCAGTGGCGCCCGGCGTTGTTCGCCACCTTGACCGGGGCGTTGCTCGGCGCGGTCATCGCCCACTACATGCCAGCCGAATGGCTGAACAAGATGCTGCCGGTAATCGTGTTCGCCTGTGGCATCTACCTGCTGTTCGGCGGCACACTCAAGGCCCCGCTGGATGCCGATGCACCCATCAAGAAGAAGTGGCAGGTACCGCAAGGCTTCACCCTGGGCTTCTACGACGGCGTCGCAGGGCCAGGCACCGGAGCGTTCTGGACGGTCAGCACCCTGCTGCTGTACCCCATCGACCTGGTCCGCGCCAGCGGGGTGGCGCGCAGCATGAACTTCGTCAGCAACATCGCGGCGCTGACGGTGTTCGTCATTTCCGGGCAGGTGGATTACATCGTCGGCCTGTGCATGGGCCTGTCGGTCATGGTGGGCGCCTTCTTCGGCGCACGCACGGCGATCAGCGGCGGCAGCAAATTCATCCGCCCGGTGTTCATCACCGTGGTGCTGGCACTGACTGTGCGCCTAGCGTGGCAGCACTGGTTCGGGCAAGCCTAAACGCCTGGCCACATACAGATCGATCAGGTACCGGGCAATGGACCGCCCGGCCGGCAGCGGCGGCAGGTCGTGGACGCTGAACCACTGGGCATCCTCGATCTCGTCCGGCTGCATGACTATCTCGCCCCCGGCATATTCGGCATGGAAACCCAGCATCATGGAATGCGGGAACGGCCAGCACTGGCTGCCGACGTACTGGATATTCTGCACGTCCACGGCCACTTCCTCGCGCACTTCGCGCACCAGGCAGTCTTCGGCCGACTCACCCGGCTCGGCAAAACCCGCCAGGGTGCTGTACACACCGGTGACGAAGCGCGGCGAGCGCGCCAGCAAGATTTCATCACCACGGGTCACCAGCACGATCATGCTCGGCGAAATACGCGGGTAGCTGCGCAGGTCGCACGGCTGGCAGTACATCGCCCGCTCCCAGTGAATTTGTGTCATCGCCTGGCCACAGCTGCCGCAGAAACGGTGCTCGCGGGCCCAGGTGCCGATCTGCGCGGCGTAACCCAGTACTTTGTAGGTGTCGAAGTCGCCTTCGAGCATGAACGCACGCAGCCCACGCCAGCTGCAGCCGGGCACATCGGTGGCGCTGCGCAGTTCCAGCAAAAATACCGGCTGGCCGTCAAAGTGGCCGATGCCATGCTCGCACAGCACATCGAGGTCCTGGCGCTTCAGCCAGTCGCGGGGGAACAGCGCGCCGTTGTCGTCCACCAGAAACCCTTCCGGGCTGCGGGCCACGGCCACACCCCCGGTGATCTGCGGGTCGAGTACTGCAGTAGTCCAGCGTGCTGACATGTCGGGAGATTCCTTGACTGCGCGTCCCCCGGCCCGATCAGTCGGCGAACGTCGGTTTCTGTTTGCTCATGTGCGCCGCCACGGCCACGCGCAGGTCTTCGGACTGCAGCATCGCGGCGTTCCAGGTGGCGATGTAGTCCAGGCCATCGTCAATGCGATGGTCACGCATGTAGCTGAGCATTTCCTTGGTGCCGGCCACGGCGATCGGTGATTTTGCAGCAATCTCGCGGGCGATGGCAAAGACACCGTCCATCAGTGCGGCCTGATCATCATAGACCCGGTTGACCAAGCCGATGCGCAGGGCCTCGTCGGCCGCAACGTTGCGCCCGGTGAAGGCCAGCTCGCGCATCATGCCGTCGCCAATGATACGTGGCAAACGTTGCAATGTGCCGACGTCGGCGGCCATGCCCATGTCGATTTCCTTGATCGAGAACTGCGCGTCGCTGCTGCAGTAGCGCATGTCACATGCGGAGATGAGGTCGATGGCGCCGCCGATGCAGTAGCCCTGCACGGCCGCCAGCACTGGCTTGCGGCATTTGTCCACGGCGGTGAACGAGGCTTGCAGGCGCTGGATGGTGCTACGCAGAAAGCGCGCATTGCGCCCCACGTCCTTGCCCATTTGCCCAGCCAGCGAGGCCAGCATCATGAGGTCGATGCCTGCGGAAAAATGCTTGCCGGCACCACTGATCACTACCGCCCGCACGGCATCGGTGTCGTCGACCCACTGGAAGATAGTGATGATCTCTTCCCAGAAGGCCGCGTTCATCGCGTTGACCTTTTCCGGGCGATTGATCTGAACGTGGGCGATGTTGTCGGTCAGTTCAACCTTGAACGCACTGTACTCGGTCACGGGCGGCACTCCTGCGGGTGAAGGATTCATGGCGTGGATGGTAACCCAGCCCGATGGCCGTACTTGTGCCAAAAACGGGACTCCACGCCTTGCCTAAGACGCGCCAATCCGGCACCGTGCGCCATCGCCGAATCATAAGGATACATATTCATGCCACGCTCCCTGTCCGGCGCCCTCGCCCATGGTTTTCTGGGCCAGTCGCCGCTTTGGTACAAGGTGGTCATCTGCCTGTTCCTGGTGCTCAACCCGCTGCTGCTGGTTACCGTTGGCCCGGTTGCAGCCGGCTGGGCGCTGGTGCTCGAGTTCATTTTCACTTTGGGCATGGCGCTGAAGTGTTACCCGCTGATGCCGGGCGGCCTGCTGCTGATCGAAGCCTTGCTGTTGCAGATGACCACGCCACAGGCGCTGTATGAGGAACTGCAACACAACTTCCCGGTGATCCTGCTGCTGATGTTCATGGTCGCCGGCATCCATTTCATGAAGGAGCTGCTGCTGTTCCTGTTCTCGCGCATTTTGCTCGGGGTGCGCTCGAAGGCAATTCTGGCGTTGCTGTTCTGCGTGCTGTCGGCGTTTCTGTCGGCGTTTCTCGATGCGCTGACCGTGACGGCGGTGATCATCAGCGCTGCGGTCGGCTTCTACGCCGTGTACCACCGCGTCGCGTCTGGCGCCAACCCACGCGAGGAAAGCGCGCTGGACAGCGACCAGCAGATCGCCCACCTGCACCGCCAAGACCTCGACCAGTTCCGCGACTTCCTGCGTAGCCTGCTGATGCACGGCGCAGTGGGTACCGCCCTGGGTGGCGTGTGCACGTTGGTGGGCGAGCCACAGAACCTGCTGATCGGCCACGAGATGGGTTGGCACTTCGCCGACTTCTTCTTCAAGGTGGCACCTGTGTCGCTGCCAGTGCTGGGTGCCGGCCTGCTGACCTGTGTGCTGCTGGAAAAACTGCGCCTGTTCGGCTACGGCACCGTGATGCCCGAGCCGGTGCGCCAGGTGCTGGCCGCCTATGCGGCCGAAGACGATGCGGCACGTACCCAGGCCCAGCGCATCGCGCTGTGGGTGCAAGGGTTTGCGGCGCTGATATTGATCGTCTGCCTGGGGCTGCATGTGGCCGAGGTTGGCCTGATCGGCCTGATGGTGATCGTGCTGATCACGGCGTTTACCGGTATCACCGACGAACACCGGCTGGGCCGCGCCTTCCAGGACGCCATGCCGTTCACCTCGTTGCTGGTGGTGTTCTTCGCCGTGGTCGCGGTCATTCATCAGCAGCAGCTGTTCAGCCCATTGATCAGCTGGGTGCTGACACTGCCGGCCGAGCAGCAACCGGGCATGCTCTACCTGGCCAACGGTTTGCTGTCGGCAATCAGCGACAACGTGTTTGTCGCCACCATCTACATAACCGAAGTGAAGCAGGCGTTTCTCAATGGCAGCATGAGCCGCGAGCATTTCGAAACGCTGGCGGTGGCGATCAACACCGGCACCAACCTGCCCAGCGTGGCAACGCCGAATGGGCAGGCAGCGTTCCTGTTCCTGCTGACCTCGGCGATTGCGCCGCTGATCCGGCTGTCGTATGGGCGGATGGTGTGGATGGCCTTGCCCTATACCGTGGTGATGGGTGGGCTGGGTTGGTGGGCGGTGACCTACTGGCTGTGACGTAAACCTGCACTGGCCCCACCTGATCGGCTAATGCAGTCTCTTGTAGGAGCGGCCTTGTGTCGCGAACGGGCTGCGAAGCAGCCCCGGTATTTCAGCGCAAATGCACAAATTGCCGGGGCTGCTTCGCAGCCCGTTCGCGACACAAGGCCGCTCCTACACAGGAACTGCATCGCTTTCGAGACCTGTGTCGATTCTGCCTGGTGCCATTCGACTACCCATGAAAGCAGCCACCGGGCTGCCAACAGGAGAGTCCCCATGCGCAAACTCATCGTAGCCGCCTTCATCAGCCTCGACGGCGTGATGCAAGCTCCCGGCGGCCCGCAGGAAGACACCAGCGGCGGTTTCGCCTACGGCGGCTGGATCGTGCCCTACGCCGAGGAAGTGTTTGGCCAGGCCATGCAGGCATTGTTCAGCCAGCCCTTTGAGCTGCTGCTGGGCCGGCGCACCTACGACATTTTTGCCGGCTATTGGCCAAACATCAAAGACAACGCCGAAGACTTCTCCATCGCCAACCTGTTCAACAGCGTGCCCAAACATGTGGCCACCCACACCCCTGCCACCCTCGACTGGCACAACAGCCACGCCCTCGGCGCGGACATCGCCGCTGCAGTACGCTCGCTCAAGCAACGGGACGGCGCCAACCTGCTGACCCAGGGCAGCGCCGAACTGGTGCAGCAACTGCTGGCGGCAGACCTGGTAGATGAACTGCAACTGCTGATCCACCCGCTGCTGCTCGGCCAAGGCAAACGCCTGTTCGGTCATGACGCAGCAGCAGCGGCCTTTACCTTGCAGCAGTCGCAAGTCTCGCCCAAGGGCGTGATCATCAGCCGCTACGTGCGCGCAGGCCAGGTGCAGACCGGTTCATTCGACACGGTGTAATCCCATACAACTTTTGCCCCGCGCAGGCATCGAAACACAGGAAGCCCCTATCCGCTCCAAGGAGGTCAACCATGGCGCTGCGCACTACGCTGCTGCTTTCCTGCATGACCCTGGCGCTGCTCGGCTGCGCCGGCAACGATCAACCGGCACCGCCGCGCACCCAGCAGGTCGACCTGCAACGCTACCAGGGCACCTGGTATGAACTGGGCCGGCTGCCGATGTTCTTCCAGCGCAACTGCGTGCAGTCCGAGGCGCACTATGGCCTGCGCCCGGATGGCCGGATCGACGTGACCAACCGCTGCAAGGAAAAGGACGGCCAGTGGAACGAAGCCAAGGGCATCGCCGAGGCCCAGCAGCCGGGCAGCACCGACAAGCTGTGGGTGCGCTTCGACAACTGGTTCAGCCGCCTGGCACCGGGCCTGACCAAGGGCGAGTACTGGGTGCTGTATCACGACAAGGATTACCGGGTGGCGCTAGTGGGCCACCCCAACCGCGAGTACCTGTGGCTGCTTTCACGCACGCCTGCGGTCACCGACCAGCAGCGCGAGCAACTGCTGACCATCGCCCGGGAGCAAGGTTATGACACCAGCAAGCTCATTTGGCGGCAGGGAGACTAGCAGGCCGTCGACGGCAGGCAGCAATGCGGCTAAGGTGTGCGCCCGTCATACCTCGAAGGAGCGAGCACATTGATCACCTGCCACGTCAAATACATCGTCGACCCTTACCAGCTGCCTGCGTTCGAGGCCTATTCACGCCAGTGGATAGGCCTCGTCACGCGCATGGGCGGCCAGCATCACGGCTACTTCCTGCCTGCTGAGGGCGCTAACAACATCGCGTACTGCCTGTTCAGCTTCCCCAGCCTGGCGGCCTACGAGCAGTACCGCAGACAGGCTGAAACCGACCCGGAATGCATCGCTGCAGTAGCCACAGCTACAGAGCAACGCTTCATCCTCAGCTACGAGCGCAGCTTCCTGAAACCGCTGCTGGGCTGAATCAAGGAGGTTGCACATGGACCTGCTGTTCCTCGGCACCTGCGCCGGGGTGCCCACCAAGGCACGCAATGTCAGCGCCACGGCGGTGATCGAAGCCAGTGGCAGCGGCTGGTACCTGGTCGACTGCGGCGAAGGCACCCAGCACCAGCTGCTGCGCACCCCGCTGTCGATCCGCGACCTGCGCGCCATTTTCATCACCCACGTGCACGGCGATCATTGCTTCGGCCTGCCCGGCCTGCTGGCCAGTGCCGGCATGAGCGGGCGTACGCAGCCGCTGGAACTGATCCTGCCCGCCGCGCTGCATGACTGGGTACGCCAGGGCCTGGCCGCCAGCGATACCTTCCTGCCGTTCGAACTGCGCCTGCTGGCCGTGGAAGATCTGGTCGAATGGCGCAACGATACTCTGCAGGTAACCACCGTTCAGCTGTCACACCGCGTTCCGAGCGTCGGGTTCATATTCACCGAACTCAACCCCGAACCGCGCCTGGACATCCCCCGCCTGGAAGCCGAAGGCATACCGCGTGGCCCGCTGTGGGGCGAGCTGGCCAGGGGTTTGACGGTGCAGCATGGCGAGCAGTTGCTGAATGGCAACGACTACCTGCGCCCTTCCCGGCCACCGCGGCGGGTGATCGTGTGCGGCGACAACGATACCCCCGAGCTGCTGGCCGACGCTGCCCAAGGCGCGGATGTGCTGGTGCACGAAGCCACGTTCACCCAGGCCGTGGTCGAACGCACCGGGGTCACCTTCGGCCATAGTACTGCAGCGGCGGTGGCGCGCTTTGCCGAAGCGGCGGGCGTGCGCAACCTGGTGCTGACGCATTTCAGCGCCCGCTACCAGAGCGACCCAAGGCGCAGCCCGAATATCGACAACGTGCGTGACGAAGCCCTCGTCCACTACAGCGGGCACCTGACCCTGGCGCAGGACCTGCAGCGCTATCACCTTGGCCGGGATGGCTGTCTTGAGCTGACCGGATGAATTAACATGGCCGGTTTTTCCAAAAGGACTTGGTCATGCAACGCATCGTGATTCTGGGCAACGCCGGCAGTGGCAAATCGACCCTGGCCCGGCAGATCGGCGCCCGCCTGGGGGCGTCGGTGGTACACCTTGACACGTTGTTCTGGGAGGCCGGCTGGGTAGAGCCGGATGCCGAGACCTTTCGCAGCCGGGTACGCGATGCGGTTAGCGGGCAAGCGTGGGTATGCGAGGGCAACTACAGCCGCCGCACCTTCGACCTGCGCTTGCCACGGGCCGACCTGGTTATCTGGCTGGATACACCACGGTTGACATGCCTGAAGCGGGTCATCCTGCGCAGTGTGCTGAACAAGCCACGGCCAGACCTGCCGGCTGGGTGTACCGAGCGGCTGGACAGGGCGTTTCTGACCTTCCTGAAGTTTGTGTGGACGTTCGACCGGGGCTATCGGCCAGGTATCGAAGCCAACCGCCAGGCAATCGGCCCGCAGGTGCCGGTTGTGCATCTGCGTGGTGACCGGCAGATTGCGGCGTTTGTGGAAGGCCTCACACAACCAGCACCAGCAGCGCGGTCCCTGTAGGAGCGGCCTTGTGTCGCGATCGGGCTGCACAGCAGCCCCAGCGATATCAGCGTTTACTTCCAAACCCTGGGGCTGCTGCGCAGCCCGATCGCGACACAAGGCCGCTCCCACAAAAAGCGCGGTCGCCTGATGCCCGAGGTGCTAGGCCGCCAAGCGCCCGCTGGCAATCGCCTCCGACGCCGCCAGCATCGCCCGCAGCAACACTGCGCAGCCCGCCGCCAGGTCATCGGGCGTGGCGTTCTCGATTTCGTTGTGGCTGATGCCGTTTTCGCAGGGCACGAAAATCATCCCCGCTGGCCCTAGTTCGGCCAGGAAGATCGCGTCATGCCCCGCGCCACTGACAATGTCCATGTGCGGCAACCCCAGCGCCTGCGCCGAGGCGCGCACGGCATCGACACAGCCTTTGTCGAAGTACAATGCCGGGAAGTCGGCCGTAGGCACCAGTTCGTGGCTCAAGCCATGCTTGGTACAGGTTGCCTCGATCACCCCGCGCACCTCGGCGATCATCGCACTCAGTTGCTCGCCCTCCAGGTGGCGGAAGTCCAGGGTCATGCGCACCTCACCCGGGATCACGTTACGCGAGCCTGGATACGCCTGCAGGCAACCCACAGTGCCACAGGCATGGGGCTGGTGGCCGAGGGCGGTATGGTTGACCGCCTCCACCACGGCGGCAGCGCCGACCAGGGCGTCCTTGCGCAGGTGCATGGGTGTCGGGCCCGCGTGGGCTTCGACGCCGCGCAGGGTCAGGTCGAACCACTTCTGCCCCAGCGCTCCGAGCACCACGCCGATGGTCTTGGCCTGGTCCTCAAGGATCGGGCCCTGTTCGATATGGGCTTCGAAATAAGCCCCAACCGGATGGCCCAGCACCGCGCGCGTACCGGCGTAGCCGATGGCGTTCAAGGCTTCACCCACGCTGATACCCTGGGCATCGCGCTTGGCCAGGGTTTCCGCCAGGCTGAACTTGCCGGCGAACACGCCTGAACCCATCATGCACGGTGCAAAGCGCGAGCCCTCTTCGTTGGTCCACACCACCACTTCCAGCGGTGCTTCGGTTTCCACGCCCAGGTCGTTCAGCGTACGGATCACCTCCAGCCCGGCCATCACACCGAAGCAGCCATCGAACTTGCCGCCCGTGGGCTGGGTGTCGATATGGCTGCCGGTCATCACCGGGGGCAGCTTGGGGTTACGCCCCGGGCGGCGGGCGAAGATGTTGCCGACGCCGTCGACACTGACCTCACACCCGGCCGCCTCGCACCACTGCACGAACAGGTCGCGGGCCTGGCGGTCGAGGTCGGTCAGGGCCAGGCGGCAGACACCGCCCTTGGCGGTGGCACCGAGGCGGGCCAGGTCCATCAGCGATTGCCACAGGCGGTTGCTGTCGACGTGCCGGGCGGTGGTTTCAAGCATCTCTTTGACTGGGGTCACGGGTTTCTCCTTCAGGCTTTTTTTGTGGTCGGTGCGGGCCTCTTCGCGGGTTTACCCGCTCCCACAGCCAAACCGGCGAGAACGTAGTACAGCGCGCCGCCCAGCAGCGAGCCGGTAAACCAGCCGTAGTCGTAGAACCAGCTGAAACTGCTGTTGCCAATCGCCAGTAACGTCAGCCCCACGGGCAAGGCAAAGGCGGCAAAACCGGCCCAGTTCCACGCCGGGTAGACGTCATCGCGGTACAACCCGGCCAGGTCCAGCTGCTGCCGACGGACCAGGAAGTAGTCCACCACCATGATCCCGGCAATCGGCCCGAGCAGGCTGGAGTAACCGAGCAGCCAGTTGGAGTACACGCTCTCCAGGCTCAGGTCCGAGACAATCAGGCCCAGTTTCTTAAGCAGTTCATGGCCCATCAGCGCCAGGCCGATAAAGCCGGTCAGCCATACCGCACGGCTGCGCCCGATCAGGCGTGGGGCAATGTTCTGGAAGTCGTTGGTCGGCGACACGATGTTCGCCGCCGTATTGGTCGACAGTGTGGCAATCACGATCAGCGCCATGGCCAGGGCCACCCAGAACGGGCTGTGGATTTTGCCGATCAGGCTGACCGGGTCGGACACCGTCTCGCCCACCAAAGACGCCGATGCGGCGGTCAGCACCACACCCAGCGAAGCGAACAGGAACATGGTCAGCGGCAGGCCGAAGATCTGCCCAAGAATCTGGTCTTTCTGGCTACGTGCGTAACGGCTGAAGTCGGGAATATTCAGCGACAAGGTGGCCCAGAAGCCGACCATGGCCGTAAGCCCGGCGCAGAAGTAACTGACCACGCTCGCCCCTTCCGGCCGCTTGGGCGGTTGCGCCAGCAGCTCGGTCATCGACATGTGCGGCAGGGCCCAGAACAGCAGCCCGACACCCACCGCCACCAGCAGCGGTGCCGAGAGCGTTTCCAGCCACTTGATCGACTCGGCGCCGCGCAGCACCACCCACAGGTTCAGGCACCAGAAGATCATGAAGCCGATCACCTCGCCAGTACCGGCCAAGGCCTTCCAGCCATCGAACACCGAACCCAGGAACAGGTGAATGGCCAAGCCGCCGAACAAGGTCTGGATGCCAAACCAGCCACAGGCAACCACGGCGCGGATCAGGCACGGTACGTTGGAGCCCAGGATGCCGAACGACGAACGCAGCAGCACCGGGAACGGGATGCCGTACTTGGTGCCTGGGAAGGCGTTGAGGGTAAGCGGGATCAGCACGATCACGTTGGCCAGCAGGATCGCCAGCAGCGCTTCGCCAACGCTCAGGCCGAAGTAGGCGGTGAGCACGCCACCCAGGGTGTAGGTGGGTACGCAAATGGACATGCCCACCCACAGGGCAGTGATGTGCCATTTGTTCCAGGTGCGCTGGTGCACCTTGGTCGGCGCGATGTCGTGGTTGTAGCGCGGGCTGTCGAGGACATCACTGCCCTCGGACAGCTCAAACAGGCCATCCTGCTCGACCACTTCCGATCTGCTCTGTTGCATGGGCCCTTCTCCAGATTTTCTTGTAGTTGTTTGCTCATCGGGCTAATTCGATGGCCGGAGTACACACGCGTATTGGTGCTTAGAAATCTTGACCAGAATTCCATCTTGTCAAGTCAGTCAATAACCCCTCAAACCCCCGAAGTCAGCAGGTCAATAAAAATTAAGTGTTAAATTTCAAACAGTTAAAAACCACAAAAATAATAGGAAAATTTTCTTGAAGATTCCCAAATCAGCATCTAGCCTCGAATCTTGTCAGGTCTGACAGGATTAACCGCCCTGCCTGCCCTGCACCCGAGACAATTCCAAGAACCGGCCCAGACCGGTCAGCCTGCGAGGAAAAACGGCATGTCCCTGTTGATCCGTGGCGCCACCGTGGTCACCCACGAAGAGAGTTACCCCGCCGATGTCCTGTGTGTCGATGGCCTGATCCGTGCCATCGGGCCAAACCTCGAACCGCCCACCGACTGTGAAATCCTCGACGGCAGCGGCCAGTACCTGATGCCCGGCGGCATCGACCCGCATACCCACATGCAGTTGCCATTCATGGGCACCGTGGCCAGCGAGGATTTCTTCAGCGGCACCGCAGCGGGCCTTGCCGGCGGCACCACGTCGATCATCGACTTCGTCATCCCCAACCCGCAGCAGTCATTGCTGGAGGCCTTCCACACCTGGCGCGGCTGGGCGCAGAAGAGCGCCAGCGACTACGGCTTCCACGTTGCCATCACCTGGTGGAGCGAACAGGTGGCTGAAGAAATGGGCGAACTGGTAGCCAAGCATGGGGTGAACAGCTTCAAGCACTTCATGGCTTACAAGAATGCAATCATGGCCGCCGACGACACCCTGGTGGCCAGCTTCGAGCGCTGCCTGCAACTGGGTGCGGTGCCCACCGTGCATGCCGAGAACGGCGAACTGGTGTACCACCTGCAGAAAAAACTGCTTGCCCAGGGCATGACCGGACCAGAGGCCCACCCCCTTTCGCGCCCTTCACAAGTGGAAGGTGAAGCGGCCAGCCGCGCCATCCGTATTGCCGAAACCATCGGTACGCCGCTGTATGTGGTGCACATTTCCAGCCGTGAAGCACTGGATGAAATCACCTATGCACGCGCCAAGGGCCAGCCGGTTTACGGCGAAGTCTTGCCCGGCCACCTGCTGCTGGACGACAGCGTCTACCGTGACCCGGACTGGGCCACTGCCGCTGGCTACGTGATGAGCCCGCCGTTCCGCCCGCGCGAGCACCAGGAGGCGCTGTGGCGCGGCTTGCAGTCGGGCAACCTGCACACCACGGCCACCGACCACTGCTGTTTCTGCGCCGAACAGAAAGCCATGGGCCGCGACGACTTCAGTCGCATCCCCAACGGCACCGCCGGCATCGAAGACCGCATGGCGGTGCTGTGGGATGCCGGTGTCAACAGTGGGCGCCTGTCGATGCATGAGTTCGTTGCGCTGACCTCCACCAACACGGCAAAAATCTTCAACCTTTTCCCACGCAAGGGCGCCATCCGCGTGGGTGCCGACGCCGACCTGGTGCTGTGGGACCCGCAGGGCACTCGCACTCTATCGGCCCAGACCCACCACCAGCGGGTGGACTTCAATATCTTTGAAGGCCGCACCGTGCGCGGGGTCCCCAGCCACACCATCAGCCAGGGCAAGGTGCTCTGGGCCGATGGCGACCTGCGCGCCGAGGCCGGGGCGGGGCGGTATGTGGAACGGCCGGCGTATCCGTCGGTGTACGAGGTGCTGGGGCGACGCGCCGAACAGCAGCGCCCGACGCCCGTTCAGCGCTGAGGCCATTGGGGCTGCTGCGCAGCCCATCGCCGGCAAGCCAAATATAATAAAGAGAGAGGCTACAACCGTGATCGACGCCCTGAACCACTTGCCGCGCCCCCGGGCCGGCGCCGACCAGCTGGCCGAGCGCTTCAGCGACCTGGCCCCACCCCTCACCGCTCGCCAGGCCGCCGTCGAAAGCGCGCGCTGCCTGTACTGCTATGACGCCCCCTGCGTCAATGCGTGCCCAAGCGACATCGACATCCCGTCGTTCATCCACCGCATCAGCGATGAAAACCTGCAAGGCGCCGCCGAGCGCATCCTTTCGGCCAACATCCTGGGTGGCAGCTGCGCCCGCGTGTGCCCCACCGAAATCCTCTGCCAGCAGGCCTGCGTGCGCAACAACGCGCAGGAATGTGCACCCGTATTGATCGGGCAGTTGCAGCGCTACGCCTTGGACAACGCGCATTTCACCGAGCACCCGTTCACGCGCTCACCGGCTACCGGCAAGCGCATCGCCGTGGTCGGCGCCGGGCCTGCCGGGTTGTCCTGCGCCCATCGCCTGGCCATGCACGGGCATGACGTGGTGGTGTTCGAGGCCCGCGACAAGGCGGGCGGCCTCAACGAGTACGGCATTGCCCGCTACAAGCTGGTCGACGACTACGCCCAGCGGGAAGTGGAGTTCCTGCTGGGCATTGGCGGCATCGAAATACGCCATGGCCAGCGCCTGGGCGGCAACCTCAGCCTGGGCGAACTGCGCGACCAGTACGATGCGGTGTTCCTCGGCCTCGGCCTGAATGCCGTGCGCCAGCTAGGCCTGCCAGACGAGGAAGCACCCGGCCTGCTCGCCGCCACCGAGTACATCCGTGAACTGCGCCAGGCAGCCGACCTGAGCCAGCTGCCGCTGGCCGACCGCTGCCTGGTCATCGGCGCCGGCAACACGGCCATCGACATGGCGGTGCAGATGAGCCGCCTGGGCGCCCGCGACGTCAACCTGGTGTACCGCCGTGGCCACGCCGACATGGGCGCCACCGGCCACGAGCAGGACATCGCCAAGGCTAACCAGGTGCGCCTGCACACCTGGGCGCGCCCCGACGCCGTGCTGCTGGATGACGCCGGCAAGGTGCGCGGCATGCGCTTTGCCCGCACCGAACTAATGGACGGCCGACTGCGCGACACTGGCGAAACCTTCGAGCTGCAGGCCGATGCCATCTTCAAGGCCATCGGCCAGCGCTTCGACGATGCCTGCCTCGTCGACCCGGTGGCTGCACAACTGGCCCGGGACGGTGAGCGCATCCGCGTTGACCACACCCTGCAGACCAGCTTGCCGGGCGTATATGCCGGCGGCGACTGCACGGCCCTGGGCCAGGACCTCACTGTCCAGGCTGTGCAGCACGGCAAGCTGGCCGCCGAAGCCATCCATGCCCAACTCATGCTCAACGTGGAGGCAGCGTAAATGGCCGACTTGTCTATCGTATTTGCCGGCATCAAGGCACCCAACCCTTTCTGGCTGGCTTCCGCACCGCCAACCGACAAGGCCTACAACGTGGTCCGCGCCTTTGAGGCTGGCTGGGGCGGCGTGGTCTGGAAAACCCTGGGCGAGGACCCGGCAGCGGTCAACGTGTCGTCGCGCTACTCGGCGCACTACGGCGCCAACCGCCTGGTGCAGGGCATCAACAACATCGAGCTGATTACCGACCGTTCGCTGGAAATCAACCTGCGTGAAATCACCCAGGTAAAGAAGGACTGGCCCGACCGGGCATTGATCGTGTCGCTGATGGTGCCGTGCGTCGAGGACTCGTGGAAGTTCATCCTGCCGCTGGTAGAGGCCACCGGTGCCGATGGCATCGAGCTGAACTTCGGCTGCCCGCACGGCATGCCGGAGCGCGGCATGGGTGCGGCGGTCGGCCAGGTGCCTGAGTATGTGGAGCTGGTCACCCGCTGGTGCAAGACCTACTGCTCGCTGCCGGTGATCGTGAAGCTTACACCCAACATCACCGACATCCGTCAGTCGGCCCGCGCCGCCCACCGTGGCGGGGCCGATGCGGTGTCGTTGATCAACACCATCAACTCCATCACCAGCGTCGACCTGGACCGTATGGTGGCCCACCCCATCGTTGGCGACCAAAGCACCCATGGCGGTTACTGCGGCTCGGCCGTAAAGCCGATTGCCCTGAACATGGTGGCAGAAATTGCCCGCGACCCGCAGACGCGTGGCCTACCGATCTGCGGCATTGGCGGCATCGGCAACTGGCGTGATGCGGCGGAGTTCATGGCCCTGGGCAGTGGCGCCGTCCAGGTGTGCACGGCAGCGATGCTGCATGGTTTTCGCATTGTCGAGGACATGAAGGACGGCCTGGCGCGCTGGATGGACCAGCATGGGCATCGCACCCTCGAGGCGTTCCGTGGCCAGGCGGTAGGGCACACCACCGACTGGAAGTACCTGGACATCAACTACAAATCGGTGGCGCACATCGACCAGGACGCCTGCATTGGCTGTGGGCGCTGCCACATTGCCTGTGAGGACACCTCACACCAGGCCATTGCCAGCACGCTGAAGGCAGATGGCACCCATGCCTACAGCGTGATCGAGGAGGAATGCGTGGGCTGCAACCTGTGCCAGATCACCTGCCCGGTTGAAAACTGCATCGAGATGCAGGCGCAGGATACCGGCAAACCGTACCTGAACTGGACACAGGACCCGCGTAACCCCTACCGCGAGGCCAGTTGAGGTAGATCACTGCCTGAACCCGCAACGCGATCGGTGTAGGAGCGGCCTTGTGCCGCGATGGGGCGCGAAGCGGCCCTGGGGTTTGAGCTTCGCCGCCGAAATTGCCGGGGCCGCTTCGCGCCCCATCGCGGCACAAGGCCGCTCCTACAATGGACCGCGTCAGGCTGGAGTCTCGGTTCAAGGCTCCAGCCCGATCCCCCGCAAGATCACGCTGGTCACCGTTTGCACCGCACTCTCGAACGCCATGTCCGACAGCATCTCGCCGCCATTGAGCAACTGCACCTGGTAACCGAAGTCGGCATAGTGCTGGGTGGACGCCCAGATCATGTACAGCAATGCCGACGGTTCAACCGGCAGAATACGCCCCTCCTCCACCCAACGGCGGATCTTGGCTTCTTTCAATTTCGCCCAGGGCACCAGGCTGTCATCCAGGTTCACCCCAAGCACAGGCGCCCCGTGCAGCATCTCTTCGGCCCAGATCTTCGAGCCCAGTGGCCGCGAGCGCGAATGGCCCATCTTGGCCCTGATGTAGCTGGTCAGCACCACACGCGGGTCGTCGAAGTTCTCGAAGCACAGTGCGTCCTGCTTCCACACATCCAGCAGGTCCTGCAGCACCGCGCGGAACAGCTCGTCCTTGGTGCTGAAGTAATAATGCAAGTTGGAGCGCGGCAATTCGGCCTGCTCGGCGATATCGCCCATGGACGTGGCGCCATAACCTTTGTCGGCGAACACCTTTTCCGCCGCCTGCAAAATTTTCTCGATATTGCGTCGGCGGATTTCGATCTTGTGGTTGGCCATCAGGCTTGGGCCGTCCACACCGCCAGTTCATAGCCGTCCGGGTCGATGAAATGGAAGCGACGCCCGCCCGGAAAGGCAAAGGTCGCCCGGCTGATTGTCGCCCCGGCGGCCTCGACCCGCTGCTGTGTGGCATCGAGGTCGTCGGCGTACAGGATGACCAATGGCCCGCCCGGGCGTACTGGCTCGCCGGTGGTGAAGCCACCGGTCAGCCGGCCGTCACTGAACTCGGTATAGGCAGGCCCATAGTCGGTGAACGCCCAGCCGAACACGCTGCCATAGAAGGCTTTGCTGCTTGCGATGTCGCTGACATTGAACTCGATGTTGTCGATCTGCCGGTCAGTACCGCGAATGCCCATGTGTGCTCCGTGCCGTAGGGGTTTGGCCTAGTCTACTCCGGTCGTTTCACACTTTTATATCAGGCGGCCTGAAACATCCGTGTGATTACAGGCTGATGGCGATGGCACGATGCGTCACCCATTGGTTGCGATCAGAGGCACGTCTATCCGCAACTCGCCCGGTCCCGCACCGGGCACTGTGCGCGATGAAGATTAAGTGCGGTGTTGATGATGCCGATATGGCTGAACGCCTGGGGGAAGTTGCCGAGCATGCGCTGGCCGGCCGGGTCGTACTGTTCCGCCAGCAAGCCAAGGTCGTTGCTCAAGCCGGTGAGGTGCTGGTACAGCGCTTCGGCTTCAGCCTGGCGCCCCAACAATACATAAACGTCTGCCAGCCAGAACGAGCACACCAGGAAGGTGCCTTCCCCCGGCGTCAGGCCGTCGCTGCAGCTGTCACTGTCGTAGCGCATCAGCAGGCCGTTCTTCAGCAGGCGCTGTTCGACCTGCTCCAGCGTGCGCAAAAAGCGTGGGTCATCTGCGGGCAAGAAGCCAGTCAGGGCGATCTGCAACAGGCTGGCATCCATCTCGGACGAGCCGTACGCCTGAACAAAAAACCGGCCACTGGGGTCCAGGCCTTTCTCGCAAACTTCGCGGTGAATGTCGTCAGCCACCTGGCGGTAATGGTCCCCGCGCTCGCGGCCTTCTTCAGTGGTGTCGGCCAACCCTGCGGCACGGTCGAAGGCGACCCAGGCCATCACCTTGGAGTGCACGAACTGTTGCCGGCCGCCGCGCACTTCCCAGATGCCTTCGTCCGGCTCGCGCCAGATGCCTTCGACGTAAGGCATGATCAGGCGGGAGATGGCGGCGCTGCGCGGATGGCGCGGCAAGCCGCCCTTGATCGCCTGGGACATGGCATCGGCCAGTTCGCCATAGATGTCCAGCTGCATCTGCTGCGACGCGGCATTGCCTACCCGCACGGGTTGCGAATGCTCGTAACCGGCCAGCCACGGCAAGGTGTATTCCTGCAGGTCACGCTCGCCGGCCAGGCCATACATGATCTGCATCTGCTCAGGGTTGCCGGCCACCGAGCGCAGCAGCCATTCGCGCCAGGCCTGGGCTTCGTCAAAGTAGCCGAGGTTCATGAAGGCCAGCAGTGTCATGGTGGCATCGCGCAGCCAGCAGAAGCGGTAGTCCCAGTTGCGCTCCCCACCCACACGCTCGGGCAGCGAGGTGGTGACGGCGGCGACGATACCGCCGGTGGGGGCGTAGGTCATGGCCTTGAGGGTGAGCAACGAGCGGCGCACCAGGGCGGTGTATGGCCCTACCTGCGGGCAGCGGGTGGCGAAGGCCTGCCACTGCTCGACGGTTTGGGCAAAAGCCTGGTCGATATCGCAGTCGGGCTGCACGGGCAGGTGCGAGGGTTGGTGACGCAGGCTGAAGATTTGGCGCTCGCCCGTGCCAACACGAAAGCGCGCGACGGTATGGTGGTCGAGTGCATGCGGGGGGACGGTGCTGCACAGGATCAGCCGGTCAGGGCCGGCAACGGCGCTGAGGGTCAGTGGGGCGAGCCGTTCCACCCATGGCACACTGCGACCGTAGTCGAAGCGCATGACCAGGTCCATTTCAAAATTGGTTTCGCCACTGAGACCCTCGACGATCCGCACCACCGAATTGACGTCGCCCAGCGGCATGAAGTCGAGCACCCGGGCACGGCCGGTGGCAGTGACCCAGGTGGTTTCCAGCACGAGGGTGTCGTCCAGGTATTGGCGGCTGCTGTGCTCGACGGGGTCGCAGGGGGCCACGCGCCAGCGGCCGTTTTCTTCGTTGCCCAGCAGGGCCGCAAACACGGCGGGGGCGTCGAAGCGTGGCAGGCAGAGCCAGTCGAGCGAGCCATCGCGGCTGACCAGGGCGGCGCTGCGGCAATTGCCCAGCAGGGCATAGTCTTCGATGTGGGCAGGCATTGAGTCTCCTTTCGGTTGAACCGGTTTGTTGCCTGTGCCGGCCGCTTCGCGGGGCAAGCCCGCTCCCACAGGTACTGCACACGGCTTAAGTGCAGTAGGGTTCCCTGTGGGAGCGGGCTTGCCCCGCGAAGCGGCCGGCACAGGCAACCCAGCTTGATCAGGTCAGCCCAAGCGGTGCCACTCGCGCTTGTCGCGGGTCAGCAATTCATTGCCAGCGTCAGGCCCGTCTTCACCGGCCGGGTACTGGTGCACCTCGCCATCCTGGGCCCAGGCATCGAGAAACGGCTGCACCGCTCGCCAGCCGTTCTCGATGTTGTCAGCCCGCTGGAACAGGGTCTGGTCACCGGTCAGGCAGTCGTAAATCAGCGTCTCGTAGCCGGTCGCCGGGGTCATCTTGAAGAAGTCTTTATAGGCAAAGCCCAGCTCCACATTCTCCATCACCAGCTCCGGCCCTGGCCGTTTGGCCTGCAGGTCGAACCACATGCCTTCGTTGGGCTGAATCTGGATTTTCAGGTAGTTGGGCTTGGGCCGCTCCAGCTCCGACTCGCGGAACTGCGCATACGGCGCCGGCTTGAAGCAAATGGCAATTTCGGTGTCGCGCACGCTCATGCGCTTGCCGGTGCGCAAGTAGAACGGCACGCCGGCCCAGCGCCAGTTGTCGATCATCACCTTCAGCGCCACGTAGGTTTCGGTCTGGCTGTCAGGCGCTACATTGGGCTCCTGCCGATAACCGGGCAGCGGCTTGCGCCCCTGCTTGCCGGCACTGTACTGGCCGCGTACCGAGTTCTTCAGGGCCATTTTCGCCGACCATGGGCGAATAGCACCGACCACCTTGGCCTTTTCGCCGCGCACCGCGTCAGCCCCGAACGCAGCCGGCGGCTCCATGGCCACCATCGCCAGCAACTGGAACAGGTGGTTGGGAACCATGTCGCGCAGGGCCCCGGTGCTGTCGTAGAACGCACCACGGGTTTCGACGCCGACCGTTTCCGCAGCGGTGATCTGCACGTGGTCGATGTAGTGGTTGTTCCAGAACGATTCGAACAGGCCGTTGGAGAAGCGGCTCACCAGAATATTCTGCACCGTCTCTTTGCCCAGGTAATGGTCGATACGGTAGATCTGCCGTTCGCCCATCACTTTCAACAGGCAGGCGTTGAGCGCCTCGGCGCTGGCCAGGTCGGTGCCGAATGGCTTCTCGACCACGACGCGGCGAAAGCCGCCGCCAGACTCGTCGAGCAAGCCGGCCTGCCCCAGGCGCTGCGCCACCTCGGGGAAGAAACGCGGCGAGGTGGCCAGGTAGAAGATCGCATTGCCGTGGCTGGTTTTGTCGATGCGCTTGGCGAGGGCCTGGTAAGTGGCCGGGTCGAGGAAATCGCCCGTCTGGTAATCCAGGCGCTTGGCCAGGCGTGCCCAGAGCTTTTCGTCCAGGCACTTGGCGCTGCCCTCGCCGCCTTTATCCCGCTCGAGCATGAACGCATGCAGGCGCTCTGCAAATTCCTCGGCGCTGGCCGGGTTGTGGTCCACGCCAACGATGCGCAAGTTGCGGTCCAGCAAACCGTCGCGGCTGAGGTTGTACAGCGCCGGCATCAGCAGGCGCTTGACCAGGTCGCCATTGGCGCCAAACAGGAACAGGGTACAGGGAGGTGCGGCTGGAATGGTCTGTTTGGTCATTCGCCTTTCTTCTCGACGTGGCCACCGAAGCCCAGGCGCATGGCCGAAAGGATCTTGTCACCATACGTGCCCTGCTGCTGGCGCGAGCGGAAGCGCGCAAACAGTGCGCTGGACAGCACCGGCACCGGCACCGCCTGCTCAACGGCGGCATCGATGGTCCAGCGGCCTTCGCCACTGTCGGATACCGAGCCACTGAACTGCGACAGCTGCGGGTCGGCCACCAAGGCATCGGCGGTGAGGTCGAGCAGCCATGAGGTTACCACGCTGCCACGCCGCCACACCTCGGCGATCTCGGCCACGTTCAGGTCAAAGCGCTGGTCTTGCGGCAGCTCGTTGCCGCCTTTGCTGCGCAGCAGGTCGAAGCCTTCGGCATAGGCCTGCATGAGGCCGTACTCGATACCGTTATGCACCATTTTCACGTAGTGCCCGGCGCCGGGTGGGCCCGCGTGGATATAGCCGTGCTCGGCGCGCTGATGCTCGCCGCTGCGGCCATGAGTACGCGGGATGTCACCCACGCCCGGGGCCAGCGCCTTGAACAGTGGCTCCAGGCGCTCGAACACGTCCTTTTCGCCGCCGATCATCATGCAGTAGCCACGGTCCAGGCCCCATACGCCGCCAGAAGTGCCGACGTCCAGGTAATGCAGGCCGCGTTTTGCCAGCTCGGCAGCACGGCGCATGTCGTCCTTGTAGAAGGTATTGCCGCCGTCGATGATCGCATCGCCCGGTTCCAGCAGGTCAGCCAACTGCGCGATGGTCTGCTCGGTGGGCTCGCCGGCCGGCAGCATCACCCACACTGCGCGTGGGGCTTTCAGCTTTTGTACCAGCGCACCAAGGTCGTGCGCGCCTTGGGCACCCTCGCCCTCCAGCCCGGTAATGGCCTCGCGGTTGCGGTCGTGCACCACGGTGCGGTGGCCGGCGCGCATCAGGCGCCTTGCGATATTGCCGCCCATGCGGCCCAGCCCGACGATTCCCAATTGCATGAGCCGATGCTCCCTTACGAAATGGATGACAACACAGTCCAGCGTTTCAGATTAGTCCAGCCTGCCGCCCGAGGGTTCAGCGACGAACGGCAAGACCACGATAAACAAAAAAGTTCCCACCAACTGCAAAAGAATTCAGAATGCGCCCCGCGTGAAGCGTCTACGCTTTGACTTGTCACCAGCCAAAACCGCGAGGTGTGCTCATGGGTACCTTGATGCCTGCAACCCCAACCCAGACACTTTATGTCTCCGTGCGCCGTGATGAGCTGCGTAAACTGAAAGACGAACGTGACCAGTTGCGCCAACAGGTCGCCCAGTTGAACCTGTTGCTGGCGCAACAACGTGATGGCGAAAAGGCTGTAAGCCTCTGATCGATTTCTTCAAATCAGGCTTCTGGTAATGCGCAATCGCAACTCACTATGGCTGTGCCAGCTGGCTGAATCTGAGACGGATAATCCGTGATTTTTTGTTTCACGAATCCTTTCCCGTACATGCAAGGCTAGCCATACCTGATCCCTCGGTTTAATCCGCTTGTGGGCATCAGCAAGTCGATGCTGCAAAACAGATAGGGTTTCGAGCTGAGCATTGACCTCACGAGGATTTTGCGGCGAAAAAACCCTCACATCCATAATGTCGCGTTCAAGACGCTGAATTTCCTCGAACGTTGTTTGAACGTGACTCGCACCGCTACCTCCCGAAGGCGCCCCAAAAGAGAGATCTGAACTCCGCTTAACTGAACCGGGTTCGCTTAGGGTAGTAGCGGTGATTGAATCTGTTCGGCGTCCTGGCGACCTGCCGGAGTTGCCAAAAATGCTGGCTACACCCCGTTTCAACCATTTGAAGAAATGGCCTGAGGGGTCCAGGCGATTCACCGGGTCGTTAGCGCAGTAGGCGTATGCGTTCGCCCCCCCTTTGCCGAACGGACTGAGCGTATCGGGTGAGTTAAACCGCATAAGTTCGGGCTTATATCCCCGATACCCGTTACCGAGCAGGTAAAATTTTGAGTGCAAATCCCTGTGTTGAGCGTTGAAGCTCAGAGATGAGTCGAGCCACACAGAGTATCCGTAGGGTGCATAAGGGATGCCTGAAGAGTGCTTATGCACTGAGGTCAGCTGATCAATTTTTTCCATGACCTTCGTCCTAGGGGAGATCCGGCACAATGGTGGTGCCCTAGCCCTGAATGACACAACTGTCAGAAATGCCAGCCAAGGGATTCACTGCGCGTAGAGAATCCAATGCCATGATGACCGGGTTGTCCACGATGAAGAAGTGACTTGCTGCTAGCACCATCATGGTGCGCTACCCCACCCTAGCCACAATTTGGCGCATCCTCCAAACACCCCGCACTGCCTTCGCCCACCTCTTTTCACATCCGGTCACATACGCCAACGTTTGCGTCTATTCCGCGCATGGCAATAGTGACCAATGGGTCACCTTTTTATCTTTTTCTCTCCTACACTCGGGTTTCGGCCCGCCATTTGCTCAACGGAAGAGCGACGAAAAAAAGTCGAACTTTCGCAAACGCCGGCAGGTCAGGAACTAAGTAGGCCAAACGCAAGGGACATTCCCTGGCTCGGCCCACCCATCCCAACCAGTCCAATCGCCTTCGGCCGGAGTGCTGATCGCGTTGTGCCTGCGCGCACGAACCTGGGGCATGGAACGCACTACGCAGAATCCAGAAACAGAGAGAACCAACACGCAATATCGTCACGGGTGCCAGCACCCGGTCAAGCATAGGGACGGAGAGAAGTATGATCAGTGCCGCTGTCGAGCCTCACGTAGATTCATTCAAACCGGACAACCGCGAGCCGCTCACCCCGGATTTCGCCACGACAGGCAAGGCACCCGGCGCCCAGCGCCAGCACAACCCGAACATGCGCAAGATTCTGTTCGTGACCTCGGAAATCGCAGACCTGGTGAAGACCGGCGGCCTGGGCGACGTGTCCTCCGCCCTGCCCCGTGCCCTGGCCCACCTGCACGATGTGCGGGTGCTGATCCCTGGCTACCGGCAGGTGATGGAAAGTGACAACCCGATCCACATCGTGGGTGAGCTAGGCGGCCACGCGGCCCTGCCGCCGTGCAAGATCGGGCGTATGGACATGGCCGACGGCCTGGTCATCTATGTGCTGATCTGCCCCGAGCTGTACCAGCGCGACGGCACACCCTATGGTGCCAACAATGGTCGCGACTGGCCCGACAACCACATCCGCTTCGCACGCCTGGGCCTGGCTGCTGCCGAAATCGCAGCTGGCGAAGGCAAGATCCACTGGACGCCAGAAGTGGTGCACGCGCATGACTGGCCCGCGGGCCTGGCCCCGGCCTACATGCATTGGCGCGGGCTGAACACGCCCACCCTGTTCACCATCCACAACCTGGCCTACCAGGGTGTGTACAGCCGAGGTTGCAGCCCGGAGCTGGCGATTCCCGATCACGCCATGCAGCAGGAAGGCATGGAGTTCTACGGCAAGCTGTCGTTCCTCAAGGCTGGCCTGGCTTACTCCAGCCACATCACCACCGTCAGCGCCACCTATGCCCGGGAAATCACCACGCCGGAATTCGGCTGCGGCCTGGACGGTTTTCTCGCCAGCAAAGCCCAGCAAGGCCTGCTTGGCGGCATCCCCAACGGCATCGACGAAAGCTGGGACTCGGCCACCGACAAACACCTGCAACACAACTTCAGCATCAACGACTGGGAAGGCAAGGCGCGCAACACTCATGAGGTACGCGAGCTGTTCGGCCTGGAGGAATCCGAAGGCCCGTTGTTCGCCGTGGTGTCACGGCTGGTCTATCAGAAAGGCCTGGACCTGACCTTGGGTGTGGCCGACTACATCGTCGAACAAGGTGGGCAGATCGCGATCATCGGCCGTGGCGAGCCGGAAGAAGAACAGGCCATGCGCGAGCTGGCGCTGCGCCACCCGGGCCGCATCGGTGTGCGTATTGGCTTCAACGAGACCGACGCCCGGCGCATGTTCGCCGGCAGCGACTTCTTGCTGATGCCGTCACGCTATGAACCTTGTGGCCTCAGCCAGATGTACGCGCAACGCTTCGGCTCGCTGCCGGTGGCGCGCAATACCGGTGGCCTGGCCGACACCATCGAGTGCGGCGTCACGGGCTTTCTGTTCAACGAGTCGACCGTGGAGAGCTACCGCGAGGCACTCAGCCGCGCCTTCTATGTGTACGGCAAGAAGGACTTGCTGAACGCCATGCGCTGCCTGTCGATGACCCAACCCTTCAACTGGTGCCAGGCGGTTGAGCCCTACGCCCGCCTTTACGAGGACCTGGTCAAGCAGGCACAGCTGAGCCATTACTGAGCGAGGGTCAGAAGATGCACAGGCATGGCGCACACTTAATGGACGCCACGTCGGCGCGCTTCGCCCTCTGGGCGCCGGATGCGCGCAGCGTGAGCGTGGAACTGGAGCAGCAGCCGCCCGTGGCGCTGCTGGCCGATGACGATGGCTGGTTCACCGGCGTTGCCCCGTGCAAGGCTGGCGACCTTTATCATTACCGTATCGACGGCGAACTCCAGGTGGCTGACCCGGCTTCGCGTTATCAGCCCCAAGGCGTACAAGGCCCAAGCCAGGTGGTGGATGTGGCCGGTTACCCCTGGCAACACCCGTGGCAAGGCCGGCCGTGGCACGAAGCGGTGATTCAGGAACTGCATGTCGGTTTGCTCGACGGCTACGCCGGGGTTGCCCGGCACCTGCAGCGCCTGGCCGAGGTGGGCATCAGTGCTGTCGAGCTGATGCCGCTGGGGCAGTTCCCAGGCGAGCGCAACTGGGGCTACGACGGCGTGCTGCCCTACGCGCCTCAAAATACCTACGGCAGCCCCGAGCAGTTATGCGCACTGGTCGATCAGGCCCACGGCGAAGGGCTGATGGTGCTGGTGGATGTGGTGTACAACCACTTTGGCCCCGATGGCAATTACCTGCACCAGTACGCCAGCGCGTTCTTCCGCGAAGACCGGCAGACACCCTGGGGCGCGGCCATCGACTTCCGCCGCCCGCAGGTGCGCGAGTACTTCATCCAGAACGCGCTCATGTGGCTGTGCGACTACCGCTGCGACGGCCTGCGCCTGGATGCCGTGCATGCCATCGACCAGCCCGATTTCCTGATTGAGCTGGCCCAGCGTGTACGCGCCGCCGTAGAACCGGGGCGGCACGTGTGGCTGGTGCTGGAAAACGAGCACAACCAGGCCGCCCTGCTGGAACAGGGTTTCGATGCGCAATGGAACGACGACGGCCACAATGCCCTGCATGTGCTGCTGACCGGCGAAACCGAAGGCTACTACGCCGACTACAAGCAACGCCCCATCGACCAGCTGGCGCGCTGCCTGGCCGAGGGCTTCGTGTTCCAGGGCCAGGCAAACCGCCATGGCACGCCACGCGGCGAACCCAGCGGGCACCTGCCGCCCAGCGCTTTTGTGTTGTTCTTGCAGAACCATGACCAGGTCGGCAACCGCGCCTTGGGCGAACGCCTGACCCGCCTGTGCCCGCCACCGGCCCTGCGAGCAGCCACTGGCCTGTTGCTGCTGGCGCCAATGATCCCGCTGCTGTTCATGGGCGACGACGAGGGCAGTTGCCGGCCGTTCCTGTTCTTTACCGACTTCCATGACGCGTTGGCAGACGCTGTGCGCGAAGGCCGCCGTGGCGAGTTCGCCCATTTCACCGCGTTCGCCGACCCCGAGCAGCGAGAGCACATTCCCGACCCCAACGCCGAACAGACCTTCGAGTCTTCCCGCCCGCAAAACAAGGAAGTGGTCGCCGGCTGGCACGGCCTTTATCAGCAACTGCTGGCCCTGCGCCGCCGCCACGTCATCCCGCACCTGCCCGGTAGCCGCTCACTGGGGGCCGAGGTGCATGGCGACAAAGCGCTGACCGCACGCTGGCGGCTGGGCGATGGCAATACCCTGCGCATCGACCTGAACCTGGCGGCAACTGCGCAGGCCGTCGAACTGCCCGCTGCCGCCACCCGGCTGTTCGACACCAGCGACACCCAACACCCTGATAGCCAACTGGCCCCGTACAGTTGCGTGGTCAGCCTGCTTCCCCCTGACCAGGAGCGCCCATGAGCGAAACCGCCCTGCACCGCTTGGCAAACCGCGTCGGGTTAAGCCGCGACTGGATCGACGCCAACGCCCGGCCCCAGCGCGTCAGCGACGAGGTGCTGTGCAAGCTACTCGCAGGCCTTGGCCACCCGGCCAGCGATGACACGGCCATTGCCGCCAGCCTGCGCGCGGTAGAAGCCGCCGAAGACAGCGAACATTTGCCGCCCTTGCTGACCGCCGACCAAGGCCAGCCATTGGCGCTGTCACGCTATTTCAGCGCTGCCAGCGTCGCCCGCTGCACCTTGGAAGACCAAACCTCGGTTACCCTCAGCCTGGACGAGCAGGCACGCCTGCCAGGTGACCTGCCCATTGGCTACCACCAGGTGGAAATAGACAGCCGCCGCTTCACCGTGGCCGTGGCCCCGCCGCGCTGCTACAGCCTTGCAGACAACGTGCAGCCCCCCCCACGCTGCTGGGGCCTGGCAGTGCAGCTGTACAGCCTGCGCAGGCCCGGCGATGGCGGTTACGGCGACTGCCTGGCGCTGGAGCAGCTGGCCCGCCTGGCCGCCGAGCGCGGTGCCGATGCCTTGGCCATCAGCCCCATTCATGCACTGTCGGCCATCGACCAAGAGCACTACAGCCCCTACTCACCCTCCAGCCGCCTGCTGCTCAACACCCTGTATGCCAGCCCCGCAGCCCTGCTGGGTGAGCGGGAGGTGCGCATGGCCATTGAAGCCTGCGGACTGGAGCAACAACTGGAAGAGCTGGAGCAACGCCCACTGGTTGATTGGCCACGCGCCGCCAGTGCCCGCCTGCGCTTGCTTGAAGCGCTGTACCACGGGTTCAGCCATGGCGACCATCCGCTGCGCAGGGATTTCGATAGCTTCCGCGAGGCCGGTGGCCAGGCCCTGGAGCACCACTGCCGCTTCGAGGTGTTGCAGGCACAGGCTGTAGAGCACGGCCTGGGCGCCGACTGGCGCAACTGGCCAAAGGCCTGGCACGACCCCTATCACCCGGAAGTGGCGGCCTTCGCCAATGCTTACCCGGCCAAGGTCGAGTTCCATGCCTTTTGCCAATGGCTGACCGAACGCGGCCTGCAACGTGCTCAGGAGGCAGCCCGCGGCAACGGTATGGCTGTGGGCTTGATCGCCGACCTGGCGGTGGGTGCCGACGGTGCCGGCAGCCAGGCATGGAGCCGCCAGGATGAATTGCTGGCCGGCCTGACCGTGGGTGCGCCGCCCGACATCCTCAACCGCGCCGGCCAGGATTGGGGCATCTGCGCCTTCTCGCCCGAGGGCCTCAAGCGTAATGGCTACCGCGCCTTTATCGAGATGCTGCGGGCGAACCTGGCACATGCCGGCGGCCTGCGCATCGATCATGTGATGGGCCTGCGCCGGCTGTGGCTGATCCCGCAGGGGGCCAAGCCCAGCGAAGGCGCCTACCTCAATTACCCGCTGGACGACCTGTTGCGCCTGCTGGCGCTGGAGTCGGTGCGCCACCAGGCAGTCATCCTTGGCGAAGACCTGGGCACCGTGCCCGACGGCCTGCGCGAAACACTTGCCGAGAAAGCAGTGTTGGGCATGCGCGTGCTGCCCTTCGAACAGACCCAGCCAGGCCAGTTCAAGCCCATTCTGGACTGGCCAGACAGCGCCCTTGCCACAACCGGCACCCACGACCTGGCCCCGCTGGCCGGCTGGCTGGAAAACCGCGACATCGACTGGAGCCACCGCTTGCAACTGATCGACGCTGCCACCGAACTGCATTGGCGCCAAGACCGCCAGAAAGAACACGACGGCCTGCGCCGCACCCTGGAGGCCAACTACGGCGAACTGAAGGACAACGACGCCGTGATCGACGCGGCCATCCGCTTCGTTGGCCACACCCGTGCGCCCCTGGTGCTGGTACCGCTCGAAGACCTGTTGGGCTGCGAAGAGCAGCCGAACCTGCCAGGCACTACAGCCGGGCACCCTAACTGGAGGCGGCGCTTCACCCAACCGGTGGCAGAACTGCTCGATGACGAAGATGCCGCACGGCGCCTGGAGCTGCTGGCCCAGGCCCGCGAACAGGCCTGGGAGCGTGACCGATGAAGCCGCTGACTGCGACCCTGCGCCTACAGTTTCACAGTGATTTCACCCTCGATCACGCCGTGCCGCTGGTGCCGTACTTCGCCCAGCTGGGTATCAGCCACCTGTATGCCTCGCCCATCCTCAAGGCCCGCGCCGGCTCCCGCCACGGCTACGATGTGGTCGACCCGACCTGCGTCAACCCCGAACTGGGCGGCGAAGCGGCGCTGGAGCGGCTAGTGGCGGCCCTGCGCCAGCATGGCATGGGGCTGATTCTCGACACCGTATCCAACCACATGGCCGTGGGCGGTGCCGATAACCCCTGGTGGCAAAGCCTGCTGGCCTGGGGCCGGCGTAGCCCGTATGCCGAGTTCTTCGATATCCAGTGGCACTCCAGCGACCCGCTACTGGCCGGGCAACTGTTGTTGCCGTTCCTTGGCAGTGACTATGGCGTGGCACTCAAGAACGGCGAAATCCCACTGCAGTTCGACCAGCAGCAGGGGCTGCTGCACGTGGTCCATTACGAGCATAGTTTCCCGATCTGCCCAGTCGATTACGGCTGGATTCTCGCACTCAGCCCGGAGCCTGCGCTCAAGGCCCTGGCCGAACATTTCACTGCGTTGAACGAGTCACCCACACCACTGGCCGCAGCGCTCCCGCTACAAACCGAACTGGCACGCCTGGTGCGTGAAGGGGCTGACCTTGAATCGGCCCTGGTGGCCTTCGACAGCCGCAGCGAGGCCGGCTTCAAACGCTTGCACCTGCTGCTGGAGCGCCAGACCTACCGCCTTGCCAGCTGGCGCACCGCCGCCGATGACATCAACTGGCGGCGATTCTTCGACATCAACGAGCTGGGCGGCCTGCGCGTGGAGCGCGCGGTGGTGTTCGAGGCCACCCACGCCAAGCTGTTCGAGCTGATCGAGCGCGGCCTGGTGGATGGCCTGCGCATCGACCATATCGACGGCCTGGCCGACCCGCGCGGCTATTGCCGCAAGCTGCGCCGTCGGGTCGATAGCCTGTTGGCGCAAAGGCCTTTGCAGGCTGCGTTGGAGCACTTCCCGATCTACGTGGAAAAAATCCTCGGTGCAGGCGAGCACCTGCACCGCGACTGGCTCACCGACGGCACCACTGGCTACGAATTCATGAACCAGGTCTCGCTGCTGCAGCACGACCCGGCCGGCGAAACGCCACTCACCGAGCTATGGGCGAACGTCACCGAACGGCCCGACTTCCCTGAAGAAGTGCGTCAGGCGCGTTACCTTGTGCTCAATGCCAGCCTCGCCGGTGACTGCGAATCGGTCGCCCAGGCGCTGCTGCAGGTCGCGCGCAACGACCTGATGACCCGCGACCTGACCTTGGGCGGCATTCGCCGGGCCTTGCAGGCAGTGGTAGCGCATTACCCCGTGTACCGTACCTACTTCAACGCCTGCGGGCGCCCCGCTGAAGACGAAGGGTTTTTCCAGCAGGCGCTGGCCAACGCCCGGCACGACCTCGGCGAAGCCGACTGGCCGCTACTGGACCACCTTGAACAATGGCTGGGGGGCCAAGCCTGGAAGCGGCTGCCACCGGGCCGCGCCCGCAAGCAACTGCGCCACGCCTGCGTGCGCTTCCAGCAGCTGACCGCGCCGAGCGCGGCCAAAGCCGTGGAAGACACTGCCTTCTACCGCAGCGCCCGGCTGCTGTCGCGCAACGACGTAGGCTTCGAGGCCGAGCACTTCAGCGCCCCGCCCATGCACTTCCATAACGAAGCCCAGCGGCGCCTGCGCGACTTCCCCGACAACCTGCTGGCCACCGCCACCCATGATCACAAGCGCGGCGAAGACACTCGCGCACGCTTGGCCGTGCTTAGCGAACGCGCCCCGTGGCTGGCCAGCCGAGTGGAACATTGGCGTGAACTGGCAGAACCGCTGCGCGCGCAGCTGAACGATGGCTTGGCACCCAGCCCCGGCGACGAGCTGATGCTGCTGCAAACCCTGCTCGGCAGTTGGCCGCTGGAGCTCGACCTGCACGACGAAACCGCCCTGCACCAATACGCCGAGCGTATCCGTCAGTGGCAGCAGAAGGCACTGCGCGAAGCCAAGTTACGCAGCAGCTGGAGCGCGCCGAACGAGGCTTACGAAAGTGCCTGTGCCCGCTACATCGATAGCCTGCTGCTAGGCAGCGAACACCAGCAACTGCGCAAATCCGTGGCCGATGCCGCGCAACTGCTGGCTTGCCCCGGCGCCCTCAATGGCTTGGTCCAAGCCCTGCTGCGCATGACTACCCCCGGTGTGCCCGACCTGTACCAGGGTAACGAATACTGGGACTTCAGCCTGGTCGACCCCGACAACCGCCGCCCCGTGGACTACGCTTCGAGGCGTCGCACCCTGGACGACGCCACGCCGCTAGCCGAGCTGCTGGCGCACTGGCGCGACGGCCGCATCAAGCAGGCCTTGATCGCACGGGTGCTGGACTGCCGCCAGGCCCACGCCGAACTGTTTCGCCGTGGCGCCTACCTGCCACTGACCGTACAGGGCAGGCATGCGGACAAGGTGATTGCCTTTGCGCGCGTGGGTGAAGGTGAACACGCCGTCGTCGTCGCCCCGCGCCTGGCCAGCGGCTTGCTCGGTGGCGCTGCTACACCGTTGATCCCGGCACAGAACTGGGACGACACCCGGGTGGTACTGCCGTTTGCCTTGTCGCCTGCCAACTCGACGGGACTTTTCCGTGGCGCGGCGGTCAGCTCTTCCAAGGAGTTGATGTTGAGCACCGTGCTCGCGGAGTTCCCGGTCAACGTGTTGATACAACAATCTTGAGCATCAGGAGCGTCATGATGAGTGTCGATGAAAAACGTATTCGCGAATTTGCCTATCAGATCTGGGAGTCTGAAGGTAAGCCTGTAGGGGAGGAAGAACGGCACTGGGATATGGCCCGCAAGCTGGCCGAGGCCGAGGCGTTGGCCCCCAAGGCGCAACCGCGCAAGCGCGCGCCGGCCAAGCCCAAGGCAGCCACTGAGCCGAAGGCCCCTGCCGAGCCCAAGGCGGCTGCGCTGCCAGGCGTCAAACCCGCTGCGGCGAAAAAGCCTCGGGCGGTGAAAAAGCCTACTGCCGGTTAAGCCTGTCCCGGCCTCTTCGCGGGTAAACCCGCTCCCACAGGTTCTGCACTGCGTTGAGCACCTGTAATGAACCTGTGGGAGAGGGTTTACCCGCGAAGAGGCCAATGCAGGACAGCACAATTCCCCTTCTATCACGGCCATTTGAGGATCGTCATGAGCCCCCGCACCCCTAAGAAAACCCGCTCGGTCGCACCATCGCGTATCCGCGAAGGCATGCCCTTCCCCCTCGGCGCCACCTGGGATGGCCTTGGGGTCAACTTCGCGCTCTTCTCGGCCAACGCAACCAAAGTCGAGCTGTGCCTGTTCGACTCCACCGGCGAGCAGGAGCTCGAGCGCATTGAGCTGCCCGAATACACCGATGAGATCTACCACGGCTACCTGCCCGACGCTCATCCTGGCCTGGTTTATGGCTACCGTGTATACGGTCCCTACGAGCCGGAAAACGGCCACCGTTTCAACCCCAACAAATTGCTGATCGACCCCTATGCCAAGCAACTGGTCGGCAGCCTGGAGTGGTCCGAGGCACTGTTCGGCTACACCATTGGCCACCCCGACGGCGACTTGTCGTTCGATGAGCGCGACAGTGCGCCCTTCGTGCCCAAGTGCAAGGTGATCGACCCGGCGTTCACCTGGGGCCGTGACCAGCGCGTGTCTGTTCCTTGGGAACGTACGATCATCTATGAAGCGCACACGCGCGGCATCAGCATGCGCCACCCGGCAGTACCGGAAGAACTGCGGGGCACCTTTGCCGGCCTTGCCAACGACGAGCTGCTCAAGCACATCAAAGACCTGGGCGTCTCCAGCATCGAGCTGTTACCCATTCACGCCTTCGTCAACGACCAGCACCTGCTGGACAAGGGGCTGAACAACTACTGGGGCTACAACAGCATCGCTTTTTTTGCGCCGCACCCGCGCTACCTGGCCAGCGGCAAGATTGCCGAGTTCAAGGAAATGGTCGCGCACCTGCACGACGCCGGGCTGGAGGTGATCCTCGACGTGGTCTACAACCACACCGCCGAAGGCAACGAACGCGGCCCGACCCTGTCCATGCGCGGCATCGACAACGCCTCGTACTACCGCCTGATGCCGGATGACAAACGCTACTACATCAACGATTCCGGCACCGGCAACACCCTGGACCTGAGCCACCCCTGCGTACTGCAGCTGGTCACCGACTCGCTGCGCTACTGGGCCGGCGAGATGCACGTGGACGGCTTCCGCTTCGACCTGGCGACTATCCTTGGCCGCTACCACGATGGCTACAGCGAGCGCCACGGCTTCCTCGTCGCCTGCCGCCAGGACCCGATGCTCAGCCAGGTCAAGCTGATTGCCGAACCCTGGGACTGCGGCCCCGGTGGCTATCAAGTGGGCAACTTCGCGCCGGGCTGGGCGGAATGGAACGACCGCTTCCGCGATACCGCCCGCGCCTTCTGGAAAGGTGACGAGGGCCAGCTGGCCGACTTCGCCGCACGCTTGACCGCCTCGGGCGACATGTTCAACAACCGCGGGCGCAGGCCGTATTCCTCGGTCAACTTCATCACCGCCCATGATGGTTTCACCCTGCGCGACCTCGTGTCGTACAACCACAAGCACAACGAAGACAACGACGAGAACAACCAGGACGGTACTGACAACAACCTGTCATGGAACTGCGGTGCCGAGGGGCCAACCGACGATCCGGACATCAATGCGCTGCGCATGCGCCAGATGCGCAACTACTTCGCCACCCTGCTGTTGGCCCAAGGCACGCCGATGATCGTCGCCGGCGACGAGTTCAGCCGCACCCAGCATGGCAACAACAACGCCTACTGCCAGGACAGCGAAATCGGTTGGGTGAACTGGGACCTGGACCAGGAGGGCAAAGAGCTGCTGGCCTTCGTCAAACGCTTGACCCGCCTGCGCCTGGCCTACCCGGTGCTGCGCCGCTCACGCTTCCTGGTGGGTGATTACAATGAAGCAATCGGGGTCAAGGACGTGACCTGGCTGGCACCGGATGGCAACGAAATGAGCGTGGCGCAGTGGGAAGACCCGCACGGGCGCTGCCTGGGCATGCTGATCGACGGCCGCGCGCAGGTCAGCGGCATCGCCCGGCCAGGGTCCGAGGCCACAGTGCTATTGATCGTCAATGCCCACCATGACGTTGTGCCATTCAAGTTGCCAGCGGTACCCGAAGGCGATTACTGGAGCTGCCTGATCGATACCGACCGGCCGGAGTTGCGCAAGGGCCAACATCTGCAGTTCGACAGCACGTTCGAGGTCAAAGGGCGGTCGATGCTGCTGATGGTGTTGCAGCACGAGGAGGAGTGAACCCGGGGTGGTCCTACCGCCAGCAAGCCACCTCCCACACGTTCTGCACCGCCTGAAGGCCTGCACCAACCTGTGGGAGCTGGCTTGCCGGCGATAGAGCCGGTAGATGCAACACACAGGCACCTGCGATCGAGGAGGAATTGTGAACCCCGAAGCCGGCAGCACAGGTTTTGCCAGCGTCAACCAGGCCCCGGCCGTGAAGCGGCTGCGGGTACTGACGGTGAAAACCCACAAGGGCTTCACCGCCTTCAACCGGCGCTTCATTTTGCCGAAACTGCGCGAGGCGGTACGCAGCACCCAGGGCGACATCGTCTTCCTCCAGGAAGTAGTTGGTAGCCACGACCGCCACGCCGCGCGCTATCCCGGCTGGCCGCAGACCTCGCAGTACGAATTCCTTGCCGCCAACACGTGGAGCGACTTTGACTACGGCCGCAACGCGGTGTATCCCGACGGCCACCACGGCAATGCGCTGCTCACCTGCCATTGGCGGTGCAGGTCAGGCTCTAGCAATCATTCGTCATAGCCACGCAGGGGGAAATAACGAACCCCGCTATGCCCTGGTGATTATCTCGGGAAATCAGGTGCTTAAGGTGAGTTACACAACCTGAACAGATCTTTCACGCTTTCTTGACGCAAGCGGCGTCCTCTCCTTAGCTGAACATTATCTAGCAGTAAAGATCTCGCGCCGGGCCTCTAGCTCGCGCCTTCGTGCGCGCTTCAGAAGGCTGGCGTGCTGGTTTGGGTCGCCCACTGTTTTTGCCGTACAGCTCGTGACAACAGGCCAGGTCCTTGGGCTGTAAAACCACAAAAACAAAGGAGATCCGCCATGAAAAGCACCTCGAACCCCGTGCGTTTCGACAGCATTTTCTACGCGGTTTCCACGTCGCTGCTTCTGGCAACCCCGGTGGAAACTTTCGCGTACGAACTGCAGGGTGACCCCACCTCGCCCGGTTTTCTGCAACAGCCAGCGATGCCGCAGCTGTCGCTAGACCCGGCCAGCGCCAGTGGTTTGAGTATCGGTACCCTGAATGCGTTTTCGCAAACGATGAGCGCGCGGCACGGGCAGGCGGCGCCGGACATGATCGCCAGCCAGTGGGCGCAGTTTTTCCCGACCAACGCCCGCATGGGTACACAACCCCCAGACCAGCTGGAGGCACCCAGCCAGCAACTGGTGATCGGCCCGGACCTGTTCGTGCGTGAAACTGCAGCGGGCAATGTGCACCGTGCAGGGGTTTTCGTAGGGCACAACAACCTGCAGAGCAGCTTCAACGGCATACGCCCACTGCTGGGCGACAAGCAGCGCAATGCGGTGAACCTGAGCGGGGAAAGCCTGGGCGTGTACTGGAGCATGACCCATGAACAGGGCTGGCACCTGGATGCCGTGGCCATGGGTTCGCGGATCGATGTGCTGGGCCGGGGCGAAAACGGCCAACGCCTTGACGAAAGCGGCCATGCGATGACCTTTTCGGTGGAAGGCGGCTACCCGATCCGCCTGAGTGGCAACTGGGTAATCGAACCCCAGGCACAGTTGATCAACCAGCAGTTCTTCCCCGGCAACCAGGTGCAGGAAGAAACCCTGCAAGCCTTCGACAGCCAGCCGAGCTGGAGCGGCCGGGTGGGTGCAAAATTGTCCGGGCGCTACGAAGTGCGCGGCATGCCCATCGAACCCTATGTGCGGACGAACGTGTGGTACGACTTCAGCAATGCCGATGAAGTGAAGCTGGACCAGGTCGACAAGATCTCCAGCTCGCGCTACTCGACCACGGTAGAGCTGGGCTTGGGGCTGGTGGCGCGTGTCACGCCTTCTGTGGCCCTGTTTGTCAGCGCCGATTACAGCAGTGATGTGGATGACAATGACCTGAACGGGCTGATTGGCAGCCTTGGGGTGCGGATGCGCTGGTAGCCAGGCCCGGCCCTTTCGCGGGCACGCCCGCTCCCACAGCGACAGCACAGGAACGAACATTGTGCAATCCCTGTGGGAGCGGGCATGCCCGCGAAGAGGCCAGTGCAGGCAAAACGTCAGGCCGGTTTCATTATCAACACGCCAAGCGGCGGCAAATTAAGGGCCAGCGACAATGGCTGCCCATGGCTGGCCACTGCCTCACTGGTTACAGCGCCCAAGTTGCCCACGTTGGACCCTGCATACAGCTCGGCATCGCTGTTCAGCAGCTCCTGCCAGCGCTCGCCAAACGGCACGCCAATGCGGTAGCCCTCACGCGGCACCGGGGTGAAGTTGGCCACCACCAGCACCGGCTCGCCACTGCTGCTCCAGCGCAACCAGGCGTACACGCTGTTTTGCGCGTCGTCACCGATCAGCCACTGGAAGCCCTGCGGCTGGCAATCCTGCTCATGCAGCGCCGGCACCTCACGGTACAGGCGATTGAGGTCGCCCACCAGGCGTTGCACACCTTGGTGCTCGGGGTACTGCAACAGGTACCAGTCCAGTTCGCTGTCATGGTCCCACTCACGCCACTGGCCGAACTCGCAACCCATGAACAGCAACTTCTTGCCAGGGTGCGCCCACATGAAGGTGAGGTAGGCACGCAAGTTGGCAAATTTCTGCCAGCGGTCGCCGGGCATCTTGTCGATCAGCGAGTGCTTGCCATGCACCACTTCGTCATGGGAGATGGGCAGGATGAAATGCTCGGAATAGGCATAGATCAGCCCGAAACTCATCTCGTTGTGGTGGTGGGCGCGATGCACCGGGTCGTTCTGGATGTAATGCAGGGTGTCGTGCATCCAGCCCATGTTCCACTTGTAGGCAAAGCCCAGGCCGCCCTGCTGGGTCGGCTGACTGACGCCGGGCCAGGCGGTGGATTCTTCGGCAATGATCAGTGCACCAGGGGCCTCGACGGCAGCCACGCCGTTGAGGTGGCGAATGAAGTCGATAGCCTCCAGGTTCTCGCGCCCGCCGTAGCGGTTAGGCACCCATTCGCCAGCCTTGCGCGAGTAGTCGCGGTACAGCATCGAGGCCACCGCATCGACCCGCAGGCCGTCAATGTGGAAGTGCTTCAACCAGTGCAGCGCCGAGGCCATCATGAAGCCGCGCACTTCGTTGCGGCCCAGGTTGTAGATCAGCGTGTTCCAGTCCTGGTGGTAGCCCTCCAGGGGGTTGTCGTATTCGTACAGCGCGGTGCCGTCGAAGCGGGCCAGGCCGTGTTCGTCGGTGGGGAAATGCGCCGGCACCCAGTCCAGGAGCACGCCTATGCCGCCTTGGTGGCAGGCATCGATGAACGCGGCAAAGTCCTCGGCACTGCCGTAGCGCGAGGTGGGCGCGAACATCGACAGTGGCTGATAGCCCCACGAGCCGCCAAACGGGTGCTCCATGATCGGTAGCAACTCGATATGAGTAAAGCCCAGCTCCTGCACGTAGGGCACCAGCCGCTCGGCCAGCTCGCGCCAGTTGTAGTAGCGCCCGACTTCGCCTGCCTCGTCCAGCTCGCAGCGCCATGACCCCGGGTGCAGTTCGTAAATCGACAGGGGGGCATTGTAACCATGGCGCTGGGCGCGTTGTGCCATCCAGTCGTGGTCCTGCCACGCATGGCTGAGCTCACCGGCCACCTTGGACGCGGTGCTGGGCGGCAATTCGGTAGCGCGGGCCAGCGGGTCTGCTTTGAGTGGCAGTATCCCGTCCTTGCCCAGCACCTCGAACTTGTAGGTTTCGCCCACGCCCAGGCGCGGCACGAACAGCTCCCACACCCCCGCGCCGTGGCGCAGGCGCATGGGGTGGCGGCGGCCGTCCCAGTTGTTGAAATCACCCACCACCGATACCCGCCGGGCATTCGGCGCCCACACCGAGAAACACACGCCATCGATGCCATCGACCTGGATCGGCTGGGCACCAAAGCGCCCGGACAAGTCGCGGTGGTTGCCCTCGGCGAACAGGTGCAAGTCCATGTCGCCCAATTGCGGGCCAAAGCTGTAAGGGTCTTCGGTGATTTGCTCGCCGCCGGCCCAGCCGATGTGCAGCAGATAGGCCTGCGCATCATCCAGGTGCGCCGTGAACAATCCCGGAACTGCACCTTGCACCATTTCAGCCAGCACGCGCCCATCATCGCGCGCCAGCACCCGTGCATTCAGGGCATTGGGCAGGAAGGCGCGGATAAACACACCGCCCTTGCCATCGCCATGGGGGCCGAGTACTGCAAAAGGATCGGCGTGTTCGGCGCGGGCCAGGGCATCCAGGTCCCGTTGCCGAAGGCCGCCGTTTTCACGCGTGGTTGCATTCATCTATGACTCTCCCCAGGTACTGATCAGTCCATGCAGGCCATGCAAAGGCACGGCCAGCCAGGTCGGACGGTTTTCGGCTTCATATGTGATCTCGTAGGCGGCCTTTTCCAGGCAGAACAATTCCAGTGCCGCGCGCTCGCCGTCGGCCATTTTCCAGGCATGGGGCATGGCGGCGGTGGCCAGGCCGTAGGCTTCGACGAAGGCGTGGCGCGACTGGTGCAGGTACTGCCGGGCGACCCGCTGACGCGCCTGCTGCGCTGGGCCGGAAAGGTCGACCGCAGACGCGCTGCGCAGGATCATCGCAGCAGCATAGTCGAAGGAACGCAACACGCCGCTGACATCCTTGTACGGGCTGTGTTTTGCCCGGCGCTCTTGCAGTGGACGTGACGGTTCACCCTCGAAATCGATCAGGTAGGCGTCACCCTGCACCACCAGAACCTGGCCCAGGTGCAGGTCGCCGTGCACCCGCATCAGCAGGCCGCCCTCAGCCTGGTCCGCCAGGCTAGCGATGTGCTGGGCCAGGCCATCGCGCTGTTGCTGCAGGTCGTCGATCAGGGCCTGGCTGTCGCTGTCGAGAGCGTCACGGTGCTGGGCCAACAGGTCGAGGGCGTGGGTCAGTTCGGCGCTGATCTGCGCACCCCAGCGCTGGCTGTCGTCAGCATCGCTGGGGCGTGGGCGGAAGGCCTCATCATCGGTCGGCGCGGCCAGCAACAGGTGCATCTCGCCCAGGCGTTGGCCGAACAAGGCGGCAAAGCCGGTGAGTTCCTCCAACGCATCGGTGTGTACCTCGGCATCGCCGCCAGCCGGCGCCATCTGGTCGCGGATGGCCCGCTCCAGGGTGTTCTGGGTCCAGGCCCATGCATCGCCCTGGTTGCTCAGGTAGCCCTGGGCGATCATCAGCAGGTGGGGGGCATTCTGCTCGTCCACCCGGCTGACCCAGGCAAGCAATGGCGAGATATTGGCAAAGCCGGCGGCGGTCAGGTAGGCACTCATTTCCAGTTCTGGGTGAATGCCCGGGTTGACCCGGCGGATCAGCTTGAGCACCACGCTGTCACCGATCACCACCGAGCTGTTGGACTGCTCGGCGCTGAGGTAGCGCACTGCACTTTCATCGTTCAACCCAAGGGCCGCCAGCAGGTCGGTGCACTCGAAACGCAGTTCGCCCGCGCCGCTGCCACAGGGCAGGCGCAGGCCATTCTGGCAGGCGTGCAGCACCGCGCGGATAAACGGTTCGAGCACGAAGGCATCGGTAATCAGGCCAACCTGATGGGCACGGCGCACCCGCGACAAGGCCAGCTGCTGCGGCAGCGCTGTGTTGATCTGGTCTTCGGGCAGCAGGCCAAACGGCAGCTGGTAGTGGTTGGCCGTCCCCCCGCCAAGCACTTCGATTTCGCTGAGCAGTACGGGCGTGGTGGCGGTAGCGAAGCGCACGCCGTAGCACAGGCGCACCTGGTCGATGGGCCCTTCCTTGCCGGCGAACCAGCGCCGCTTGGGCAGGTATTGCGGCAGGATGGTGGTTTGCAGGGTTTCGCGGGCGGGTGCTTCCAGCAGTTCTTCCATGCGCTTGCGCAATACCAGTGTAGTCAATTCGGGTAACCCCTCGGTGGCCTGGATGTGCCAACTGGGCATGCGGTCGTGGGAGGCCAGCAGGAACCAGTAAAAGGCATAGGGTGGCAGCGTCAACAGGAACGGCAGTTGCCCAATGGGCGGGAAGGCGCTGCCGCCGAGCATCTCCACCGGTACTTTGTCGGCGTATTGTGACAATTCCAGTTCGGCAGCCTGGGCGGCGCGGGACACGTTGGCCACGCACAGGATGACCTCGGTGTTGCCATCGGCATCGGTGTACTCGCGGATGTACGCAAGAATGCGCCGGTTGCTGGGGGTAAGGGTTCGCAGGCTGCCGCGGCCAAAGGCCTTCTGCTGCTTGCGCACGGCCAGCATGCGCCGGGTCCAGTTCAGCAGCGAGTGCGGGTCATGGCTCTGGGCCTCGACGTTTACCGTCTGGTAGCCGTACAGCGGGTCCATGATCGGTGGCAGCACCAGGCGCTGCGGGTCGGCGCGGGAGAAACCACCGTTGCGGTCGGGCGACCACTGCATGGGCGTACGCACGCCGTCGCGGTCACCGAGGTAGATGTTGTCGCCCATGCCCAGCTCGTCACCGTAGTACAGGGTTGGCGTGCCCGGCATCGACAGCAACAGGCTGGTGAGCAGCTCTATACGCCGACGGTCACGCTGCAGCAGCGGCGCCAGGCGCCGCCGAATGCCCAGGTTGATGCGCGCGCGGCGGTCTTCGGCGTAGTAGTTCCACAGGTAGTCGCGCTCGCGGTCGGTGACCATTTCCAGGGTCAACTCATCGTGGTTGCGCAGAAAAATTGCCCATTGGCAGTTGGCCGGGATCTCCGGCGTCTGGCGCAGGATGTCGGTGATCGGGAAACGGTCTTCCATGGCCAGGGCCATGTACATGCGCGGCATCAGCGGAAAATGGAAGGCCATGTGGCACTCGTCACCATCACCTTCGCCAAAGTAAGGCCGGGTATCTTCCGGCCACTGGTTGGCCTCGGCAAGCAACATGCGGTCGGGGTAATTGGCGTCGATTTCAGCGCGGATTGCCTTGAGCACAGCGTGGGTTTCGGCGAGGTTCTCGTTGTTGGTGCCGTCGCGTTCGATCAGGTAAGGGATGGCATCCAGGCGCAAGCCATCGACACCCAGGTCCAGCCAGAAGCGCATCACCCCGATCACCGCCTTGAGCACCAGCGGGTTGTCGAAGTTGAGGTCTGGCTGGTGCGAGTAGAAGCGGTGCCAGAAATACTGGCCGGCGACCGGATCCCAGGTCCAGTTGGACTTTTCGGTATCGAGGAAGATGATCCGCGTGCCGTCGTATTTCTGGTCGTCGTCCGACCACACGTAGAAGTCGCGCGTCTTGCTACCGCGCTTGGCGTGGCGGGCACGCTGGAACCAGGGGTGCTGATCGCTGGTGTGGTTGATCACCAGTTCGGTAATTACCCGCAAGCCGCGCTTGTGTGCCTCGCTGATAAAGCGCCGGGCATCGGCCATGCTGCCGTAGTCGGGGTGCACGGCCTTGTATTCGGCGATGTCATAGCCGTCGTCGCGCCGCGGCGAAGGGTAGAACGGCAGCAGCCACAGGGTATTGACGCCCAGCTCGGCGATGTAGTCCAGCTTGCTGATCAGGCCTGCAAAATCGCCGATGCCGTCGTTGTTCGAGTCGAAGAACGACTTGATGTGCAACTGGTAGATGACGGCGTCCTTGTACCACAGCGGGTCATCGATGAAGGCTGCCGGGCGTGAACGCTTGGCCATGGGTGACTCCTTTCATTTTCCGGGTTGCTCTGCCAGCAACTGACTTGACCCCATCCCCGTAAGAGCGGGTATGACCGCGAACCAGACACCGCGGTGTTTGGCACCCGCAGCGCCGGTGCTCGCGGGCACGCCCGCTCCCACAAGGAGATGTGTGCCTTGCTCTACCGGGCTTTTTCGATACGCCAGATCCCGAAAGGCTGATGCCAGGGCTCGATACGCATCCATTGGGTCTTGCCATGCCAGGTCCAGCGGTGGCCGTTCATCAGGTCTTCGCCCTGGGTGTCGGCGTCGTCATCCAGGCCTAGCTCCCAAAGCGGCAGCTCGAAATGCGCCTCTTGGGCGTTGTGCGGGTCGAGGCAGATAGCCACCAGGATGTAGTTGTCGCGCTCAGGCGTACGCTTGGCGAAATACAGGATGTTGTCGTTCCAGCAGTTGAAAAACGCCACGCCCAGGTGCGTTTGCAAGGCGCGGTTCTGCCGGCGAATACGGTTGAGCTGGGCGATCTCGGCAATGATGTTGCCAGGCTGGGTGAAATCGCGCGGGCGGATCTGGTATTTCTCCGAATCCAGGTACTCCTCCTTGCCCGGCAAAGGCGCGCTTTCGCACAGTTCGAAGCCTGAGTACATGCCCCACAGGCCCGAGCCCATGGTTGCCAGCGCGGCGCGGATAAGGAAGCCGGCGCGACCAGACGTGTGCAGGAAGAACGGGTTGATATCCGGCGTATTGACGAAAAAGTTCGGCCGGTAGCACTGGCTCCATGGCGGCTGGTTTAGCTGCTCGAAATACTCGCGCAGTTCCTGCTTGTGGTTGCGCCAAGTGAAGTAGGTATAGCTTTGCGCGTAGCCAACCTTACCCAGGCGCGCCATCATCGCCGGCCGGGTGAACGCTTCGGCAAGGAAGATGACGTCGGGGTGCTGGCTGCGCACATTGGCAATCAGCCATTGCCAGAATGGCAGTGGTTTAGTGTGCGGGTTGTCGACGCGGAAGGTTTTCACGCCCTCCTCTACCCAGCCGACCACCACGTCGCGCAGCGCCAGCCACAGCGAAGGGACGGCGTCCGGGGCGTAGAAATCGACGTTGACGATGTCCTGGTACTTTTTCGGCGGGTTCTCGGCGTAGCGAATGGTGCCGTCGGGGCGCCAGCTGAACCAGCCGGGGTGCTCTTTGAGCCATGGGTGGTCCTGCGAGCACTGAATGGCGAAATCCAGCGCGATTTCCAGGCCATGCTCGGCAGCGGCAGCCACCAGTCGACGGAAGTCTTCGCGGGTGCCCAGTTGCGGATGGATGGCGTCATGGCCGCCTTCGGCACTGCCAATCGCATACGGGCTGCCAGGGTCGCCGGGCTCGGCCTTGAGGGCGTTGTTGCGGCCCTTGCGGTGCTGCATGCCGATGGGGTGGATGGGCGGGAAGTACAGCACGTCGAAGCCCATGTCACGGATCATTGGCAGGCGTTGGTGCACGTCGTTGAAGGTGCCGTGGCGCTGTGGGTCGTCAGTGATCGAGCGGGGGAACAGCTCGTACCAACTGGCGAACTGCGCAGCCGGGCGGTCGACATCAATGGGGAATTCACAGCTGCGGGCCAGGTAGCTGCGGTGCCCGGCTTCGCTCATCAGGTGTGCAACATCAGGGCCCAGGAACAGCGCCACCTGCCCGTCGCTATCCAGCTCCGCGAGGCGCTGCTGCACCGCTTCGAGCTCCTCACGCACGGCGCCGCTGCACAGTTCGATGCCTTTGCCCAGCATCAAGCGGCCCTCTTCCAGTTCGAGCTGTACCTCGACGCCGGCGTTGTACTTTTTCTCCAGATCGTGGCTATAAGTGGCGAACGGGTCGACCCAGGCCTCGATGCTGAACAGGTGTGGGCCAAGCTCGGTGGGGGTGAATTCTGCCAGCCACAGGTCGTTGCCCGGCGAGTGCATGGGCACGCAATGCCAGCGGCGGCTGTTGGCCTGACGCCAGTTGAGCATCACGGCCAGGCGGTCGTGGCCGTCGCTGTACACCTTGGTGCTGACCGCCACAGGCTGGCCGCTGATGGCCTTGGCGGCAAAGGTGCCGGCGTCGAGCACCGGTTGGGTGTCTTCGATCACGACACGCGGCGCCAACAGCGCCTGGGACAGGCTGATGGCCTGTTCGGGGTGATCGTTCGCCATGGGCACGCTTTCAAAGGGCTCGTTACGTGACATCGACCTTGCTCCCTCAGGCTGGTGGCGGTAAGGGTTCAGAGCCGGGCACAGGCGTGGGGTTCAAAAAAATTGAGCGAACGGCAGCTACCAGCGGTCAGAGCCTGCAGCACCTCTTCATTCCACCCACGCGAGGTCAGGCCATGAACATTCCCATTCCACCGGAAACCCCCGATCCCAACATTGACGACCCCAGCTTGCCACCGCCCGTGCCGGAAAAAGAGCCGGACGAGCTGCCGATCAAGCCAACCATGCCGCCGACGGTGGGCGACCCGCCGAGCCAGGAGCCACCGGTGAAGGCTTAAGGATAGACAAGGTTTTTATGCAGCATTGGCTGGTCTGTGGGCGGGTAAATCTGCCGAGAGGCCAGCCAAGCCAACGCATCAACCTGCAGATAGCGCCGAGATCTCCGCCACGCTGATCTCCCGCATGCGGAATTTTTGCACCTTGCCCGTCACCGTCATCGGGTATTCGTCAACAAAGCGGATATGCCGCGGCACTTTGAAATGTGCGATGCGTCCCTTGCACCAACCCTGCAGTTCCTCGACCGTGGCGTGGTGCCCGGGATGCAGCTTGATCCAGGCCACAATCTCCTCGCCATAGCGGCTGCACGGAATGCCGATCACCTGCGCATCAGCCACTGCCGGGTGGGTGTAGAAGAACTCCTCCAGCTCACGCGGGTAAATATTCTCGCCGCCGCGAATGATCATGTCCTTGTTGCGCCCGACGATACGCACATAACCGTGCTCATCCATCACCGCCAGGTCGCCCGAGTGCATCCACCCGGCCGGGTCGATGGCGTCCGCCGTGGCTTGGGGGTTGTCCCAGTAACCAAGCATCACACTGTAGCCGCGGGTGCACAACTCGCCGATCTCACCGCGCGCGACGATGCAGCCATCGGCGGCTACCAGCTTGTTTTCCAGCTGCGGCTGGGTACGGCCGACGGTGGTCACGCGCAGCTCCAGGTCATCGTCCGGGCCGGTCTGCAGCGACACCGGGCTGGTTTCGGTCATGCCGTAGGCGATCTGCACTTCTGCCATGTGCATCTGGTCGATGACCCTACGCATCACCTCGATCGGGCAGGTGGCACCGGCCATGATGCCGCTGCGCAGGCTTGACAGGTCCATCTGCGCACGCGAGGGGTGATCGAGCATCGCGATGAACATGGTCGGCACGCCGTACAGGATGCTGGCACGCTCCTCGGCCACGGCGCGCAGGGTGAGCTCGGCGTCGAAGGCGTCGTTGGGGTAGATCATGGTGCTGCCGTGGGTGATGCAGCCGAGGTTGGCCATGACCATGCCGAAGCAGTGGTAAAGCGGCACCGGGATTACCATGCGATCGCAGGCCGTCAGGCCCAGGCTCTCGCCGACCATGAAGCCGTTGTTGAGGATGTTGTAGTGGCTGAGCGTGGCGCCTTTGGGCGCACCGGTGGTGCCGGAGGTGTACTGGATATTCACCGGCTGGTCGAATTGCAGGCTTTGCTGGCGGGCAGTACAGGCATCGGTCGATGTCTGCCCTGCCCGCTCGGCCAATGCGTGCCAAGGCAGGAAGCCGGCAGGCGGGTTGGCGGCCAGGCTGATCACGCCGCGCAACTCAGGCAGGCGCGGACTGGCCAGTTCACCGGGCGTGGTACTGGCCAATTCTGGCACCAGCTCCTGGACCATGGCGTGATAATCAGACGCCTTGAAGGCATCGGCGCACACCAGCCAGCGGCAGCCGGACTGACGCAACACATAGTCCAGTTCGCCCACGCGATAGGCCGGGTTGATGTTGACCAGGATGGCGCCGACCTTGGCACTGGCCAACTGCAGAATGCACCACTGGGCGCAGTTGGGCGACCAGATGCCGACACGGTCGCCGGTGTTCACGCCCAGGGCCATCAGCGCACGGGCATGCACTTCGACCTGTTCGGCCAACTGCCGCCAGCTGTAGCGCAAGCCCTGGTGGCGCGACACCAGCGCCTCGCCATCGGCACAGCGAGCCACCGTGGCATCGAAGGCCTGGCCGATGGTCTGGGTCAGCAAGGGTTGGTCCTGGCGACCGCGGGTATAGCTCGGTTGACTCATGGGTGTCCCTTCTTGTGGTTGTTCTGGGCACGACTGAAGCAAGCGGGAATACTCTGGCGCAGATTTACGTTTACGTAAAGGTGATGAGTAGATTGACAGTCACACCAGGCAGGTTTACGTTAACGTAAAGGTGATGAACGACATCTGACCTATGGCTTGACGTCGACCCTTGTGGGAGCGGGCGGTGAGTCCATAAGCGCCGATGTAACCCAATTTCAAGAACAAGAAGGTGCCCCAGCATGCATTACCCCTCCCTGAACTTCGCCCTGGGCGAAACCATCGACATGCTCCGCGACCAGGTGCGCACCTTCGTCGCCGCCGAACTGGCCCCACGCGCTGCGCAAATCGACCATGACAACCTGTTCCCCGCCGATATGTGGCGCAAGTTTGGCGACATGGGCCTGCTGGGCATCACGGTGTCGGAAGAGTACGGCGGCGCCGGCCTGGGCTACCTGGCCCATGTAGTGTCGATGGAAGAAATCAGCCGTGCCTCGGCCTCGGTGGCACTGTCGTACGGCGCCCACTCCAACCTGTGCGTCAACCAGATCAACCGCAACGGCACCCATGAGCAGAAGCTCAAGTACCTGCCCAAGCTGATCAGCGGCGAGCACATCGGTGCGCTGGCCATGAGCGAGCCGAACGCCGGCTCCGACGTAGTCTCGATGAAGCTGCGCGCCGAAAAGCGCGGCGATCACTACGTGCTCAACGGCAGCAAGACCTGGATCACCAACGGCCCCGACGCCAACACCTACGTGATCTACGCCAAGACCGACCTGGACAAGGGCGCCCACGGCATTACCGCGTTCATCGTCGAACGGGACTGGAAAGGTTTCAGCCGCAGCAACAAATTCGACAAGCTGGGCATGCGCGGGTCCAACACCTGCGAGCTGTTCTTCGATGACGTGCACGTGCCGGCAGAAAACATCCTTGGCCAGCTCAACGGCGGCGTGCGCGTGCTGATGAGCGGCCTGGATTACGAGCGCGTCGTGCTGTCCGGTGGCCCGACCGGCATCATGCAAAGCTGCATGGACCTGGTGGTGCCCTACATTCACGACCGCAAGCAGTTCGGCCAGAGCATCGGCGAATTCCAGCTGATCCAGGGCAAGATCGCTGACATGTACACCCAACTGAACGCCAGCCGCGCCTACCTGTATGCCGTTGCCCAAGCCTGCGACCGTGGCGAAACCACGCGCAAGGACGCCGCCGGGGTCATCTTGTACACCGCCGAACGCGCCACGCAGATGGCCCTGGAGGCGATCCAGATTCTCGGTGGCAACGGCTATATCAATGAATTCCCGGCGGGCCGCCTGCTGCGCGATGCCAAGCTGTACGAAATCGGTGCCGGCACCAGCGAAATCCGCCGGATGCTGATTGGCCGCGAGCTGTTCAACGAAACCCGCTGAGCATAAAGGACGGGCGCACATGGCTACCTTGCACACCCAGATCAACCCGCGTTCGGCGGAATTCGCCGGCAACAGCGCGGCCATGCTCGAACAGGTTCAGGCCCTGCGTGGCCTGCTCGCCCAGGTGGCCCAGGGCGGCGGGCCCAAAGCCCAGGAGCGGCACACCTCACGGGGCAAGCTGCTGCCGCGCGAGCGCATCGACCGGCTGCTGGACCCGGGCTCGCCGTTTCTCGAAATCGGCCAGTTGGCTGCCCACCAGGTATACGGCGAAGACGTGCCCGCCGCCGGCGTGATCGCCGGTATTGGCCGGGTCGAAGGCGTCGAATGCATGATCGTGGCCAACGATGCCACGGTCAAAGGCGGTTCCTACTACCCGCTGACAGTGAAGAAGCACCTGCGTGCGCAAACCATCGCCCAGCAGAACCGCCTGCCGTGCATCTATCTGGTGGACTCGGGCGGTGCCAACCTGCCGCGCCAGGATGAAGTGTTCCCCGACCGCGAGCATTTCGGGCGGATCTTTTTCAACCAGGCAACCATGAGCGCGCAGGGCATCCCGCAGATTGCCGTGGTGATGGGCTCGTGCACGGCTGGCGGCGCCTACGTACCCGCCATGGCCGACGAAGCGATCATGGTGCGCCAGCAGGCGACCATTTTCCTGGCGGGCCCACCGTTGGTAAAGGCCGCGACCGGTGAAGTGGTCAGCGCCGAGGACCTGGGCGGCGCCGATGTGCATTGCCGCATCAGCGGCGTCGCCGACCATTATGCCGACAATGACGAACACGCCCTGGCCATCGCCCGGCGCAGCGTGGCCAACCTCAACTGGCACAAGCTGGGCAAGCTGCAGCGCCTGGCCCCGGTGGCCCCCCTGTATGCCGCCGACGAGTTGTATGGCGTGGTCCCGGCGGATGCCAAGCAACCGTTCGACGTGCACGAGGTCATCGCGCGGCTGGTCGATGGCTCGGTGTTCGATGAGTTCAAGGCGCTGTTCGGCACCACCCTGGTGTGCGGCTTCGCCCACCTGCAGGGCTACCCGGTGGCGATCCTGGCCAATAACGGCATCCTGTTCGCCGAAGCTGCGCAAAAAGGCGCGCACTTCATCGAGCTGGCCTGCCAGCGTGGTATTCCGCTGCTGTTCCTGCAGAACATCACCGGCTTCATGGTCGGCAAAAAGTACGAAGAAGGCGGCATCGCCAAGCACGGTGCCAAGCTGGTCACCGCCGTGGCCTGCGCCCAGGTGCCGAAGTTCACGGTGATCATCGGCGGCAGCTTTGGCGCCGGTAACTACGGCATGTGCGGCCGCGCCTATGACCCGCGCTTTTTGTGGATGTGGCCCAACGCGCGCATTGGCGTGATGGGCGCCGAACAGGCCGCTGGCGTGCTGGCGCAGGTCAAGCGCGAGCAAAGCGAGCGCAGCGGCCAGCCCTTCAGTGCCGAAGACGAAGCCAGGCTCAAGCAACCGATCCTCGACCAGTACGAGCACCAGGGCCACCCCTACTACTCCAGCGCCCGCCTGTGGGACGACGGCGTTATCGACCCGGCACAAACGCGCGATGTGCTCGGCCTGGCATTGTCTGCCGCACTGAACGCTCCGATCGAACAGAGCCGCTTCGGCATTTTCCGGATGTGACCCATGAGCGATTTCAGCACCCTTGAAGTAACCCGCGACCCACGCGGCTTCGCCACCCTGTGGCTGAGCCGCGAGGACAAGAACAACGCCTTCAACGCGCAGATGATCCGCGAGCTGATCGTCGCCATCGACCGACTGGCCGAAGACGCAAGCCTGCGCTTTGTGCTGCTGCGCGGCCGTGGCCGGCACTTCAGCGCCGGTGCCGACCTGGCCTGGATGCAGCAGTCGGCGCAGCTGGACTTCAACACCAACCTGGATGACGCCCACGAACTGGGCGAACTGATGTACGCCCTGCACCGCCTCAAGGCCCCTACCCTTGCCGTGGTGCAAGGTGCCGCCTTTGGCGGCGCGCTGGGCCTGATCAGCTGCTGCGACATGGCCATCGGCGCCGAAGATGCCCAATTGTGCCTGTCGGAAGTTCGCATCGGCTTGGCCCCGGCAGTCATCAGCCCGTTTGTGGTCAAGGCCATTGGCGAGCGTGCCGCGCGCCGCTACGCCCTTACCGCCGAGCGTTTCAGTGGCGTACGGGCCCGCGAGCTGGGGCTGCTGGCCGAGGTGTATCCGGCCAGTGAGCTGGACGCCCAGGTCGAAGCGTGGGTGAACAACCTGCTGCAGAACAGCCCGCAAGCCTTGCGCGCCACCAAGGACTTGCTGCGCGAAGTGGACGACGGCGAACTCAGCCCAGCCCTGCGTCGCTACTGCGAAAACACCATTGCCCGCATCCGCGTCAGCGCCGAAGGCCAGGAGGGCCTGCGCGCTTTCCTGGAAAAACGCCGCCCCGCCTGGCAAACCGATGACAAGAAGGAACCGCGCCCATGAGCCGCCCCGCTTTGACCACCCTGCTGGTCGCCAACCGTGGCGAAATCGCCTGCCGCATCATGCGCACCGCCAAGGCCATGGGCCTGACCACTGTCGCCGTGCACAGCGCAACCGACCGCGACGCCCGGCACAGCCGCGAAGCGGATATCCGCGTTGACCTGGGCGGTACCAAGGCCGCCGAAAGCTACCTGCTGGTCGACAAGCTGCTGGCCGCTGCCAAGGCCAGCGGTGCCCAGGCCATTCACCCGGGCTATGGTTTCCTTTCCGAGAACGCAGGCTTCGCCCGGGCAATTGAACAGGCCGGGCTGATCTTTCTCGGCCCACCGGCCAGCGCCATCGACGCCATGGGCAGCAAGTCGGCGGCCAAAGCGCTGATGGAAGCCGCAGGTGTACCGCTGGTGCCGGGCTACCACGGCGAAGCCCAGGACCTGGACACCTTCCGCGCCGCCGCCGAACGCATCGGCTACCCGGTGCTGCTCAAGGCCAGCGCCGGCGGCGGCGGCAAGGGCATGAAAGTGGTTGAGGAAGAAAGCCAACTGGCCGATGCCCTGGCCTCGGCCCAGCGTGAAGCGCAGTCGTCGTTCGGCGATGCGCGCATGCTGGTGGAAAAATACGTGCTCAAGCCGCGCCATGTGGAAATTCAGGTGTTTGCCGACCAGCACGGCAACTGCCTGTACCTCAACGAACGCGACTGCTCCATTCAGCGCCGCCACCAGAAAGTGGTAGAAGAGGCCCCTGCCCCTGGTCTGTCTCCCGAACTGCGCCGGGCCATGGGCGAAGCAGCGGTGCGTGCGGCTCAGGCGATCGGTTACGTGGGTGCCGGCACCGTGGAGTTCCTGCTGGATGCCCGTGGCGAGTTCTTCTTCATGGAGATGAACACCCGCCTGCAGGTGGAACACCCGGTCACCGAGGCCATTACCGGCCTGGACCTGGTGGCCTGGCAGATCCGCGTGGCCTGCGGCGAGCCCCTGCCGATCACCCAGGAGCAGGTGCCGTTGATCGGCCATGCCATCGAAGTGCGGTTGTACGCCGAGGACCCGGCCAACGAGTTCCTGCCGGCTACCGGCAAACTGGCGCTGTACCGGGAATCGGCGCCTGGCGAAGGTCGGCGGGTGGACAGCGGGGTCAGCGAAGGCGACGTGGTGTCGCCGTTCTATGACCCGATGCTGGGCAAGCTGATTGCCTGGGGTGAAAACCGCGAACAGGCACGCCTGCGCTTGCTGGCCATGCTAGACGAGTTTGCGATTGGCGGGTTGAAGACCAACATTGCCTTCCTGCGCCGCATTTTGGCCCACCCTGCGTTTGCGGCGACAGAGCTGGACACCGGATTCATTCCACGCCACCAGGACGTGCTGCTGCCAGCGCCAGGTGCGCTGCCGGCGGGCTTCTGGGAGGCGGCAGCCGAAGCCTGGCTGCAAAGCCAGCCCGGGCATCAGCGCGATGACGACCGCAGTTCGCCATGGGGTGCGCACAACGGCCTGCGCCTGGGCCTGCCGGCACGCAGCAGCCTGCACCTGGTGAGCGGCGGGCAGGACCAGGCGGTTGCACTGGAACGCAGCGCTGCGTCCACCTGGGAGTTAGTGGGCGAGCAACTGGTGCACGATGAGGCAGGTGTGCGCCGCCAGCATTTGGCGATTCGCCGCGACGGCACGCTGTACCTGCACTGGGATGGCGAGATGCACGCCATTCAGGCCTTCGACCCGATTGCCGAAGCCGAGGCCAGCCATGGCCATCAAGGCGGCCTGGGTGCGCCCATGAACGGCAGCATCGTGCGGGTGCTCGTCGAGCCGGGACAGGTAGTTGAAGCCGGTACGGCACTGGTGGTGCTGGAGGCCATGAAGATGGAACACAGCATTCGTGCGCCGCATGGCGGGACGGTGAAGGCGTTGTTCTGCCAGGAAGGGGATATGGTCAGCGAAGGGACGGTGCTGGTCGAGCTGGCTGAGTGAGGTAAGCGGGGTCCACCGCCTAGCTCGGACGGCGAAAGTTTGCGCGATCACTGTGGGAGCGGGCATGCCCGCGAACACCGGCAAAGCCGGTGCCATAAACCGCGTTGGATTCTTCGCGGGTGAACCCGCTCCCACAGGGCCAGCGCAATGCTTGAGATCGGCACCGTACTTGTGGGAGCCCCGCTTGGCGATGGGCTGCGCAGCAGCGCCGGCTATCTAGAAGGCCCCATGCACCCGCACGACCACCCCCAGGAACTCGCAGCCCTCTTCACACAGGATTGTCGGATAGCGCGTATTCAACGGTTTGAGCATCTTGTCGCCACCCTCCTCGACCAACTGCCGCAACACTGCAGGCCGCCCCGGCTGCCGCGCAATCACCAACCTGCCGGGCTCTGCCTGCAGGCCCGTGTCCACCAGCACTCGCATGCCCTCAGGCACGCTCTTGCCACTGGCTGCATTCATCGAGTCGTTTTCCACCACTAGCCAGAACGCATTGCCTGCGGGCATGTAATCCGTCTGTTCGTGGCATTTGCCCGCTTCAGGCAAAGGCCCCTGCAAGTCAGCCCAGGTCAGAACCGGGAAGCGGAAGCTTGCATAAAGCAGCGCTTGGGCTGATACCGGGGGCTCGACCGCATAGCGCCCAGGGGCTTCGCGCAAGATGTCACGCTCTACCACCATGACTTGTGCTTCCAGAAACACCAGGCCAAGTTTCTCGAGCTTTTCGTTTATGGTTTCCAGCGTCGGCCGCCGCGTGCCACGTAGCCAATGACCCACGCCACCCTGAGTCATGCCCAGCCGTTCGGCCAGCTTCAGCTGGCTGAGGTTGTGTTCGCGCTTGTAGCGCTTGAGAAATGCGTTCCAGTTTTCCATGAGCGGAAACAATACGGACTGTATTATTCGCAGCAATACACAATCTGAATTATTTATTTGATCATAATCAGTACAGATTGACCTATCCTCTGATTCCATTGTGTTTAAAGGGAAATCACAAGGTATCGCGATGAAACCACCGAAAAACGACGAAACAGATCTCGACAGCGAAGCCGCCCGCCGCGCCCTCGACTACTACCTCAATCCCAAGCCACAGCGCCCTACCCTGGACAACAAGATCTGGACCCTGCACGAGAGCGTCACGAGCGACCAGGCCCAGGAACATGCCATCGCCCTGCTGCGCTGCGCCGCCGCCACCGCGCAGGAAACTGCCAGCCACCAGCATGGCAGCCAGCGCGAACTGACCTACGCGTTGATGCACATGATGGACATGGCCCGCGCCCTGCTGGAGCACAATCGCGCCGCAGATCCGGAATTCTGAAGTAAAAAAGAAAGGGAGAGAAGGTGATGGCCTGGAACGGCAAATGCCCCGATTGCCGGGACAAGGAAGCGCATCGGTAAAACTTTTTTACCGAAATGGATAAAAATCATTTGACTGGCAAATGATAACGATTATTATTGCACTCAGCTGATCGCGAGACCAGCTGGATAACCTGGAGCTTAGGTCGCTCTCAGATTATCTCCTCATCAGGCTAATCACGGTTTTTGACCCGGCTTTTTGCCGGGTCTTTTTTTTGGCTCTTCAGGCTAATGAAGATCGTAATGGCGCGCATGATAGCAAAGGTGTTTCAGGGCGTGAACGCTCATTACAAAACTTTGCGGAATCAGCACTTGAGAATCAATCTCGTTTCGCCTACGCTGGTCCCGCATCAAGGAAGATGCCCCCACCCCTCCCCCTTTCATGCAAGGAGCTGTCCATGACCCGTCTGTTACTGCCCCTTGAGCACCCAACGCCTGTTACCGAACACGATCCCGATCGCGCCTTGCTGCATGCGCTCAAGCGGCTGCCACGGCGTGTGCAGCAAGTGTTCCTGCTCAACCGCCTCGACCAACTGGACTTTGCCAGCATCGCTGCCCGCCTCGACTTGCCCCTGGCGAGCATCGAGCAAAACATGGACCAGGCGCTGCAGGCCGGGCGCTCACGCCGTGATGTGCTGTCGAGTGTTGCCGGGCAATGGTATGTGCGCTTGCAAAGCCCACAGGTGACCGCTTGCGAACGGATCGACTTTCGTCGCTGGCTGGATGCGGATACGGCAAACCTGCAAGCGTTTCACGAAACCGAACTGCGCTGGCGCAGCCTGTTGGCCCCGGCACGGCAACTGGGCCATGACGGCTGGTACCGGCAAGGCCGGGCGGCGCTGTCGCTGGGTGGGTGCTCGATTGCGGTCGGGCTTGGCGTGGCGGCGTTGGTAGTGTTTGGTCTCTGGGCCTGATTACGCACCCGTACGTCGGTCAAAAGCGCTCGGCCGGGTCTGTGGTCATGAGCATCTGCTGGAAGCGCTCCAGAAAGATCGACTCGGCTTGGGTAAACTTCTGTTCCCGGTTCCACAGCAGGTACACGTTCACATCGATCACCCCGTCCCACGGCGGCAGTCGCCACAGCTCATTGGCCTGGACATCCGCCGCGACGATGTGCTCCGGCAGGCAGCCGATGCCGTAACCGGCCCCCACCAGCCGCAGAATTTCATCCAGGCTCGGTGACGATGCAACAATACGCCCGGTAAACCCCTGCTGATCACGAAACACCGTCAGCGGCGACAGGTTGCCGCCCATCTGGTCACTGGTGAAGCTCACAAAGTTCTCGCCCTGCAGATCCGCCAGGGTGAGGTTCTTGCGACCGAACAAGCGATGGCGCTTGCCACAGAAAAACGCGTAGCGTTGTTCTAACAGCACCCGTTGTTCAAGCCGGGGCTGGGGCGTGCGGCACAGGCTCAGGCCGAACGAGGCGGTCTTCTGCAACAAGCCACTGGCCACATCCGAACTACGCAGCACATCGATCTCCACCTCCACCTGGGGGTAGTCACTGTGGAATTGTGCAAGAAACTCATCATACACGCGGGACTGGATACGGCTGATGCTCAGCAGGCGGATCTTGCCCGTCACTGTTTCGGCAGGGCGGTCCAGCGCAGGCCCCAGCCGCGAGACCGTGCCGTATAGCTCGGCAGCGATCTGCATTACCTCCTCCCCCGCCTGCGACAGGTTGATGCGTGGCCCGCGGCGTACCACCAAGGCACTGCCCAACTGCTCCTCAAGACGTCTCAGCGCCTGGCTTACCGCCGGCTGGCTCAAGTGCAGCCGTGCCGCAGCGCGGCTGATACTGCCCTCCTGGCCGATCACCAGAAATGTTCGCAACAGGTTCCAGTCGAGGCGATCGTTGAGGAAACGCTTGGCTTCGGGGTCCCTGGTGAAGGGCGTTGTCGTCGGCATCATTATTTGTTGATCTTATACTGGAGTATTCGAATTAGAAGCTTTTCCTAGCATAGGACTTGGCCCAATATCTGGCAACGCACCACCAGGGTGCCTTTGTCATACCCGTGCTGAGGGTTCTCCCCGAACTGGGCGATTGATCGCACGCGTTACCAAGAGGTGATCCATGAAAGCGTTTTTCCATCCAGCTCAACGCCTGCACCACCCCCGCTCCTATCTGTCACGTGGGCAGATGCGCCAACCACAGGAAGTGCCGGCACGCATCGAACCGCTGCTGGCAGTGGTCAATAAGCTAGGCTACCCGCTGTTCGAGCCCGCTGACCACGGCCTGGCGCCGCTGGCGGCGGTGCATGGCCAGGCGTATCTGGACTACCTGGGCAGCGCCTACCAGCAGTGGCATGAAGTGCCGGAAGACTGGGGCGATGAGGTGATGTCCAACATCTACATCCGTGAAGGCAACCCGTTGCGCGGCATCCTCGGCAAGACCGCCCGCTACCTGGCCGATGGCAGTTGCCCGATCGGCGAGCACACCTGGCAGGCCGCCTACTGGTCGGCGCAGAGCGCAGTGGCCGCAGCACACGCGGTGATCGAAGGCGACCAGGCCGCTTATGCGCTGTGCCGGCCGCCAGGGCACCATGCCCGCGCCGAAGCGGCGGGTGGGTTCTGCTATCTGAACAATGCCGCAATCGCCGCCCAGGTGCTGCGTGGCAAGTTCGACAAAGTGGCCATGCTCGACACCGACATGCACCACGGCCAGGGCATCCAGGAAATTTTCTACGAGCGCAACGATGTACTGTACGTGTCGATTCATGGCGACCCGACCAACTTCTACCCCGTGGTCGCCGGGTTCGATGATGAGACCGGAGCGGGTGCAGGAGCAGGCTTCAACCTGAACCTGCCCATGGCACACGGCGCCAGCGAAGCGGATTTCTTAGCCTGCATGGACCAGGCGGCAACAGCGCTGCACGCCTTCGCTCCCGACGTGCTGGTGCTGTCGCTGGGCTTTGATATCTACGAAAACGACCCCCAATCCAAGGTCCACGTCAGCCATGAAGGGTTTTACCTTCTGGGGCAGCGCATCAAGGCGCTGGGCCTGCCTTGCGTGGTGATCCAGGAGGGTGGCTACGACATTGCGACCCTCGATGAAAATGCCTCGCGCTTTTTTGCCGGGATGGCTGCCTAAGGCAACACCCGTGCGGCGCCGAACCTGAGCGACACGCGAGCTTGTGCAGCAATAATCGACTACGGGCTGGTCCACTCCAGCTCAACCACCACTGGGAAGTGATCCGAGGGAAGCACGCCGTTGATGAGGCGATCGTCGGTAACGAAGCTGCGCGCATGGAAGCCGCGCTCCAGCACCCAGTCCACGCGCACTGTGGCCTTGCCGGTGAAACCATGGAAGGTATTGCTTGGCCCCCGCGGGGTTTTCACTACAGGACGGGTATCCTGCAATACGCGGGAAAGCGCCAGGTAAGCCGAACTGCCGGGTTCAGCATTGAAATCACCTGTTAGCACCACGGGCACGCCAATGGGTAATTTGTCGACGCGGGCGGCGATCAGCTCTGCCCCCTTGACCCGCGCCGTCTCATCCTCTGCGCGATAAGGCAGATGGGTATTCAGGAAATAGAAGCGGCGGCCGTCCTCGATCCGACGGAATAACGCCCAACTGACCATGCGAGGAAAGAGATTGCCCCAGCTGACGCTCCCTGCAACGTCAGGCGTGTCCGACAGCCAAAAGTCACCCCATTGTTCCGCCGTCATCTGCGTGCTGTCGTAGAACACACCCATATGTTCATCGCCGTCGCCGCCGCGTCGCCCCTCCCCGAACCAACGGTAGCCGGGAAGGTGAGCTGCCAGATAATCAGCCTGCTCCTGCACGAGCTCCTGAGTACCGATAACAGCGGGCTGGACATCCAGAATCATCGTGACCATCGCGGCCCGACGGTCTTCCCACCGCTTACCAGGCGCAGCGTCGACCGGTGTGCGCACATTGAATGACATGACCTTCAACGATTCGGGCAGCCCTGCCCAAACATTACCCGGCAGTACAAGTATCAGCAGCGCCAGCAGTATAGGTTGATAGATGGACACCCTCATGGAATCCCTCCGTAGATCCGCATAGGGGGGTAGGCTACTGATGAAGGCACATCAGGTTCACACATTACCTCTGCGGGTCAGCGCACGCCCTGACGACGTCTTTTAACTCATCAACATTCGCTCGCTTACGCGCCTCTCGAGCAATGACTTTGAATCGCGTGACGCTTTGTGTCCACTAGCAAAAATGACAGGTCAGTTCAAACTCGTGCCGGGCAGCATTGGCATTGCGCCAACCTGCTTGGTTTACGAAAAAGGCAGAACCTCGGCAAGCACGACCCAGCCGTGAAGCGCGGCTGGTGTTTATAAGCACGCTCGAGATCGAGGATGAGACTCAAGGTAAAACCAAAGCAAGGCGACTGAGGGCGTAGATAAGAAAAAATCAATTGCCAGGCACTGTAGTCCAGCGTGTTTGACCTGGGAACTGCCTCCCCTATATGCAGTGACTGACAACACATTTTGCTCATTTATGCCAAGCAGGCGCAACGATAAAGTTGACTATCAAGCTGGGGTTTACTGTAATCCTATAGTTTGTTGAACGTGGCAGGTCCCGCTACGTGTATTCCTACACGGAGGTTAGATGCTCAACAGGACCACAGAAGATTGGGAGCGATTGCGAGAGTTACCGGCATTGCTCAAGGAGCTCCCTCATCTCGCTGCAGGGTTGGGATTTACCTTCTACAGCTTCAGATACACCAGCCCCCCCTACGAGCTCCACTCAGAAAACCTCTTGCCCGGCGGACGCAGGATCGTCCAGGCGGCATTGGATTTTCGACCCCCTTATCTTCAAAGCTCGGACATCCCATTGTTATGGGAACCCAAAACATTCGCCAAGGGCCCGGCTCTGTGGTCGCAGGCTCGGGAACTGGGCCTTTGTCATGGGTGGTTACAGCCTGTGCATCAAGGGGTTATCCGCAGCTGCCTGGCCCTGCTACGCCCCCACGTCAGCATGTCTATTACAGAGCTTTATGAGAAAGCTGCCGGCGTCATGTGGTTGACCGAACGACTGCACCTTGCCGCCGGACGCGATGCAGCTGTCAGGTCAAAGTCAGTTTCCCTGGGACTGGGATAGCCAGAACAACGTGTTGAAGCGCCCGCTGGCCCCACAAGGGCGAAGGTGTCAATGAGCGGCGTTTCGATGAGGCTCGACATGTAACAGCCGTCCCGCGTGCTGGTGCTCATCCACTCCTGCTATTCAAGTAACTCACCACCACCATCTTCAGCCATGGACGGGTGACGCTTTGTCTTGACCGCAAGCGCCAAGGCTTGATGCATATCCAGCCGTGCAAACTGCTCAACTGCGCAAGCAACATTGTTCGAGCAAGCGGCAGCTCTGATCGGTCGCGTCGGCCCAATGCGGCGTGCCTGATCAGGTCTGGCAATCATCGGCAATGCACTCTCGCGTAACAAGTGCTTGATTTGTCGTGGGGTGAGATCAGGGTTGATGGAAATCATCGCAGCGACCACGCCAGTGACCAGGGCTGCGGCATACGAAGTGCCACACCCTCCACCCCGCCCGGCCCTCACCGCAGTCGATCGAGAGGGATTCGGACACGCGGCAGCACTGATGTCGATACGAGGGCCAACGTTTGAACTGCTACGAGGCACTGCGAAACGAGGGTCAGCCACATCCACAACCTGGCGACTTCGCTGATGCCCACCCACTACTACAAGCTGAGCTGATGACAATGATGCAGGCAGATGATCATCGGTAGTGGAGGCGCTATTACCCGCTGAATTGACCACCACAACGCTCGAATGCCGGTGTTCTAACCAATCAAAGAAACGCCTCAATAACAATTCGTACCCGGCCATTGCCTCGTCGGTGCGGACGTTGATATCTACAGGTTCGCCCCTCAGGTTGAGCGTTCCTATCCGGTGAACCCCCCAGCTCCAATTGAGCACCCGCGCACCGTCTTCAACAAGGTTCACCGAAGCAGCGATGCGAGCCGTAACACCTGACGCTGCGCCGCGATCCACAATGATGTCGAAGCGCCCGCCCACGGCACCCAACCGACTTAGAAAAGCCACATTGCCGCGCGGATACAGGCGAGCCGCAAGTATTCCGGCAACCACTGAGCCGTGCCCGTTTATCGCAGAACTGTGGCGGGCGTAAAGGCACGTGCCGACGCCTTTGCACGGCGCTGCAAACGCCGAGAAATCAGTCGATTCAAAATTGACACCCTTCTCTACCACGCCGACTACCACGTTAGTTGGCTGAAAACTCCGCCCTTGCTCACGAACATTGTGCTTGAAGGCCTCCACTGCCTGCTCGAGTTTGTTGGCGATCCACCCCGCCTGGTCAGGCGGCTCGATGATTCGTTCAGGATCTTCCGGTCGCTCTGGGTTGTCATCCTCCACTACGATCCCCTGCACGGCAGGGTCGCTTTTCATGCTGCTCACGATGCTGTGACGCGCTGCCAATGTGCGAGCGCGCAGACGCACTTGAACAACATTCAAAGGCGGTATCACCCCAACGATGTCCACGTCGTACTGAAGCGCAATCCTTCGCGTCTCCAGCAGGCCGTTAGTATTTTCACGCAAGATCAAACTGACCAAATCCAGAGCAGTCACCACCCGGTCATTGATAGTCACGAGACGGTCTTGGCTGGGAGATTGCACCCAGCTTTGCCTTGTGCTGAGCCAGACCGCGTTGCTCGTAAACCCGCCAGCACTTAGCCAAACCGGGCCACTGTTTACCCCCTCAGCTAAGTTGAAGCACAGGGAATCCCGCTGCTGCTTGACACGCGATATGGGCAAAGTAACTCCATCGACCACCACAGCTGGAGGTGCCTGATTCACACCCCGCACTTGCGCGCACCATTTTTGAAAGCCGGCCGTGTCGCCACGACCATAAGGCGCGAGGTCATCTATTCGTAACGTGTCGGAAGCTTCAGCGCCGCAGGTCAGGAGGATCGCCGCCCAAGCCGTTAACAACATTCGTCCGTTCATTTCTGCCACTTCCCTGTTGCTGTGAGGAAGTGCCCGACGGTTGTTCTTGTGACTCGCGCAGCTCAGCCTCCTCGCTGACCATGACCCTAAATCGCTTGGCGAGGCCTGCCTACTGGTAAAAATGTCAGTCCTGCGCCAGCGGCTTCAAGCTCCGAAGCCGTCCAACTGAATGGCTTTAAAGTGGAGAAATAGATCTTCACTACCGCCTGCTGGCGTAAATCAGCCCGATGATTTCCGTGGCCGGTGATCGCTGGCTACCCGAATGAGACCGATCAGCACCTAGGTTCCAACTTACTCTGCGCCGAAGGTTACGACACTGTAGCCAAATTCGTGCTCTTGACGCCTGGTGTGCGTCTCGGGATCTTCCACCCTTACCCGGTCGTCGTCATGCACGATCAGCACATGGCTGTCGTCAAGTACCTCCACACCCTCGGGCTTGTGGTTGAAGGCCACCACAGCCCCTTCTTCAAGCCTGACAGGCTGAGGCTCACCAAGCTTAGAGCCTTCAAACGGCAACACCCACAAGAAGCCGCCAATCTCTTTCTGGCCGACCTCCTTACCGTCTCGCTCGTAACTGGTAACTGCGTAAAGGCGGTCTTGGTTGTAGCGGTCAAACTCGAGCCCAGAAAGCCCCAACTCAGGATACGCCCCTGCCTGCATACCCAGTTTTTCGACCAGTTGGTCAGGCGTCAGGCTCAAAACAATCTCAAATTGGTCGCCAAGCTGAACGCCCTGCTCATTGATGGAGCAAGAAATTGACAGCAATAAAAACGAGAATTTTGCTTGTTTGCTCTCTTTACCATGCTTACGAATACCTATCAGCAAACGGTCGCCAGGCGAAGTAGAAATCGCCTCAATCTGATAATAAGACGAGCCTACGGCTTCCCTAATTTTCGCCCGCAAATCTTGCGAGTTTGTCACCTGATTTCCCGTTGATACAGAGATGACCGTAGCATTTTTTGGTTCGCTCACTGGCCAGTAGAGCAACGTATTGAGGGCGTCATTGGAAGGATTGTTGAACGCAGTGATGGCGATGACATACTTCCCATCCAGCGTGGTTGTAAGGCCTTCAAACTTGTCTGCCTTGAGCAGCACCGTTCCCTCTAGATAGGAGGGCGTGCCGACGATACGATGATCATCAAGTGCCATTGTAAACATTGCAGGACCGCCAGGCCTAGGCATTTTCTTGTCATTAGCAAGGATGAGATTTTCGCCGACTCGCGCCACACCCGAAACTTCACAGTTCACACCGTTACCGGCCGTGAAACAGGGGGCCAGGTAATTCTGCACAGCTTTAGCAGGTACACCAACTGGAGCAGCGCTTGGGCTCTGCAGGTGAAGCATCAGGCCCGCGACTGCGAGTGATTTGACAAGTGTGTTCATAGGTCCCACTCCTTGTACGCGACATTCCGTGTGAAGGAACAACATACATAGAATTGGACCTATGAAGAACTGGCAATTTTGACAGGTAGTGGTTTTCCGGTCTTCACGGCGGCGACCTTGTATAGCGCGTTCAGCCGCGGATTGTTCTAATGGCAGCAATGCATCCTTTGACAATACGTTCCGCTTGATCATCTGAAATACTACTATTCATCGAAAGCCGAACCAACGCGGCAACAGATGGCGCCCGCCCCACACTGCATTCAAACGCTCTTGTACAAACGACTTCACTCTGGTACTGACAAAATCTGGCAGCCTTGGTCCGGCGTCGTTATCTATAGGCTTCATCACACTCACCCAGCCCGTTGCCCTTGATCATATGAATCCGCTTTCATCAAATTGACTACTGGCGAAAATATCAGGCAAAGATCTGATATTTTTTAGGCGGTACCTTGAGATGAAGCCAGACTGGCTTATATGGCCGAAACCGGTCGTTCGGCGGTCGGATAGCTAAATGGCCGAGGGAAATAGCCTGTGAGGGTGGGATTCTGTCCAAGTCGATAGACCTGCTGTTTCGCGCCGTGCGAGCCAGCCTGTGCCTGCCGTTGGCAATGACGGAACTGGGGGGAAAAACCGCGCGTCATACCCTCATGCAGGGACACGGCATCACCGAACTCGGCTCATGACATCGACCGTGCACGTGGCAACGAGCCTTTAAAGCGGGTTAACCAGGAACTGTCAGGAGCGACACCATGCGCAAACGGATAACGGCGCAAAACCTGAAATGGACCTGCGGTTGGCTCGCTGTCGCGGGTCTGGCTCTGTGCTGGTGGCTACCGCTACCCTTACACCCCGCTGCCGATAGCGGCCCACCGTGGATCTATGGCAACCCCGAAGCACGCTTTACGGTCACGCTCTATACCAACCTTAAATGCCCCCATTGCCGGTTCTACCTGCCCCAACTGCAGCGCTGGATCGTCACCAACGATCACGTCAACCTGGCCTGGCCCGATCTGCCGTTGCCACAAAACGAGCCTGCATCCAGTCGCGAAGCGCGGCTGCTCGAATGCGTAGGCCAGCCCGAAGGCCCAGAGGGCCTGTGGGGGGCAGGTGTCTGGGTCTACCTGCACTCGCAAAGCAACGGCCAGGGGTTGGCCACCGTCAGCACCTCTTCCGGTGGGACGCCAGGCCTGCAACGCTGCCTGGCGGGTGAAGAGGTGGCTCAAACCGCGGCCCGCCAAAACACGGAAGCCTCGCAGAAAGGATTGAACGCCACACCGACTCTGCGCCTGATCGACAATCACACCCACCACACCGTGATCCTGGAAAGCCCCATCGAACCCGATGCGCTGCTGTCCGCAGTGGACCTGTTGAGCGCACCCGAACTCTCCGAAATGCCTGCGGACGTGATAAGCGATATGCCCAGGTAAGCCATGTTCGTTACGGCGCTCAGCAACGCGTCGCGGTCTTTGTACCTAAAATTCAGGGCTACCTGCCTACGGGCTGGACGCTGCGTGGCCTGATACAGACTGCCGCCCATCCCTACGCATCAAAACAGCGAAAACGGATAGTTGAGGACCAATCGGTTTTCATTGAAGCTTGTATGGGTGCCCCAACCCCGACGTAACGTCGAATTCCGCCATTTGATATTCAAGTCTTTGAGCGCGCCAGCCTGGAACACATAGGCCAGTTCGGTCTCCCGCCCCCACTCCTTGACACCGGTCTCTCCCCCAACATGAATACCGCTACCTTTGATATAGCGGTTCATAAGCACCAGGCCCGGAACGCCCAACGCCACAAAATTATAATCGTGGCGCACCTGCCAGGAACGCTCATTGGCATTTTCGTAGCTGGAGCTGAAGCTGTCGTTGGCCAATGAGCCACCTGAAGTGCCGTTGACTTTCATCCAGCCGTCCTGGCCGGAAACCTTCTGCAGGCCTATGTAAAAGGTGTTCGCACCGTGCATCGCGGAAAACAATCCAGACCAGGTCCGGTTGTCGAGACCACCCGCCAATGATCGCCCGTCATCCTTCCCCGTGAACCATTGGACGTTGGCACCCAGTGTCCATGTGCCAATGGGCTGGCTGTGAGTGATCTGGATCATCTGCTGGCGGTAGATATCCTTCAACTCAGCGCCCCAACCACCGAGCAACGTCCGCTTGTCGTTGAACGTGTACTCACCACCCACAAAGTTGAACCGATCCGAGAAGACGCCCGGCTTCTGGGCAAGGAACATATCGTCCATGCTGGCATCGTTTCGTGGGCTGTTGGCTCGGAATTGGCCGCCATACAAAGTGAGATTTTCGATCTCTCGAGAAGTGACCTGCGCACCTCTGAACGTCTGCGGCAACGAACGCCCGTCATCGGAACGCAAGATCGGTAGTGTAGGCATCCATTCGCCGACCTTGAGCTCCGTAGCGGAGATCCTGACTTTGCCTGCAATGGCCAGCCGCCCATAATCATCTGCCGCTTGGCCATCGTCATGAATCGGCAGCAATTGGGTCCCCGGCGTGCCACGGCCACCGTCCAGTTTCACAGCGTAAAGACCCATGGCGTCCAGTCCAAAACCTACCAAGCCTTGGGTGAAGCCGGACTTGTAGTTCAAGATGAACGCCTGGCTCCACGCCTCGGCCTTACTTTGAGTCGCAGAGTCGCTGACATAGTTGCGGTTAATATAATAATTACGCAGGTTCAATCCTGCCGTTGAATCCTCTACAAACCCGGTTTCGACTGCCTGTGCGCTGATTGCAGTACTCAGCAGCGGCACGGCGATAAACACGTTTGCGTGACTGAAAATAGAGCCGGATGCGCGGATTTTCATTTTTATTTTTTCCACAACAGATAGTTAATTGAAACGCAGCCCTTCACGCCGAACATTCATTCAACGAGGTTTTAATTCTTGTTGTCGTTTGACGCATCACCCTTGAATAGCGTTTTTTTTCGCACGCACTGCAGCGCCGGGACGCTGGCTGAAAAAGAGCGCGCCCGCAGCGTGCTTATCTGCACGCGCGGCGCACCCAAAGGAGCAAAACGCGGAACGTTGTTTGTTTAGTGCAGCTCGACAATTATCACCCGGCGCTGGAAGGGGTTTTGCAGCGGGTGTATTCCAGTTGATAAAGCGTCGTGGCAAGTTGCGGTTCAGGTTCGTCCAGCACGTTGCCAACGGCCTCGACCAGTTGCGCTCTGGCATGCCCGACATAGTCTGCGGCACAGCCTTCGATGATGATGACCCAGGATGGGATTTCAGTACCCTCCGATCGGGCCTTTTTCTCCGCAGTCTCAACCTTGCTGACGGCCTCATCGGCGGTGCAAAGGTGGATCCCCGTGATCCCCTGAGCATCGGCCAGTGGAGGCAGCACCTGATCACGCAACGCCTGGAGAACGTCTGCGTGGCGTTCGGCGGTTACATTGAAGCGCAGGGTGACCAGGTAGGCGCCATTTCCTACGCCGGCGGTGTAGTGCACGTCACAGATCGATCGAGCAACATTGCGATACGACTGCACGACTTTCTGTGTCCAGGGTGTCGGCGCATTGAGGCGAGCCAGGTAATCTGCCCCCCCTAACACCCCGACGGTATCGGCCTCGTACAGATTGAAATAGAGAGGCCCCGCATCGAGCGCGATGTATCGCCGTCCCCGCTGAAAACCAGGGATCGCCGCGCGCTCTGGCATGTGCTCACGGTTATGCCACTCGTAGAACTCATCCCGCGCCTCGGGCAAAAGATCATGCCAAATTGCGACTACGCCTGTTCCTGCAAAACTCATATCTTTTACTCCGGGGTCAATCAACGTTAGGGTAGCGACCGTCAACCCAGGCTGCGCCCATCTCCGAAACATAGGGAACTACAGTCTGGCACTGCTCGCCCAACCCCGTTCCACCTACGCGCATGACGTCCCCGGCCTTGAGAAACACATGCGGCTTCTGGCCCAGGCCTACGCCGGGCGGTGTGCCGGTGATGATGACGTCACCCGGCAGCAGGGGCATGAAACGACTGAGGTAGGACACGATGTGAGCCACGCTGAAAATCATCGTCCGAGTGTTACCGTTCTGATAACGCTTGCCGTTCACTTCCAGCCAGAGGTCGAGGTTCTGCGGGTCGGCGATTTCATCACGAGTCACCAGCCAAGGGCCAAGTGGCGCGAAGGAAAAGCTGCTCTTGCCCTTTGTCCATTGCCCTTCGTACTCAAGCTGATAGGCGCGCTCGGAGACATCGTTTGCCAGGCAGTAACCGGCGATATGATCCAGCGCCTTGCTTTCCTCTACGTGCCAGGCAGGTGAACCAATCACGATGGCCAGTTCGACCTCCCAGTCGAGCTTCTTTGCATCACCCGGCAGGATCACAGGGTCATTGGCACCACTGATCGCCCCGGTGTGCTTGTTGAACACCACAGGTTGGCTCGGAATGGGCGTGTTGGTTTCGGCGGCGTGGTCAGAATAATTGAGGCCGATACAGATCAGGTTCGGCACGCTGCCCACGCACGGGCCCAAACGTGTCCCGGCCGGTACCAGTGGCAGGCGCTCAATGTCGATGCCTCGTAGTTTTTCGAGACTGGACGGTGCCAGCGCTGCGGCATCGATATCATCGACGATGCCAGAAAGATCCCTGACCTGTCCTCGAGCATCCAAAATCCCAGGCAGTTCTTGTCCTGGCAAACCGAAACGAACCAAGCGCATACGTTACTCCTCAAGCGTTGAAAAAAAGACAGACAGAGATCCTGCCTCGCCGAACTGGATGTCCAGCGGCTGGTGGGTGGGAACTTCGAGCAGCCCTGCATAGGACCCGGTGATAACGACCTGACCCGCTTGCAGATCGATGCCATGTGCAGAAAGAAAATTTGCCAGCCAGACAATCGGTGAGACGGGGTCTTGATCCGGGTGAGTGCCGGCAATGCTCACAGGCTCTACACCTGGATGACTCAGGGTTACATCGAGGTGAGTGGGCAAATTGTTCGCGTTCAGCGAAATGGCACGTGGCCCCAGCACTAACCCATGGTTGAACAACCCGTCAGCCAGCAACTGCTCGAACGGGACTTTCTGCGGATCGGTGTACCGACAGTCGATTACCTCGAGTGCCAGGTGTACCTGGCCGATGGCCCGCGCAATGTCATCGGCCGTGTACGGCGCCGCGCGGGCAGGAAGACTGGCGCCCAACACGCAAGCAAGCTCGGGTTCGATTCGCACTGTGGAAGTTGCGAAGCCCAGGGGGTATCGGTCGCAACTCACGATGCTATCGGTGTAGATGGGCGCGACTATCCACTTGCCAGGTTTGGGCAATGCGCATTTCCATCCGCCCACTTTTTTCCCGGCCAGCACACCGACATGCTGCTGTATCTGGAAGCCTTGCTCCAGGCTCAGTGACGCCTCATTGCAGGGCAGAGCATCTAGTCGATTACCCGTTTGGCGTGCTTTCGCGAGGTACGCGGCGGCTTGCATAAGGGTTGGTTCACGCGCATCAGCTGATTGACTGCACTGATCCATGAGCTTCACCCCTGCACGCTGGGTTGCCGAGGCCATACCGTCCCGAGCTTGTTCGCAGCATCCTCGAGCAGTGCATGCAATTCGTCATAGCGGTCTGGATGCATCCGTAACACCGGGCCGGCAATACTCATGGTCCCGACCACAACTCCCGACGGGATCATCTTCACCGGCACCGCGATAGCCCACACACCGGCCTCAGCCTCTTCCACAACGAGGCCATAACCCCGTGACCTGGTCGCCGCCAAATCGGAAAGCAAGCGTTCAACGGTATTGATAGCCTTAGGGCCTTTGCCTACACCCAGGTCTTTGCCCAGACCGTCGCGGATAGCAATTTCGACAGCTTGCTCGTCAGGCATGGATGCAAGCCAGGCTTTGCCGTTTGCAGTGGTGTACAGATTGATTGGCTGATCCATGGCTGGCGAGTACATCAACCCAGGTGCAGCGCCTTGAGCCGAGGCGAGCCAGGACAAACCGCCCTGGCAGACGACAGTCAGGCGTACCAGCTCATGGGATAAAGACGCTACGTTTTCGATAATCGGCTGCACAAGCTCCGGCAGCCCGATGCCGTTCAGGTAACGCTGCCCTAAAAGCGCCAGCTTGAGTGTCAGCCGGTATTGGGAGGTCGCCTCATCCTGCTCGGCCCAGCCTTGTTCTACCAACTGCGCAAGCACACGGTGGGCCGGCCCCTTTTCCATCCCCAGTTCACCTGCAATATCAGACATTCGCATCCAGCGGGCCTCACGAGCCAGCAGCTCGATAGCCTCAAGGCAGCGATCAACAGCACCTTTAACGACTCTCATGGAATTCTTCTCAGCTGGTTATGAGCAGCGCCAACCAAAATGTCACGCTGTTCTATTTGGAACACAGTTACAATAGTAAGCACCGTGTCCTCGTCAAGTCAACGCAAATGCACGCCTGCCATCAACACCGAACCGGGCTTGAGCTGCCAGCCTATTGCAGGTCGACGACCGGGGCGTGAGACCTGCCAGCAGCCTTGACAAAGGCAATGCTCCGGAACAACATTACAAATGGAACGACGTTACAATAACAAAATCACGGTACCGGAGACACTTCATGAGCCATGGCATCCCGAGCGATCCACACTCCAAGCGTCAGTCGAGGAAGGCCGCCGCTAGCGGCTGGATCGGCTCGGCGTTGGAGTACTACGACTTTTTCATTTATGCCACTGCCGCAGCCTTGCTTTTCCCGCAGCTGTTTTTTCCAACGGACAATCCCACCGTCGGCATCATCGTTTCACTTGCCAGCTTCGGGGTTGGGTACATCGCACGACCTATAGGCGCGGTGGTGCTGGGGCACCTGGGTGACCGCCATGGGCGCAAGACAGTCCTGGTCTACTGCATGTTCTTGATGGGCTTTTCGACCATGTGCATTGGCTTGCTCCCGACCTACGACCAGATCGGCGTGTGGGCTCCCGCGATACTGATTACCTTGCGTCTGATCCAAGGGTTCGCGGTTGCCGGCGAGGTGTCTTGCGCAAGCTCCATGACCATGGAGCATGCACCTGACGGGCGCCGTGGTTACTTCGCCAGCTTTACCCTTCAAGGCGTGCAAGCCGGGCAACTGCTAGCGGCGGCGGTGTTCCTGCCACTGGCCCAATTCATGCCCGCAGATGCTTTTGCGTCCTGGGGCTGGCGAATTCCGTTCCTGCTGAGCGCTGTGGTGCTTGTGGTCGGCTGGATCATCCGCCGTGAAGTCCATGAGGCCCCGGTCTTCGCTGAGGCGCAAGCAGGGGACAAGCCTCGCAAATTGCCAGTGGTCGAAGTGCTCACCGAAAGCTGGAAGGATGTGTTGCGCGTCGTCTGCATGGCACTCTCTGCAGTCCTTGCAATCCTCGCCTCCGTGTTCGGCGCCACCTATGCAGTCCAGCCTGCTTACGGTATTGGCTTCCCCTCAGGCTTGTTCATGTGGATTCCTGTCCTGGGCAATTTGTGCGCGGTGATACTTATCCCATTCGTCGGTAGACTCTCTGACAGAATTGGGCGTCGCCCCCCAGTGATCGTGGGCGTGCTCTGCGGCGGCCTGTTGTCGTTTGGGTACCTCTATGCCATCAGCATCCACAATCTCTGGCTGTCTCTGATCCTGTCGCTTCTCATGTGGGGCGTGGCCTACCAAGGCTTCAATGGTGTTTTCCCAAGCATGTTCCCAGAGTTGTTCCGCACCCGGGTACGCGTCACCGGTATGGCTATCGGTCAAAACATCGGCGTGGCATGCACAGCGTTTCTGCCAGCGCTGTTCGTATCGGTTGCGCCGCCTGGCACCGAAAATATCCCGCTGAAAATTGGCGCCCTGACGTTTGGTATCTGTGCGATCTGCGCAATTGCGGCGTTCACGACCCGCGAAACGTTCCGTATTCGTCTGAGCGAACTTGGCGACCCCAACGCGGTGCCGATGTCGAAGGAGGAGTACGAACTGCTGCAGGAAAAGTCCAATCCCAGATCGAGCAGTAGCGCCCCCAATCAAGCGCTGAAAAATCAACTGCTGTGACGCACACCTGACAACCAGACCCATCACGCTCAACGTGTTGCGCAATTGCCCTGCGCAGCACGTTGAGCCCCAAGGCGATGAACGTGTGCGCCGCCAGCAAGCATCCAACCCGCGAGCTGGCAATTGCGTGCACTCGCCACCTACAGTAGGTTCACATGCATCCCCACATCACCGGCAAAACACGCATCTACGGACTGATAGGTGACCCGCTCAAGAGCGCCAGGTCGCCGATGCTGCTGAACAGGCTATTCGCCGAAGCACAGACTGACGCCGTGTGCATTCCATTGGAGGTCGGTACGCAGGCCCTGGCCGAGTTCGTCAAAGGCGCGCGCGCTTTGCGCAACCTAGACGGGCTTCTGGTCACCATGCCGCACAAGCAGACCATGCTTGAAGTCGTGGACATCCTTCACCCCTCCGCGCGCCAGGTAGGGGCAATAAATGTGGTTCGCTGCGATAAGGACGGTCGCTGGGAGGGCGCTGTGTTCGACGGGCTCGGCTGCGTACTGGGGATGCAGCGTCAGGGTGTTTCTGTGCTTGGGAAATCTGTCCTGCTGGTCGGAGCCGGCGGCTCGGGAAGGGCTATCGCTTTTGCCGTGGCCGCTGCTGGCGCCTACTCACTGACCATTTCTGATCTGGACCCGCACCGCGCCGCTGACCTGGCGCAAAGCGCTGGCAAAGAGGGTTCGTGCAATGTGCATGCAGGTCCACCAGACCCGGAAGGTCATGACATCGTTATCAATGCGACGCCTCTCGGCATGAACCCCGATGATCCGATGCCAGTAGAAGCAGAGCGTTTAACCCCCGCCATGGTGGTGGTCGACATCATCACTCGATCCGAGCCAACCGCGTTGTTACTGACGGCACAAGCGCGCGGATGCAAAACCCTTGATGGCGAGCCCATGCATTTAGGACAGGCCTTGCTGGCACTTGATTTTCTGGGCTTCAAAAACATCGAGCGTCGCTACCCAACGGGACTTTAGTACCCCTCCTCCCCTCGGCAGCCAGCACGAGGGTTCTTCATTGCGTCAATCAAAACCTCCACGATGCGCATGCTCTCGGCCCGCTCACCTCCGTGATGCTGGCCGCCATGCCTTCCCAGCGCTTGGCACCCCAGTAGAACGTAACTTACTTCCGTTCGTAACAGGGTCATGCTAGCCTGCTGGCAACCTCTGCAGTGTCGCTTGCGCGCTATTCGTCGGTGGTCCGATCCGAAACCCCGTTAGCGTCGCCAAGTTTGTCAAACATACTTATTAATAAAGGGTGGATGTTTGAAAGTCGTTCTCCTGGAAGTCAGCCACTGGCACACCCCGCTCTATCTTGATGCTCTGGAGCGTCTGCCTGATGTAACGGTCACGGCGGTATCCGACGCAACGGGGTCGCGGGGGCCTGCTCTCGCCCAGCGTTTCGGAGCAAAACTTTACGATCACTGGGAAACCCTGCTGGAAAACGAGGAAGCTGATTTTGCCTTCTCCTTTGGCCCGCACGATGAGCTGCATGCCATGGGCGAGGCATTGATCGAGCAAAAGGTCCCCTTCGCGATGGAAAAGCCTTGCGGGCTAACCCAACACGAAGTGCTGGATCTTTACCAACGCACACAAGCCAGCGGCCTGTTCGTGGCGGTGCCGTTGATATGGAGGCACAGCGAGTTATTGAACCGCCTGAAACAGCAAGCCAGGCAGAGTGATGCCAAGTGGAGAACCCTGGCGTTTCGATTCAACGCTGGCCCGCCTGGACGCTACCTGACCAACAGCTGCTCCTGGATGCTTGAGCCGAAACGCTCGGGTGGCGGATGCACGATCAATCTCGCCCCTCATTTCGTCGATCTGGTTCAGGAAATTTCCGGCGAGGCGATTCGAAGCGTGTCAGCCGTGATGTATCGCGACCCGCTACTGACAGCCGTAGAGATTGGCTCGTTGATGACCCTGGTGACCGAGAGTGGGTGCATCTGCACTATCGAAACGGGGTACAATTATCCCGCCAATACGCCCGAGCAACGGGAGTATTCATTTTCAATGTCAACGGATCAGTTCTACGCACGCTCCACCGCAGATGGCATGCGGCTGGTGGACGCGTCCGGGCAGGCAAGTGACCTGCACATGAGCTTGAACTCTGACGTGTATTACGACAACTTCGTAATCGACATACTCGCGCCTGACCGTGATAGTGCTTATGCAGGTGCCGGGCTCGCCACCATGCACCGCGTCATGCGTATCATCGAGGCGGCCTATGAGTCAGATCGCCTGGGTGGTGTTCCCATCAAGGTCTAAAACGCTGGCACGAAATTAAGGATTAGAAAATTGTCACATATAGGCCGCTACTTCAATACTTTGGAACTGCTCCTTTCCCATCCAGGCGGCCTCGCCCTGTCTGACATCAGTGAACAGACTCAAGTGGCTATGGCCACAGCTCACCGTATATTGAGCGCCCTGCGGGAAAGAGGCTACGTTTACCAAGACGAGCAGGACCACTACTGCCTGACGCTTAAAATTCCCAGCATGGGCGTGAACTACATCAGTGAAACCGGCTTTGCCAGAATAATGCAACCTTTGCTCGACGAACTCGCCAGCGAAACCGGCGAGCATGTTCGCCTGGCGGAAGTTGCTGAGGATCATCTGAGTTGGGTGCTGCAGGCCACGAATAACACCAGGGGCCTTCAATACCGCCGCGCCCTGGACGAAAAAATCATCCCCCATACCACCGCGGCTGGTAAAGCATGGCTCTCCACCATGCCTGATGAGCGCGCCATGCGCATTCTCGCCGCCTGGGATATCGAGAAAAGCCGAGAGTACGCAGGGCCCAACGCTCGCGTTTCGATACGCGATATTTTCGATGACATCGCCCTGATCCGCAAAGAGGGGCATGCTGTAGTCAGAGAAGAAGGTGAAGTGGGTGTGTGCGTTGTGGCAGTGCCTGTATTCGATAAAACACGCCCGGCCAACTCAGCCCCGGTGGCAACCCTCAGCATCGCCGGCCCTATCGCCCGCATGCGAGAGGAAACCCTGAATGCTCATATCGAACATCTGAAACAGTCCGCCATCAAGGTTGGCGAGTGCTGGTCGCTGTGGACTTCGGTCAACGGTGAAAGCCCGCTACCTGCACGCTGACGCTCTGACTTGGACCTGGGCCCATTGCGGGCCTCAGGGCTACTGTGATGACGAGCGATTGAAACGCAATTACGGAATGTTCCAACCCTTCTCCCGCAGATCCTGCACACCTTTGTTCAGCTCGTACAAGGCGTTTTCTTCGCGGATGATTTCGAGCACGCAGTTTTCAATACCGCAGGTCGCCTGAACGGCCTCACCCAGTCCGACGAAATCCACGACTCCGGTGCCCACTGGATCATGGCCCCAAACATCCATGCCGGTGTCGGACACATGCACAAAGTCGATAGCGCTGCGATAGGTCAGCAGACTGGCTACCGGATCCTCACCTATGTAAGCAGCGTTGGCGATGTCATATACGACCCTGACGACATCATCATTGATAGTGGCAACAACCTCTGCCAGCTCCCCCATCGTAGGCGTGAAGCAATACGGGGTATTTTCCAGCAGCAAGCGAACACCCGCCTGTTTCGCAAGCGGCGTTAAAACCGCCAGGCTCTCGTACATCCAGTCATAAGTCTTTTCAAGCGGTGGAGAAATCATCGGGCGCCGGGTACCCGGGGATATCACCACCTCTTGGGTATCCCAAGCGACTGCCAGGTCAATCACTGCCTTGATGTGATCGATGCTCTTCTGACGCATATTGGCGGCGGGACTGGCCAGGTTGACGTCATAGCCGCCGGCATTGAGCGACCTGATCTTTGCGTCGTACTGACGCAGACGCACGCTTGCAGCAGAACGCTCTGCAATAGACATTTCCACCGGCCAGCAATGGGGCGAGCTTACGGGCACCTCGAACACGCGGTGCCCATGCTCTGACAACTGCGCAATTGCATCGATTGCCGTGGATGACCACAGATAAGAAAACGTGCTGATGATCATATCGAAACATCCTTTCAGTTGAGGACTCACCGAAGTGAAACGGGCCATTCATATTATGAATTTTGTAGGGTGACCACTATCGCCTGCAGGAAGACGCGATGATGGATGCACCTGGAGAGCGACAGCCACTGCGCTGTCAAGGACATCCTGATGACGAAAAAAACGATAACGGAACTGGATTCCATTGTCAATTTGATTGCAAAGTACCTTCCAGTTTTGTAGTTTGAGCCTTCCACCTAAAACAAAATCTACGTGTGAGGGCAATTGAATGAGAGCTTTGGTGAGTGGCGGTAGTAGCGGCATCGGTGCTTCTACATGCCTGAGGATCGCGGAGGCTGCACTTGCCCGGGGCTCGCAGCCGAAAATTGCCGTGTGCGGGCAGACGTCAAACGCGACGCAGGACGACGTCGTTCGAACGATAGAGTCGATGGGTGGCATCGCGATCTCGCTGTCGGGTGATCTCGGCGACCCTGCAGTACCTGACCAACTTGTAGCAGCTGCAGTAGCCGAATTTGGGGGGCTTGACGCGCTTGTTGCGAATGCTGGCATCGCCAGCCCGGGCGCGATCTGTAGCTTGTCCATCAAGGATTGGGACGACATGTTCGCCGTGAATCTTCGCGGCGCCTGGCTGCTAGCCAAAGCGGCCTACCCGCACCTTCGCGAGAGCCGAGGCTCAGCGTGCTTCACCTCGTCGATGTCTGGCCAGCTTCCGCATGCCGGCTCTGGCGCCTACAGCCCCACCAAGGCAGCATTAACCATGTTGGCGCAAACGCTGGCGCTGGAGTGGGCACCTGATGGCATCCGAGTGAATATCGTGTCGCCAGGTATGACGCATACACCCATGTCTGAAAAAATGTACGCAGACCCACAGATCAAGAGAGCACGGGAAGGGATTATTCCGCTGGGGAGAATTGGTGAGCCAATGGATATCGCGAACGTGATCGAGTTTCTCGTTAGCCCGCTAGCCGGCTTTGTTACCGGGCAGGATATTTGTGTCGATGGCGGCTTTTCCAAGTCGATACTTAGCCATATCCCGGGGCGACCGAGCTCGAAATCCTAGCCACGGCAGCAGATTGAGCTCCATGTTGAATGGATTCAGGCCAGACTCACAGCCTGGCGGGCTCAAAGGGCATTTTACGAATGCGGGGGCGCGGCTTTTAGCGAATGTGAGGATTCATGAGCAGCTCTCCCCGCAGAAACGAATTGGGCGATTTCAATTCTGGACTAGTTGCTGCCTTTGAAATGCCGGGATAACGCTGATTTTCGGTGAAGACTGCAGAAACGAAAAAAGGCCCCTAAGGGCCTTTTCGACGATATACCGATTCTGATTAAACCTGTATATCTTTATTTGGAGCGGGAAACGAGACTCGAACTCGCGACCCCGACCTTGGCAAGGTCGTGCTCTACCAACTGAGCTATTCCCGCGTCGTGATGGGTGCCATTCTAGCGATTTCTAAAACAGCGTCAACCCCTTGATTCAAAAAAAGTTTATTTCTGTTCAGAACCTTCGCGCAGGTGCGGCCAGGCGGCCAGCAGGTAATGCACCATCGACCACAGCGTCAGCCCCGCCGCCACCAGCAGCAGCCCGTAGCCCAGGATCACCCAGAACGTTACCGCTGGCGGGTTGCCCAGCAGGATCACCAGCGCCAGCATCTGCGCGGCGGTCTTCCACTTGCCAAGGTTGGACACCGCCACGTGCGCCCGCGCGCCCAGCTCAGCCATCCACTCGCGCAGCGCCGACACCACGATTTCGCGGCCGATGATGACCGCCGCCGGCAGGGTCAGCCAGAAGTTGGCGTGGGTCTGCACCAGCAGTACCAGGGCCACCGCCACCATCAGCTTGTCGGCCACCGGGTCCAGAAAGGCACCGAACGGCGTGCTCTGCTGCAGGCGACGCGCCAGGTAGCCGTCCAGCCAGTCAGTGGCGGCGGCAACGGCAAACACGCTGCTGGCGGCCATGTAGCTCCACTGATAAGGCATATAGAACAGCAGAATGAAGCACGGAATGAGCAGGACGCGTAGAACGGTGAGCAGGTTTGGAATATTCATCGGTACGACTGGCTGCAAGTTGAGCCCGGCATTCTACTCGCTATGCAGGCTGGCATAAATCGACTCGGCAAGCTTTTTACTGATGCCGGGGGCTTTGGCGATTTCATCGATACTGGCGCGGTTGAGCTCCTGCAGGCCGCCGAAATGTTTCAGCAGGTCGCGCCGGCGCTTGGGCCCTACCCCGGCCACATCCTCCAGGCTCGACACCCGGCGGGCCTTGCCGCGGCGAGCGCGGTGGCCGGTAATGGCAAAACGGTGGGCTTCGTCGCGGATCTGCTGGATCAGGTGCAGGGCCGGTGAATCACCCTTTAGTGTGAACTCGTGGTGCACGTCGTTCAGGTACAGGGTTTCGAAACCGGCCTTGCGGGTGACGCCCTTGGCCACACCCAGCAGGGTCAGGTCGGTGAAGCCCAATTCCTGCATCACATCCCGGGCCATGTTCAACTGCCCCTTGCCGCCATCCACCAGCAACACGTCGGGCAGCTTGCCCTCACCATCCTTGATACGCCCGTAACGGCGGGTCAGGGCCTGGTGCATGGCGGCGTAGTCATCGCCGGCTGTGACGCCTTCGATGTTGAAGCGGCGATAGTCGGACTTCAGCGCACCTTCGGGGCCGAACACCACGCAACTGGCCACGGTGGCTTCACCACTGGAATGGCTGATGTCGTAGCATTCCAGCCGCTGCGGTACTTCGTCCAGGCCCAGCACTTCGGCCAAGGCCTCGAAACGTGCGGCCATGTGCTGGCGGTTGGCCAGGCGAGCGTTCAGCGCCTGCTCGGCGTTGGTCACTGCCAGCTGCTGCCAGCGGGCGCGCGTGCCGCGTACCCGGTGGCTGATGGTCAGCTCGCGGCCACGCAGCGTGTGCAGCGCTGCGGTGATGGCATCGAAGTCTTCGTGAACAACGTTGACGATCAACTCGCTGGGCAATTCCCGTTCTGCGTTGCCCAGGTAGTACTGGGAAAGGAATGCGGCCATGACCTCGGCCACCTCCTCCTCGATGCCCACCTGCGGGAAGAAGTTCTTGCTGCCCAGCACCCGGCCGCCGCGCACGCTGATCAGGTGCACGCAGGCGCCACCGGGGTTGACGAAAGCGGCGATGACATCGACGTCGCCACTGCCGCCTTCGATGTACTGCTGGTCCTGCACGCGGCGCAACAAGGCGATCTGGTCGCGCAACTCAGCGGCCTTCTCGAAGTCGAGGGCCATGGCGGCCTTCTCCATCTCGGCATTGAGCTCGTTGCCCAGTTGCTGGCTGCGGCCTTCCAGAAACATCACCGAGTGGCGCACATCCTCGGCGTATTCTTCGGGGGTGACCAGGTCGGTGCAGGGCCCTTTGCAGCGTTTGATCTGGTACTGCAGGCACGGCCGGGTGCGGTTGGCGTAGTAACTGTCTTCACACTGGCGCACCGAAAAAGCCTTTTGCAGCAAGCTTAGGCTTTCGCGGATGGCGCCAGCACTGGGGTACGGGCCAAAGTAGCGGCCCTTGGCCTTCTTCGCCCCACGGTGAATGCCCAGCCGCGGGAACTCACCGTCGGACAGGAACACGTAGGGGTAGGATTTGTCGTCGCGCAGCAGGATGTTGTACGGCGGCCGCCATTCCTTGATCAGGTTCTGCTCCAGCAGCAACGCCTCGGTTTCGTTGGCGGTGATGGTGGTTTCGACCTGGGCGATGCGCGCGACCAGCGCGGCGGTCTTGGGCGCCAGGCCGGTCTTGCGGAAATAGCTGGCCAGGCGTTTCTTGAGGTTCTTGGCCTTGCCCACGTAAAGCAGGCGGGCTTCGCCGTCGAACATCCGGTAAACGCCCGGGCGACCACTGCAGGTGGCCAGGAATGCGCTGGCATCAAACACTTGGGACATGAGGTTCTACAGGCTTGCGTCGACCATGCCGTGGCGAACGGCCAGCAAGGTCAGTTCGACGTCGCTGGTGACCGAGAGTTTTTCAAAGATCCGATAACGGTAAGTATTGACGGTCTTGGGCGAGAGGCACAACTTGTCAGAGATGATCTGCACTTTCTGACAGCCAACGATCATCAGGGCAATCTGGATTTCCCGCTCCGACAGTGTATCGAACGGTGAGCCCTGTGGCTGGAAAGGTTTCAGCGCCAACTGCTGGGCGATTTGCGGGCTGATGTAGCGCTGGCCGGCAAAAGCCAGACGGATGGCCTGAACCATCTCGTCAAGGCCTGCGCCCTTGGTCAAGTAACCGGCGGCACCGGCTTGCAACAGGCGGGTGGGGAACGGGTCTTCCTCGCACACGGTCACGGCCACTACCTTGATATCCGGGTGGCTGCGCAGCAGTTTGCGGGTGGCCTCAAGGCCGCCGATGCCGGGCATTTTCACGTCCATCAGCACCACGTCCGGCTTCAGCTCGCGGGCCAGTTTGAGCGCGGATTCACCCGAGTCCCCCTCACCCACCACCTGCAAGCCGTCGATGTCGGCCAGCATGCGGGTAATACCGGTTCGTACCAGATCGTGATCGTCGACCACTAAGACCCTAATCAAGCACACACCTCGTCAGCAGGGCGATTGGATCCCGCCACCTTAACAAAATTTTTCCAGGCGGGTCTAACGCATTGCTTCTGTAAGAAACGCCTGACGCACAACAGTGACAGGCCTCACTGTTTGCCTGGGCTTGATATCGCTGCTCAAGCGGCCAAGCAGGTGCCAGATGGCCGCCTGGTCGTCGATCGGCAATTGCCGGAAGGCGCCCAGCAGCCCTGACTCATCCGTACTCAACCCTTCTAGCGGGGCCGGCGTGCGCATGCCACTAAGCACGTACAGTGCATCCACCCCCCTGGCCGCCAGTGCTGCCAGGTAATCGACCCGCGGCGTACGCTCGCCACTTTCGTACTTGCCCTGGGCATTGGGTTCGACCCCACCGATATCGCCAAACACGCGCTGGGTCATGCCCAAGCGCTCACGTTCTTCCCGCAGCCGCGGACCAATCCCGTTCATTGTGGGCTTCTCCTTATCCCTGATCACGCTCATCCTCTGCCGCCCCGTCTACGGGCGACCGTGAGCGTCTGGGCTCACTATGCCGCTGCGCTTCGGTCGCGACAAGCCATCATTACGCTACTAGCCAATCGTACGTTGCATGCGCACAAAGCACTCATCCTCACCCATTTCGACAAAACCATGGCGTTGGTACAACAGGCGCGCCGGGTTGCTGCGAAACACCATCAGCCTGAGCAACGGCAGGCGCCGCTGCCCGGCCCACAGCGCCAGCTCTTCCAATACCCAGCTGCCGACACCGCGCCCGCGATGTTCGGGCAACAGGTGCAACTCGCGGATAAACAGCGCCTGGCGGTCCTGGCTGAGGCTGCAGAAACCCAACAGGCTGTCGCCTTCGCTGATCAACCACTGCTCGCGCCAACCCCAGGCCTGGTCGAACGCGTCCTCGATCCAGAGCAGGTCAAATTCACGGTAATACCGCAGCATGGCGCGCCGCGTGAGGTCGCGGGCGAACGTACGGTGACTGTCGTTGGCGGGAATCAAATGTAGCGGCATCGCACAATGGGCTCTGGAGATTGGCAGGGCCGGCGATGAGGCCGGTGCAGCAAATGTCACTCACTGGGCATAGCATACGGGTGAACTGCCAGGCCCATGCCGGTCCAGTTCGCTTTCCAGCCATTCGGCCAGCACCCGGGCGTTATTGTGCTCGGTGTCCTTGCCTGCATAAAGCAGGGTTAGCAACCCCTTTCCGGCCAAGTCCAGCAGGGGGTACCAATGCTCTGGATGGGCAGCCAATTCTTCCTGGTAGCACTGGGTAAAACCGGTAAAGTCGACCGCCCCCTGGTGAAACGCCTTGCGCAATTCATTGGAGGGTGCCACTTCGCGCAACCACTGCCCGTGCAGGTTTTCCTTGCGCAGGTGGCGCGGCCACAGGCGGTCGACCAGCACTCGCTGGCCATCGTCGCTCGCGACCGCATCGTAGACACGCTTGCAGCGGATCATGGCTGTCTCCGGCATTTACCGTCCGTCTTGAGCCTAGATAATTCATTGATCGAGGTCACGGCCGGGTTGCGAATTGTTTCTATGCTCAAGGCCTTCGGCAACTTGCCCAATGCCAACCGGAGCCATCATGGCAACCCCGCTACTGGCCAGCCAGCCGCACCTGGCCCAACGCGACGCCCGCCCGCCACTTGCCCACAAGCCTGGGCGCGCCACCCTCGTGTTGTTCTTCGGCCTGCTGCTGGCGGGTATCGCCTACACCGCCTGGAGCCTGAAACAGGATGTCAGCGCCAGCGGCACGGTCATCACCACGTTCACGCCGTTTCTGCTGCTGGGCCTGGCACTGCTGGTTGCCCTGGGCTTCGAATTCGTCAATGGCTTCCACGACACCGCCAACGCGGTAGCCACCGTGATCTATACCCATGCGCTGCCGGCACCGGTCGCAGTGGTATGGTCCGGGCTGTGCAACTTCCTGGGCGTGCTGCTTTCCAGTGGCGCGGTGGCATTCGGCATCATCGCCCTGCTGCCCGTGGAACTGATTCTACAGGTAGGCTCCTCGGCCGGCTTCGCGATGGTTTTTGCCTTGCTGTTGGCGGCGATCATCTGGAACCTCGGCACCTGGTGGCTGGGGCTACCGGCGTCATCCTCGCACACCCTGATCGGCTCGATCATCGGTGTGGGGGTGGCCAATGCGCTGATGCATGGGCGTGACGGCACCAGCGGCGTGGACTGGGCCCAGGCCAGCAAGGTGGGTTACGCCCTGCTGTTCTCCCCCCTGATCGGCTTTGCCTGCGCCGCCCTGTTGTTGCTCGCCTTGCGTGCACTGGTCAAGCGTCAAGCTTTGTATCAGGCGCCACAAGGCCAGACACCGCCGCCTTGGTGGATTCGCGGTGTACTGATCCTGACGTGTACCGGGGTGTCCTTCGCCCACGGCTCCAACGATGGCCAGAAAGGCATGGGCCTGATCATGTTGATCCTTGTCGGCACCCTGCCAATGGCGTATGCGCTGAACAAAACCATGCCCAATGAGCAGGCCTTGCAGTTTTCCACCGTCGCCGAAGTGACCCGCCAGGCACTGGTGCGCAGCGCCCCACATGCGGCCACGGCCGATCCGCGCCAGACCCTGACCGCGTTCATTGGCGAGCCCAAGGCCAGCGCGCAACTGGTACCGGCACTGGCGGCGTTGACCGGGATGATCGGCGAAGAGGTCAAAAGCTACGGCTCGCTCAAGCGCATACCTGCCGAGGCTATGGCCAACGTGCGCAATGATATGTACCTGACCAGCGAAGCCATCCGCCTGATCGAGAAAAACCGCCTGGTGGCATTCAATGCCGATACCCGCAGCCAGGTGCAACTGTTCAAGACTCAACTGGACGACGCCACCCGCTACATTCCGCTATGGGTCAAGGTGGCTGTGGCCATCGCGCTGGGGCTGGGGACGATGGTTGGCTGGCGGCGCATCGTGGTGACAGTGGGCGAGAAGATCGGCAAGACCCACCTGAGCTATGCCCAAGGTGCCTCGGCGGAGGTCGTTGCCATGTGCACCATTGGCGCAGCGGACATGTTCGGGTTGCCGGTTTCGACCACCCATGTGCTGAGCTCGGGGGTGGCGGGGACCATGGTCGCGAATGGGTCGGGGATTCAGAAGCGCACGCTGTTCAACTTGCTGATGGCCTGGGTGCTGACCTTGCCGGCGGCGATGCTGTTGGCTGGCAGCCTGTACTGGCTGCTGAACCACATTTTCTAAACCTGAACTGCGCCCTTTGCAGGAGCGGCCTTGTGCCACTCCTGCAGGGACCGGTGTACGTGACGGGTTCTGCGTTATCAGCCCGGGATTTTCAGGCCGCGTTGCACCGCCGGCCGTTCGAGGAAATTCGCCAGTACCCGCTGCACTTCCTTGAACTGGTCGAAGCCCACCAACTCACGCGCGTTGTAGCGATCCACCAGGTTACGCACCCAAGGGAAGATGGCGATGTCGGCGATGCTGTACTCGTCAGCCATCCACTCCCGACCTTTCAAATGCCGATCCAGCACACCCAGCAGCCGCTTGGACTCGTTGACGTAGCGGTCACGCGGGCGCTTGTCTTCATATTCCTTGCCAGCGAAGAAATGGAAGAACCCGACCTGGCCGAACATCGGCCCGATGCCGCCCATCTGGAACATCAGCCACTGCAGCGTCTGGTAACGCTGGGCAGGGTCCTGGCTGAGCAGTTGTCCACTTTTTTCCGCCAGGTACTGCAAGATCGCCCCGGATTCGAACAGCGGCAATGGCTGGCCGCCAGGCCCGTCCGGGTCAAGGATGGCGGGGATCTTGTTGTTGGCGCTGAGCGAAATGAATTCGGGGCTCAACTGGTCATCGTTATCGAAGCTGACCTTGTGCGCCTCGTAGGCCAGGCCGATTTCTTCGAGCATGATCGACACCTTGACGCCATTGGGCGTCGGCAGCGAATACAGCTGCAGGCGTTCAGGGTGTTTGGCGGGCCACTTGCGGGTGATGGGGAAAGCACTGAGATCGGTCATGATCAACCTTGCCTGGGGAATGAACCTGTCACTCTAGAGACATCCCCGGCCGCTGACCATCACCGACCACTCATCCGGGCCGGCAACTCAAGCCTGGCCATGGGCCTTGAGTTTGAGCTTTTCGGTATCGACACGGACAAACACCGAGTCGGCCGTCACCGTCAGCACATCCTCGGCCCAGACCTCGCAAATCACCCGGCTTTTGCGCCCCACCTCCCCTTCGACTCGGGCTTTGAGCAAAAGCTCCACACCCATCGGGGTAGGTTTCAGGTAAGTCAGGTTGAGTGTGCCAGTCACGCAATCGATACGCGGCAGGCTGCCTGGCTCGCGGCCTTCGTTGCGGTAGTGGTAGGCCATGGCCGCCCAGTTGGAATGGCAGTCGACCAGCATCGCCAGCAGGCCGCCGTAAACCAGGCCGGGCCAGCCGATAAAGGTGCTGTCGGGTGCGTGCCGGCATACCAGGTGGATGCCGTCGGTGTCCCAGTGGCTTTGCAGGTGCAGCCCACTGGGGTGGGCGCAGCCGCAGCCGTAGCAGGTGCCTTCAGGCGCCGCAAGGGCCTGAAGGGAGAGTGGGTGGTCAGTCATACGCTTCCTGTGCTTGTTGGAATGGGGGCGCGCAACGCCCCCATTAAAGCAGAAACATCAGGCGGCTTGGGCAACCCCCTGGGCACGCCGTTGGGTCAGCGAAACCAGCAGGATGAATGCTGTCACCCCAGCGGTCATCAGGGTTTCATAGCGGTAGGCATCGCTGAACAGCATGTAGCCCAGCACCATGACGATGGTGCCGATCACCAGCCAGGTCAGCCAGGGGAACAGCCACATCTTCAGCTCCAGCGGGCGCCCTTCGCGGTCCGCACGCGCACGCATGCGCAGCTGCGACACGGCAATCACCAGGTACACCAGCAAGGCGATGGCGCCGGTGGTGGACAGCAAGAAGCCGAACACCTTACCCGGGAACACATAGTTGACCAGGCACCCGGCAAAACCGGCCAGCGTCGAGAAGATGACCGCCACGGTCGGCACGCCCGAGCCGGAGATACGCTTGGTCATGCTCAGTGCCTGGCCACGGGCGCCCAGCGAATACAGCATGCGCGACGCGGTGTACAGGCCCGAGTTCATGCAACTGGTCACTGCAACCAGCACCACCAGGTCGACCAACAGCTTGGCGCCTGGCACGTTCAGCACTTCCAGCACGCGCTGGAACGAACCGACTGCTTTCAGCGCAGGGTCATTCCAGGCTACCAGCGACACCACCAGGAAGATCGACGCCAGGTAGAAGATGGCAATGCGGTACACCACCAGGTTGGTGGCACGGCGGATCTTGTCTTTCGGGTTTGCGGTTTCGTCAGCGGCAATGGTGACGATTTCGGCGCCGAAGAACGAGAAGATGGTGATCAGCACACCACCGAGCACCGTGCCGAACCCGTTGGGCATGAAGCCGCCGTTGTCCCACAGCCGGCTGACTCCGGACACCTCGGCCAGCGGCCAGAAGCCGAATACCGCCAGGCTGCAGACCACAATGAAGGCAATGATCGCCACCACCTTGACCAGTGCGAACCAGTACTCGAAGGCACCAAAGTTCTTCACGCTGATCAGGTTTGTGCACGACAGCACCAGCATGATCAGGAAGGCGAACAACCAGGACGGTACGCCGGGGAAGTAAGCATGCAGGATGTCGGCGCCAGCGATGGCCTCCACCGGAATGATCAGCACCCAGAACCACCAGTACAACCAGCCGATGGTAAAGCCCGCCCAAGGGCCGATGGCTTCTGAGGCATAGGTGGAGAACGAGCCGCTGTTAGGGTTGGCGATGGCCATTTCGCCCAGCATGCGCATCACCAGCAATACCAGCAGGCCGGTCATGGCGTAGGAAATGAGGATGGCCGGGCCGGCGGTGGCGATGGCATTCGACGAGCCGATGAACAGGCCGGCGCCGATGATGCCGGCAATGGAGATCATGGACACCTGACGGGAAGTCAGGCCGTGCTGCAGGGAACGCTGTTTCTTGTTGTCTTGCGAAGCCATGAAGAACCCTCGAATGGGTCGGCCGCGACAAAGCGGCTGAAGGTCGGAGCAGAATTCTTGTAAATTTCTGATAGTCGTTTTTGTTGTTTTGCAGATGCCGGAAGCGGGTACTGACCTCCTCTTCACATGACCGGTTGTAATCGTTGATCCAGGTCAGTATTAATCTATAGGCCGGGGTCAACAAACGACCTTTTCGAACCACATGATTCCGCTTTGGAATGAACTCCTTCCTTTTTTTGCTCGGTATTTGCCCGTCATGTCCAAACGCCTGATGCCTTCGACCACCGCCCTTCAGTGCTTCGAAGCGGCTGCCCGCCACCTCAGCTTCACCCGCGCGGCCCAGGAACTGCACCTGACGCAAAGCGCCGTCAGCAAGCAGGTGGCGCAGCTCGAAGACATGCTCTCGCACTCCCTGTTCCAGCGCATTCGTCGGCGCCTGCACCTGACCCCGGCGGGTGCGCTGTACCTCACCGAAGTGAACAAGATCCTCACCCAGATCGATATTTCCAGCCGCTACATCCTCAGCTACGGCGACGAAACCGAAGTGCTGCGTATTGCTACCCAGCCTACCTTCGGCGCGCGCTGGCTAGTGCCCAAGCTCAAGGGTTTCGGCGACCGCTACCCCCGCATTCACCTGGACGTGCGCAACGAGCTGGAGCCATTCGACCTGGTGCAGGCCAAGGCCGACGTGGCTTTTTTCTTCGGCCAGGGCACCTGGCCTGGGGCCACTTGCATCGAGCTGTTCAGCGAAGAAGTGGTACCGGTATGCAGCCCGCAGCTGCTGGCCAACCACCCCTTTGAAAGCGCCCAGGCGCTTACCGAGCACCGCCTGCTGCAATGCGTGTCGCGCCCGGAGGCCTGGCATGAATGGTTCCTGGGGTTGGGGCTACACAGCCAGAACAGCTACCACGGGCCGCGTTTCGACACGTTCTACCTGTGCATCCGCGCAGCGATCGCCGGTTGCGGCATAGCCCTGATTCCGCGCTACCTGGTGGCCGAGGAGCTGAGCGAGGGCAAGCTGGTGGTGGCCTGGGACCACCCGGTGGCGAGCAACGGCAAGCACTTTATCGCGCATGCCGAGCATGCGGCCGAAGTGCCCAAGATCAGGGCCTTTGTGCAGTGGATTCGGGAGCGGGTGGCTGAGGGGGACTGACTTAACCTATACCGGCCTCTTCGCGGGCTTGCCCGCTCCCACAGGATCACCACAGGTTCGAACACTGTGCATAACCTGTGGGAGCGGGCAAGCCCGCGAAGAGGCCGGCACAGGCAACACACATACCGGCCAGTTCACGAATTCAGGGAATGACCGCAATCGAATAATTCGTTTGCGGAATAACCCCCCAACACGCTTGGATAATAAGAAACTTGAACAAAGGTCCCGCGTGCCCATGAACCAGGAAAGTATCAGCCCATCCATCGCCATCGTTCACCCGATCACACTTTCCCATGGCCGTAATGCCGAAGTCTGGGACACCGACGGCAAACGTTACATCGACTTTGTCGGCGGTATCGGCGTGCTCAACCTGGGCCACTGCAACCCCGCCGTGGTCGAAGCCATCCAGGCGCAAGCCACCCGTCTGACCCACTATGCCTTCAACGCCGCACCCCACGGTCCATACCTGGCGCTGATGGAACAGCTGAGCCAGTTCGTACCGGTCAGCTACCCGTTGGCCGGCATGCTCACCAATAGCGGTGCGGAAGCTGCAGAAAACGCCCTGAAAGTCGCCCGCGGTGCTACAGGCAAACGCGCCATCATTGCCTTCGACGGCGGCTTCCACGGCCGTACCCTGGCCACCCTGAACCTCAATGGCAAGGTAGCCCCTTACAAGCAACGGGTCGGCGAGCTGCCCGGACCGGTGTACCACCTGCCCTACCCCAGCGTGGATACCGGGGTTACCTGCGAGCAGGCGCTCAAGGCCATGGAGCGCCTGTTCAGCGTGGAGCTGGCCGTGGAAGACGTGGCAGCGTTCATCCTCGAACCGGTTCAGGGCGAAGGCGGTTTCCTCGCCCTCGACCCGGCCTTCGCCCAGGCCTTGCGCCGCTTCTGCGACCAACACGGCATCCTGATCATCATCGACGAGATCCAGTCCGGCTTCGGCCGCACCGGCCAGCGCTTCGCCTTCCCGCGCCTTGGCATCGAGCCCGACCTGCTGCTGCTGGCCAAGAGCATTGCCGGCGGTATGCCACTGGGTGCGGTGGTAGGCCGCAAGGCATTGATGGCGGCGCTGCCCAAGGGCGGCCTGGGCGGCACCTATTCGGGCAACCCGATTGCCTGTGCGGCAGCGTTGGCCAGCCTGGCGCAGATGACCGACGAAAACATCGCCACCTGGGGTGAGCGCCAGGAGCAGGCCATCGTCAGCCGCCACCAGCGCTGGAAGGCTTCGGGCCTGAGCCCGTACATCGGCCGATTGACCGGCGTTGGCGCCATGCGCGGCATCGAATTCGTCAATGCCGACGGCAGCCCGGCGCCGGCGCAACTGGCCAAGGTAATGGAGTCGGCACGGGCCAAGGGCTTGCTGCTGATGCCCAGCGGCAAGGCGCGACACATCATCCGCCTGCTGGCCCCCTTGACCATCGAAGCCGAGGTGCTCGAGGAAGGGCTGGATATCCTCGAGCAGTGCCTGGTGGAGCTGAACTGAGGCTTACAGGCCCAGTTCTTCGGGGGTCAGCATGTCGGATTCGAAGGCGATCCAGCCGCCTTCGAGTTCGGCGTGGCCGTTGACGATCGGGCCGTAGTAGGTCAGGCCGTTCTCCAGGGTCACGCAGATGTGCGTGGCCTGTTTTTCAGGTGCCGCGAGCGTACCGACGAAATGCACCTTCTTCAGGGTTTCGGTCACCGCTTCCAGGCCCACCCGCATGCTGGGGTTTTCCGAAGCTTCGGTATCTCCGCCACGGTCTTCGGCGCTGATGGTCACGGTGGCGGTGTACGGGTACTTGGTGCTCAAACGGGGTTACCTCAGTGGGTGTGTAGGCGTAAGGGCGCGTAGAGTACGGCAGGTGGTCTCTGTTGTCTCTACAGGTGATCTGAATGCCCCGATCTGTTAGGGTGCCCGCCGATGCACGCCACACCACACGAGGATCCCGAGTGAGCGCCGAAGAACCCCTGATCGCCGACCTGTTCGATGTCGATAAACGCCTGTCCCTCAAGCCCGTCGTGGACTTCAACAGCTACCTGCGCAACGCCTTCGGCGAAGGCCCGTGCCGCTGCCACCGCTGCACTGAAGGGGGTGACGAAGGCACCTACAGCCACGCCCACACCTTCACTTTTGCAAGCCGCCAGTGCCATCGCCGCTTCGCCAGTACATCAGGCAGCGATGTCGCCCAGGTATTGAAAAAGGCCTGGCTGTCGTACACCAAGGCCGACCTCAACCTGGTCGGCCCACTGGACCTGGCCACCCTCAAGACCTTCACCGAAGCGGACCTGCACCCGCGCCTGCTGGCGCTGCTCACGGCCAGTGGCCTGGCCCGTGAAGTGGATGGCCAATGGATGCTGCAAGCCCAGGCCGACTGACGGCCCGGCGGCAGGGCAGGATTCCACCGGTCTGCTAACGTGGTGGAATCCGCCCATCCGCAGGTAGTCCGCCATGGCCCGCACAACCCCCATCGAGCTATACCGCAATATCGGCATCGTCGCCCACGTGGACGCCGGCAAGACGACCACTACCGAGCGGATCCTGTTCTACACCGGGGTCAACCACAAGATGGGTGAGGTGCACGATGGTGCCGCGACCATGGACTGGATGGCCCAGGAGCAGGAACGCGGCATCACCATCACGTCGGCGGCCACCACGGCATTCTGGCAAGGCTCGACCAAACAGTTCGCGCACAAATACCGCTTCAACATCATCGATACCCCCGGCCACGTCGACTTCACCATCGAGGTGGAGCGTTCATTGCGCGTGCTCGATGGCGCGGTGGTGGTGTTCAGCGGCGCTGACGGGGTAGAGCCTCAGTCCGAGACGGTCTGGCGCCAGGCCAACAAATACCATGTGCCTCGCCTGGCCTACATCAACAAGATGGATCGCCAGGGCGCCGACTTCCTGCGGGTGGTCAAGCAGATCGACCAGCGCCTGGGGCACCACCCGGTGCCGATCCAGCTGGCCATCGGCAGCGAAGAAAACTTCATTGGCCAGATCGACCTGGTAAAGATGAAGGCCATCTACTGGAACGACGCCGACAATGGCACCAGCTACCGCGAAGAAGAAATTCCGGATGACCTGCGCGCGCTCGCTGACGAATGGCGCGCTCACCTGGTGGAAGCCGCTGCCGAAGCCAACGATGAGCTGACCCTGAAGTTTCTCGATGGTGAGGAGCTGAGCGTCGAAGAAATCAAGGCTGCCCTGCGCCAACGCACCATTGCCAACGAAATCGTCCCGACCATTCTCGGCTCATCGTTCAAGAACAAGGGTGTACCGCTGATGCTGGATGCGGTAATCGACTACCTGCCCGCCCCCTCGGAAATTCCTGCCATCCGCGGCACCGACCCGGACGACGAACAAAAGCACCTGGAACGGCACGCCGACGACAAAGAGCCGTTTTCAGCCTTGGCTTTCAAGATTGCCACCGACCCGTTCGTCGGCACCCTCACCTTCGCCCGCGTGTATTCCGGCGTGCTCAGTTCCGGCAACGCGGTACTCAACTCGGTCAAAGGCAAGAAGGAACGCATCGGCCGCATGGTGCAGATGCATGCCAATCAGCGTGCCGAAATCAAGGACGTGTGCGCAGGCGACATCGCCGCGCTGATCGGCATGAAGGACGTGACCACCGGCGACACCCTGTGCGACCTGGACAAACCGATCATCCTCGAACGCATGGATTTCCCTGACCCGGTGATTTCCGTGGCCGTGGAGCCGAAGACCAAGGCCGACCAGGAAAAAATGGGCATCGCCCTGGGCAAGCTGGCCCAGGAGGACCCGTCATTCCGCGTACGTACCGACGAAGAGACCGGCCAGACCATCATCTCGGGCATGGGCGAGTTGCACCTGGACATCATCGTCGACCGCATGCGCCGCGAGTTCAACGTCGAGGCCAACATCGGCAAGCCGCAGGTGGCTTACCGGGAAAAAATCCGCAATACCTGCGAGATCGAGGGCCGTTTTGTGCGCCAGTCCGGCGGCCGTGGCCAATACGGCCATTGCTGGATCCGTTTCGCCCCCGGCGACGAGGGCAAGGAAGGCCTGGAGTTCATCAACGAGATCGTCGGCGGCGTGGTACCGCGCGAGTACATACCCGCGATCCAGAAGGGCATCGAAGAGCAGATGAAGAACGGCGTGCTTGCCGGCTACCCGCTGATCAGCCTCAAGGCTGCCGTGTTCGACGGCTCGTACCACGATGTCGACTCCAACGAGATGGCCTACAAGATCGCTGCTTCAATGGCCACCAAGCAGCTGTCGCAGAAAGGCGGCGCGGTGTTGCTGGAACCGGTGATGAAGGTGGAGGTGGTGACGCCGGAGGAATACCAGGGCGACATTCTGGGCGACCTCAGCCGGCGCCGCGGGATGATCCAGGACGGTGACGAAACACCGGCTGGCAAGGTGATCCGCGCCGAGGTGCCGTTGGGCGAGATGTTCGGCTACGCCACCTCGATGCGGTCGATGACCCAGGGCCGGGCCAGCTTCTCGATGGAGTTCACCCGCTATGCCGAGGCCCCGGCGAGCATTGCCGATGGCATCGTCAAGAAAAATCGCGGGGAGTAAGTGGCTCTCCTGTTCCGGCCCCTTCGCGGCTAAAGCCGCTCCCACAAGGGATCGCATACCCCTGTGGGAGCGGCTTTAGCCGAAGGGGCCGGAACAGGCAGCCACAATTTTTTCAATGCTGCTCGCCAGCCCGCTTCAACAGCTTCTTGCACCGCTCCGACAAATGCACAACGCGCAAATGCTTGCCCGCCTTGGCATAGCGCTCGCGCAGGGTCTTGAGCGCCGCAATTGCCGAATAATCGACAAAGCTCAAATGCTGGCAATCCAGCGTGACCTGGGCCGGGTCCTGGGCCGGGTCGAACTGGTTGAGGAACGAGGCGGTCGAGGCAAAGAACAGGGTGCCATGTACCTGATAACGCTTGCCACCTTCAGCGTCCTCATGGCTGTCGGCGTACAGCTCTCGCGCATGCTGCCAGGCAAAGTTGAGCGCCGCGATGACGATGCCGAACAGCACCGCCATGGCCAGGTCGGTAAATACCGTCACCACGGTCACCGCAATGATCGCCAGCACATCGTTCACCGGCACCTTGTGCAGCACCCGCAGCGACGCCCAGGCGAAGGTCTGCTGGGCCACCACGAACATCACCCCGACCAGCGCTGCCAGCGGAATACGCTCGATCAGCGGCGACAGGAACAACACGAACAGCAAGATCATCACCCCGGCCACTACCCCGGACAGCCGGCCGCGCCCGTTGGAACTGAGGTTGATCACCGTCTGGCCAATCATTGCGCAACCGCCCATGCCACCGCACAGGCCCGAAACCATGTTCGCCGCACCCAGCGCCACGCATTCGCGGTCCGGGAAACCACGGCTCTCGGTCACTTCATCGGTCAGGTTGAGGGTGAGCAAGGTCTCCAGCAGGCCGACCATCGCCATCAGCACCGCGTAGGGGGCGATGATCTTCAGGGTGTCCAGATTCCAGGGTACATCCGGCAGCGCCAGCCCCGGCAGACCGCCTGCGATGTGCGCCATGTCGCCCAAGGTGCGGGTGGGCAGGTCGAGCAGGTACACCAGCAAGCCAACGCCCAGGATCGCCACCAGCGCCGGGGGTACCGCACGGGTCAATTTCGGCAGCACGTAGACCACCGCCATGGTCAGTGCCACCAAGCCGATCATCAGGTACAGCGGCGCGCCGCTGAGCCAGTGCTCACCCGCCTTGAAGTGCTCAAGCTGCGCCATGGCGATGACGATGGCCAGGCCATTGACGAAGCCGAGCATGACCGGGTACGGCACCAGGCGTACCAGCTTGCCCAGCCGTAGCAGGCCGAACAGGATCATCACCACGCCACCCAGCAGCACCGTGGCCAGCAGATACTGCGCGCCGTGCTGCACCACCAGCGCGACGATCACCACCGCCATGGACCCGGCAGCGCCGGAAATCATCCCCGGTCGACCGCCAAAGAGCGCCGTCAGCGTACAAATGATAAACGCGCCATACAGGCCCATCAGCGGGTTGAGGTGCGCCACCAGGGCAAAGGCGATGCACTCGGGCACCAGGGCGAACGAGGTGGTCAGGCCGGCGAGCAGGTCGGCGCGTATTCGGGCGGGCTTCATGGGTTTCCTGTGATGCGGGACATTACAAAAACGAGGGCGCGATGTTACGGAATTTGTCTGACAGCGGCCACCGTTCAGCGCACCCGCTCCCGGCTCTGCACTGCCAGGTCCAGCGCACGCTGCATATCCAGCCGCGCTGAACGCCCCAGGTCAGGGTGGTTCAGGCGCCCTCCACGTTCCGAAGGCAGGATCGGCGCCGTCAGGTCTTCGGCATCCATCGCCTCGAAATCCTGCTCGGTGCCCAGGGTCAGGGCACTGCGCCGCAACAGCATGCGCACCTGTTCCGGGGTCAGGGCCGGGTTGATCGACAGCATCGTTGCAACGGTGGCAGTCACCAAGGGTGTTGCGTACGACGTGCCGCAATGCGCAGCAGCGGCAGCCGCTGGGCGAATGCAGGCAGCGGCACTGACATCCACGCGCATGTCGATGTTGGAACTGTGGCGCTTGCGCACATGCTCGGGGGCTTCGACCGCAGTCGCCTTGTCGCTGCGCTGGTGCCCGCCCACCACCAGCAGTTGTTCGGTGATGAACGACGACGGCAGGCGGTATTCGTCGGTACCTGACCACGACGCACCGTTACCCGCCGAATTCACCACCATCACATCTGGATGCTCTTTGCGCAGCCAGAGAAAGAACTCCTCAAGCAATTCCTCGTAACCACTCATCGCCAGCCCGGAACGCACCAGCGAATCGACCTCATCACCGTTGACATCGCGTGCGCCTACCCGGTGGATGCCCCAGCTCCAGTTCAGCACCCGCACGCCATCCTCGACCAGGTTTACCGATGCAGCGATGTTGGCGGTGATGCCTGCATCGGAGTTGCGCTCTACAATCACCTCGAAGCCAGGGCTGTGCTTGCCCAGCCCCGGCAAAAAACCCTCACCCTGTGCGGCGAGAATGCCTGCGACATGGCTGCCGTGGCTGGTCGCGCGATCCCCGTCGCGCGCGTACAGGCAGGTCTGGCCCTGTTCGCAGCCGCCTCGGTATTGGCTGAACGCGGGGGCATCAAAATCCACTTCACGCTCGACTACCCCAACCCGCACGGGGTGCACCGGCAAGTGCGAAGCGCCAATCCGTCGCTGGTAGAAATACAGCGCATCCATGAACCGGTTGGCGGCCCATTCGTCCGCCTGGTCGATGGCCCGAGCGTCGCGGCCGCTGCCTTCTTCACCGCGCTCCGGTGCAGACTCCTCGACAACCACGGCATCCACGCTGAGTTCACTGCCCATGCGCAGGATCATCGCGTCACGCTGCACCAGGTCAGCCACCGGCAAGCGCAACTGGTAGACATTCAGCGGCGGTATCGCACCGACAACCTGGGCGCCGTATTTATCGGCAATACGCCGGGCCTCTCCAAGACCTTCGTGTTTCTCCTCAATCAACAGGCTGACCAGGTCGACATAGGTGGTCAGGCCATCCATGTTCTTCGCCACCTCATCAGGCCTTGCGGCGACCACATGACTGCGCTGGCGGGTCAGCCATACAGGGTTGCTGGTACTGCTGCCAGACTCCAGCCAAAGCGGCGCGCTGCGCTGGGCTTGCTTCGCCAGCTTCAGCGTGAGTCGGTCACCTTGACGCTCGATATCCGCCGTTGGCAGCCGCACACCGCCCAGCCATACCTTTGGCACATCTGCCCCGAGCCCCTCGGCACGCAGGCACCATTGCTGCTGGCTATCGCCGAACAAGTCGCCGCATCGCTGCAGCTGCTTGATCCGCAGCGTATCCGCTGCAGCCTGTGCACCAAGGCTGCAAAGCCATAACAGCAGGATCAGACTACCCTTCATGTAATCACCCCACGCGCTCACTGTGAGTGCGACTGACGGCGCAGCTTAAAGGTTCATCTGCCCACCCCGGAGCGTGATCCAGATCCAGCAGGACATCCGCAAATTTGCCATCATGTTGATTCCACCTGCGGAGATCATGGACATGCCGCTACGCCCCTTTTTCGCCTCCCTGCTGCTCGTTGCCAGCCTCGCCGCCCAGGCGGCCACCGAGGTGGTGCCGCTGCAGCACCGCGCCAGCGCCGAACTGCTGCCTGCCGCACAGGCATTCATTGGCAAGGACGGCACGGTCAGCGCTTTCGAAAACAAGCTGATCGTCAACGCCAGCCCCGAGCGCATCAGCGACCTGCGCACTTTGCTGCAGCAACTGGACACCGCTCCCAAACGCCTGCTGATCAGCGTTGACAACAACGACAGCAACTTCCAGGACAACCGCGGTGACGCACGCGTCATCCACTACGGCACCAGCAACCGTGACGGCGGCATGCAGCAGGTTCAGGCCAGCGAAGGCCAGCCTGCACTCATTCAGGTTGGCCAGAGCATCCCGATTACCAGCACCAGCACCGACGGTTATGGGCGCATCCAGAGCAACACCGAATACCGCAATGTGACCCAGGGCTTTTATGTCACGCCCAGTTTGAGCGGTGACACGGTTCGTCTGCAAATCAGCACTAATAATGACCGCATCAGCCAGGAACGTGCAGATGTAGTGAAAGTGCAAAGCACCGACACGACCGTGACCGGCAAGCTCGGCGAGTGGATCACCCTGGCAGGCTACAACCAGCAGAGCCAAGCCGAGCGCAGCGCGTCAAGCCGCAGTTACAGCACCCAGCGCGGTGAAAACATGACTTTGCGGGTGAAAGTCGACCTTCTGGACTGATCCCAGGCAATTCAAGGCCTCGACCAAAGGCCTTGAAACTGACTGACAAGTCGCATTAGACCAAAGATGTAGTAAGTGAAAAAATCCACTACAAAACATTTGACAGGGTCTTTTTCCCAAGGGCATGATGGCCTCGCTCCCGCTAATCAGGGGCCCTGGCAAGGGCCTTCGAGGCGTGCTCCTCCCACCCCCGGAGGCGCCTCGTGTCTATACGGCCCACAAGGCGGTTCGACGGGATTGCGACTGCAACGAAGAAGTTGTCCCGAGGGACGGAAGCGCCTCACCGCAGTACTGGCAATCGCGTAGCACCGCAGCAAGGCAACCACGAGCCGACCTGCCGGAGCACACCTTCGCCCGGCCTGCCCACCCTTCCCCCTTCGAGCCTTCGCGTTCGCCGCCGCACTCCCGCGAACAGGACAGCCGCCAAGCGCCCTGATCTGCACCCGAGCATCAGCACAATTAACCCAAGATCGATGCGACGAGGTTTATTTCCATGGCACTGACACGCGAACAGCAAATTGCAGCCCTCGAGAAAGATTGGGCCGAGAACCCGCGCTGGAAAGGCGTGACCCGTACCTACACCGCCGCTGATGTCGTTCGCCTGCGTGGCTCCCTGCAGCCAGAGCACACCCTGGCCCGCCAGGGTGCAGAAAAACTGTGGAAGCTGGTCACCCAAGGTGCCCACCCGTCCTTCCGCCCAGACAAAGATTTCGTCAACTGCATGGGCGCCCTGACCGGTGGCCAGGCAGTGCAACAGGTCAAGGCCGGCATCCAGGCCATTTACCTGTCCGGCTGGCAGGTTGCCGCCGACAACAACTCGGCCGAGTCGATGTACCCTGACCAGTCGCTGTACCCGGTTGACTCGGTACCGACCGTGGTCAAGCGCATCAACAACTCGTTCCGCCGCGCCGACCAGATCCAGTGGAAAGCCGGCAAGAACCCGGGCGACGAAGGCTACATCGACTACTTCGCCCCAATCGTGGCTGACGCCGAAGCCGGTTTCGGTGGCGTGTTGAACGCCTATGAGCTGATGAAGAACATGATCGAAGCAGGCGCCGCCGGCGTGCACTTCGAAGACCAGCTGGCCTCGGTCAAAAAATGCGGCCACATGGGCGGCAAGGTACTGGTACCGACGCAGGAAGCCGTACAGAAGCTGGTGGCCGCGCGCCTGGCAGCTGACGTTTCCGGCGTGCCGACTATCATTCTGGCCCGTACAGACGCCAACGCCGCTGACCTGCTGACCAGCGACTGCGACCCGTACGATCAGCCGTTCGTGATTGGCGAGCGTACCCGTGAGGGCTTCTACAAGGTCCGCGCCGGCCTCGACCAGGCCATCTCTCGCGGTCTGGCTTATGCGCCATATGCCGACCTGATCTGGTGCGAAACCGCCAAGCCAGACCTGGACGAAGCCCGTCGCTTCGCCGAGGCCATCAAGAAGGAGTACCCGGACCAGATCCTGTCGTACAACTGCTCGCCGTCCTTCAACTGGAAGAAGAACCTGGACGACGCCACCATCGCCAAGTTCCAGCGCGAACTGTCGGCCATGGGCTACAAGCACCAGTTCATCACCCTGGCGGGTATCCACAACATGTGGCACGGCATGTTCAACCTGGCGCACGACTACGCCCGCAACGACATGACCGCCTACGTGAAGCTGCAAGAGCAGGAATTCGCTGACGCCAGCAAAGGCTACACCTTCGTGGCGCACCAGCAAGAAGTGGGCACTGGCTACTTCGACGACATGACCACTGTGATTCAGGGTGGCGCATCGTCGGTGACTGCCCTGACCGGCTCGACCGAGGAAGAGCAGTTCCACTGATGGTGGGTTGCCACTGAAGAAAGGCCCAGAGCTGCGGAAGCCCTGGGCCTTTCTTTTTGTCGATACCAGACCGACCAGAAATGCACGAAACCTGTAGGGGCGGCCCCGTGTCGCGAAAGGGCTGCGGTATGTCAGTGCTTCATGCCCAGCTCTGCATCATCCTCAGCGCCTTGGCCATTGCACTCAGGTAGTGAGCAGCCCAGATCATCATGGGCTTCTCCTCCTTCAGGCCAGTGATGGTCAGTTCACGGACATAGCCCATCAATTCCGAAGATTGCTCGCGGGCGTCCCGACAGGGGATGCCGGGTTCGATGCGGAACAGTGGATGGGTGCCGTTTTCGCCTTGATAGAAAGTGGTCTTGCCGACGGTGAGCTGGGTGTCTTCTGTTGTCTTTGTTCAATTCCCTGAAAATTCTCTAATGCCTGGGCCGGCCCCTTCGCGGGCACGCCCGCGAAGGGGCCGGCCCTGACAACACATTAAGCAGCCTTAGTGGGAAGTCCTGCGCTCACTGGGCGCCTGCACCTGAACCAAAGCGGACTCAGGCAAAGCCCGTAGCGCCTCCAGCTCGTGCATGGAGGTCATCATCAGGATCGAAACTGGGGACTTGGGCTGAAGCAGCAACGCCTGATGCACCACGGTGGCTGCGCATAGTGCGTAGTCGGTGGCCTGGATCAGGGTGTCTTCGAGGGAGTGGGGGTTGTGGGGTGGGTCGGGGACAACTTTCAGCATGACTCGCTCCTTTCTTTCCTGTTTGGCTGCCATCCGCCCGCTGTCTGTCAGGTGTTCTGCGCCCGATTGCGTCAGGGCGGCGAGGCGCCCGGCTTGATTGTTGCGGCGCTCCTCAAATCGAGCGCCGCCCGCGCGGCGCTTCGCGGCACAAGGCCGCTCCCACATTTGTTTCGGGCCAATTATTCCTGTGCCATAGGCGCGCGCACCCTGGGTGCATGGCTGGAGATTAATTAAGAGCAGTGATGCAACCTTCAATATCGAAGGGGACAGACAAGGCGGGCGGCGCTCGATCTCACAGGCGCCGCATTCCATTCGCCAAGCCCATGCCAGCCCTAACACAATCCAAAGGCATCACCAGCAAAACCCACAATCACGTCTATGCTTGAGGCAGCACAGCAGCAAGGACCGCCCATGCCTCGTCCAAGCCACCTGATGATTCTGGCCCTGGCCGCCGCCGCCCTCTATATATATGCACTGGCCAGCGACAATACCCTGCTCGGCCTGCTGGCCAAACCCGTCCCCGTCCTGGCGCTTGTCGCCTGGCTGAGCGGCGCCCCCGCCACACCGTATGGCAGGTGGATCTCGATCGGCCTGGGCTTCTCGGTCATCGGCGACATACTGCTGGCCATCCCCGCCGACCTGTTCGTGTTCGGCCTGGCCGCCTTCCTCTGTGCCCACCTGGCTTACCTGCGCGGCTATTGCCGCATTACCCTGCGCCCCGCCCTGCCCGCACTGATCTTCAGCGCCATCACCGGCATCGCGCTGCTCGGCGTACTGGCCAGCCACGGCCTCGGCCCGTTGCTGATCCCTGTCGCGTTGTACGCCCTGGCCATCAGCGCCATGCTCTGGCGCGCCCTGGCCTGTGGCGGGCTGGTCGCAATCGGCGCCGGCCTGTTCGTGCTCTCCGACAGCATGATCGGCATCGACCGCTTCGTCAGCCCGTTCGCCGCCGCGCCGTACCTGATCATCCTCACCTACTGGCTCGGCCAGTGGGCGATTGCGGCATCAGCGAGTCAACGCTCAACCGATAAAGTATTGACCCAGAGCGGTGCGCGCAGCGTCGGAAGCTGTTAGAACAGGAGTCTTTCGCATTTGCAAGTAGGGGGAGTCGCCAGATGAACTTTACAAGGCACAGAACAGCCAAATTACATGGCACCAGGTCAAATGATATTAATTATCATTACGAAACTTGTAATTCGTTACCAGTCGCAAGAAACATAATTAACAAAACCGCACGCAATGCCCGAATATCAAGGCTTTCAGCCATTTACGACTGCCTTTTGTTCTTAATCCTACGAATAAATTTGCGACAGAAATTTTACTTGCACCGGGTTTACCCATAAAATCAGCGCGATTGATTCAGCTGCGACATTTGGTCACTGCACCTGCGACACCACGTCGCCGCTCTACTTATTTCAGACTGCAGAGCTGGGTCTCTGTATAAGGATCTCTAGCATGTCCGATTCGGCAGGACTCATCGCCCACAACTGGGGCTTTGCCATCTTCCTCCTGGGTGTCGTCGGCCTGTGTGCCTTCATGCTCGGCCTGTCCAGCCTGCTCGGTAGCAAGGCCTGGGGCCGCGCCAAGAACGAACCCTTCGAATCCGGCATGCTGCCCGTCGGCAGCGCCCGCCTGCGCCTGTCCGCCAAATTCTATCTGGTCGCGATGCTGTTCGTGATCTTCGATATCGAAGCCCTCTTTCTCTTTGCATGGTCTGTGTCCGTCCGCGAAAGCGGCTGGACCGGGTTCGTCGAAGCACTCGTTTTCATAGCAATTCTGTTGGCAGGTCTTGTCTACCTATGGCGCGTCGGTGCTCTTGATTGGGCTCCCGAAGGTCGCCGCAAGCGGCAAGCGAAGCTGAAACAATGAGGCTTTGGCAATGCAATACAATCTCACCAGAATCGATCCGGATGCGCCTAACGAGCAGTACCCGGTAGGTGAACGGGAAACCGTCACCGACCAACTGCTGGAGGACCAGGTCCACAAGAACATCTACATGGGGAAACTCGAAGATGTGCTGCGTGGCGCGGTCAACTGGGGTCGCAAGAACTCCCTCTGGCCGTACAACTTCGGCCTGTCCTGCTGCTACGTGGAAATGACCACGGCATTCACGGCACCCCACGACATCGCCCGCTTCGGCGCCGAAGTCATCCGGGCCTCGCCGCGTCAGGCCGACTTCATGGTCATCGCCGGTACCTGCTTCATCAAGATGGCGCCGATCATCCAGCGCCTGTATGAGCAGATGCTCGAACCGAAATGGGTCATTTCCATGGGTTCGTGCGCCAACTCCGGTGGCATGTACGACATCTACTCGGTCGTTCAGGGGGTCGACAAGTTCCTCCCTGTGGACGTCTATGTGCCTGGCTGCCCGCCACGCCCTGAGGCTTTCCTGCAAGGCTTGATGCTGTTGCAGGAGTCGATCGGCCAAGAACGACGCCCGCTTTCCTGGGTTGTTGGTGATCAAGGTATTTACCGTGCCGAGATGCCAGCCCAGAAAGACCTGCGTCGTGAGCAGCGCATTGCAGTAACCAACCTGCGCAGCCCCGACGAAGTCTGATCCAGCGACCTGCCGCCCGCTCCCCCTGGAGCCGGCGGCCTGGCTTCATTCTTAACGTTGACCCAAAGCGACCGAGACCATGACAGCGGACAACGCTATTTATATTCCGCCCTACAAGGCTGACGACCAGGATGTGGTCGTCGAACTGAACAACCGTTTTGGCGCCGAAGCATTCGTCGCCCAGGAAACCCGCACCGGCATGCCCGTGCTGTGGGTCAAGCGCGCCCAGCTCAAAGAGGTGCTCAGCTTCCTGCGCGGTGTCGCCAAGCCTTACAGCATGCTGTACGACCTGCACGGCGTGGACGAACGCCTGCGCACCCAGCGCCGTGGCCTGCCGGCCGCCGACTTCAGTGTGTTCTACCACCTGCTGTCGATCGAGCGTAACAGTGACGTGATGATCAAGGTGTCGCTGAGCGAAGGCGACCTGAACCTGCCGACCGTGACCGGTATCTGGCCAAACGCCAACTGGTACGAGCGCGAAGTGTGGGACATGTTCGGCATCGACTTTGCCGGCCACCCGCACCTCAGCCGCATCATGATGCCGCCCACCTGGGAAGGTCACCCGCTGCGCAAGGACTACCCGGCCCGTGCCACCGAGTTCGACCCCTACAGCCTGACCCTGGCCAAGCAACAGCTTGAAGAAGAGTCGGCGCGCTTCAACCCGGAAGCCTGGGGCATGAAGCGTCAGGGCGCCAACGAGGACTACATGTTCCTCAACCTCGGCCCTAACCACCCTTCGGCGCACGGTGCGTTCCGTATCGTTCTGCAGCTGGACGGTGAAGAGATCGTCGACTGCGTACCGGACATCGGCTACCACCACCGTGGTGCCGAAAAAATGGCCGAGCGCCAGTCCTGGCACAGCTTCATCCCCTACACCGACCGTATCGACTACCTCGGCGGGGTGATGAACAACCTGCCGTACGTACTGGCGGTGGAAAAGCTGGCGGGCATCAAGGTGCCGCAGAAGGTCGACGTTATCCGCGTGATGCTGGCCGAGTTCTTCCGCATCACCAGCCACCTGCTGTTCCTGGGTACCTACATCCAGGACGTTGGCGCCATGACCCCGGTATTCTTCACCTTCACCGACCGCCAGCGCGCCTACACCGTGATCGAAGCGATCACCGGTTTCCGCCTGCACCCGGCCTGGTACCGCATCGGCGGCGTCGCCCACGACCTGCCGCGCGGCTGGGAGAAACTGGTCAAGGACTTCGTTGAATGGCTGCCCAAGCGCCTCGACGAGTACACCAAGGCTGCCCTGCAGAACAGCATCCTCAAGGGCCGTACCATTGGCGTTGCTGCATACAACACCAAGGAAGCCCTGGAATGGGGCACCACCGGTGCCGGCCTGCGCTCCACCGGTTGCGATTTCGACCTGCGCAAAGCCCGCCCCTACTCCGGCTACGAGAACTTCGAGTTCGAAGTACCGCTGGCCCACAACGGCGATGCCTACGATCGCTGCATGGTCCGTGTCGAGGAGATGCGCCAGAGTATCCGCATCATCGACCAGTGCCTGCGCAACATGCCGGAAGGCCCGTACAAGGCGGATCACCCGCTGACCACGCCGCCACCGAAAGAGCGCACCCTGCAGCACATCGAGACCCTGATCACGCACTTCCTGCAAGTCTCGTGGGGCCCGGTCATGCCGGCCAACGAGTCGTTCCAGATGATCGAGGCGACCAAGGGCATCAACAGTTACTACCTGACGAGCGATGGCGGCACCATGAGCTACCGCACCCGGATCCGTACCCCGAGCTACCCGCACCTGCAGCAGATCCCTTCGGTGATCAAAGGCAGCATGGTCGCCGACCTCATTGCGTACCTGGGCAGTATCGACTTCGTTATGGCTGACGTGGACCGCTAAGCATGAACAGCACGCTTATCCAGACAGACCGTTTCGCCCTGAGCGAAACAGAGCGCTCGGCCATCGAGCACGAAATGCATCACTACGAAGACCCGCGCGCGGCGTCCATCGAAGCCCTGAAGATCGTCCAGAAGGAACGTGGCTGGGTGCCGGACGGCGCCATCCACGCCATCGGCGAGGTGCTGGGCATCCCGGCCAGCGACGTGGAGGGTGTAGCCACCTTCTACAGCCAGATCTTCCGCCAGCCCGTTGGCCGCCACATCATCCGCGTGTGCGACAGCATGGTCTGCTACATCGGCGGCCATGAATCGGTCGTCAGCCAGATCCAGAGCGAGCTGGGCATCGGCCTCGGCCAGACCACCGCCGACGGCCGCTTCACCCTGCTGCCAGTGTGCTGCCTGGGCAACTGCGACAAGGCCCCGGCGCTGATGATCGACGACGACACCTTTGGCGACGTGCAGCCCGCTGGCGTCACCCAATTGCTGGAGGGTTACGTATGACCATTACTTCCTTCGGCCCGGCCAACCGCATTGCGCGCTCGGCCGAAACCCACCCGCTGACCTGGCGCCTGCGTGACGACGGCGAGCCTGTTTGGCTGGCCGAATACCAGGCCAAGAACGGCTACGCTGCTGCCCGCAAGGCGCTGGGCGAGATGTCGCAAGACGATATCGTGCAGAGCGTCAAGGACTCCGGCCTCAAGGGCCGTGGTGGCGCAGGCTTCCCCACTGGCGTGAAGTGGGGCCTGATGCCCAAAGACGAATCCATGAACATCCGCTACCTGCTGTGCAACGCGGACGAAATGGAGCCCAACACCTGGAAGGACCGCATGCTGATGGAGCAACAGCCCCATCTGCTGGTCGAGGGCATGCTGATCAGCGCCCGCGCCCTGAAGGCCTACCGTGGCTACATCTTCCTGCGTGGCGAATACACCACGGCGGCGAAAAACCTCAACCGCGCCATTGATGAAGCCAAGGCCGCCGGCCTGCTGGGCAAGAACATCCTGGGCTCCGGTTTCGATTTCGAGCTGTTCGTGCACACCGGTGCCGGCCGTTACATCTGCGGTGAAGAAACTGCACTGATCAACTCGCTGGAAGGCCGCCGCGCCAACCCGCGCTCCAAGCCGCCCTTCCCTGCCGCCGTCGGCGTGTGGGGCAAGCCGACGTGCGTGAACAACGTCGAAACCCTGTGCAACGTGCCAGCCATCGTGGCCAACGGCAACGACTGGTACAAGTCGCTGGCCCGCGAAGGCAGCGAAGACCACGGCACCAAGCTGATGGGCTTCTCCGGCAAGGTGAAGAACCCAGGCCTGTGGGAACTGCCGTTTGGCGTCACCGCCCGCGAGCTGTTCGAAGACTATGCCGGTGGCATGCGTGATGGCTTCAAGCTCAAGTGCTGGCAGCCAGGCGGCGCCGGTACCGGCTTCCTGCTGCCCGAGCACCTCGACGCGCAGATGTACGCCGGAGGCATCGCCAAGGTCGGTACCCGTATGGGTACTGGCCTGGCCATGGCGGTGGACGACAGCATCAACATGGTGTCGCTGCTGCGCAACATGGAAGAGTTCTTCGCCCGCGAGTCTTGCGGCTGGTGCACCCCATGCCGTGACGGCCTGCCGTGGAGCGTGAAGATGCTGCGCGCACTGGAAAACGGCCAGGGCCGCGCCGAAGACATCGAGACGCTGCTGGGCCTGGTCAACTTCCTCGGCCCCGGCCGTACCTTCTGTGCTCACGCACCGGGGGCGGTGGAGCCGTTGGGCAGTGCCATCAAATACTTCCGCTCGGAGTTCGAGGCCGGTGTAGCACCGGAAAGCGCTGGCACCCTGCGCCCGAACCTGGCGAAGCCCATTGTGGTAGGCGCATAACAAGATAGAACGCGGGTGGTCCGTGCCACCCGCCAGCCTGTCGGCCGGCCCGCATGAAGTGTGGCGTGCCGCAGGCATACAGATTTCCATTAGCCACGCCCGCTCACGCGGGCCAACGAAGAACTTTGAACAATGGCCACTATCCACGTAGACGGCAAAGCGCTCGAAGTCAACGGTGCAGATAACCTGTTACAGGCGTGTCTGTCGCTAGGCCTCGACATCCCTTATTTCTGCTGGCACCCGGCGCTTGGTAGCGTTGGTGCCTGCCGGCAGTGCGCGGTCAAGCAGTACACCGACGAGAACGACACCCGTGGTCGTATCGTCATGTCCTGCATGACCCCAGCCTCCGACGGCACCTGGATTTCCATCGAAGATGACGAGTCCAAGGCGTTTCGCGCCAGCGTCGTCGAATGGCTGATGACCAACCACCCGCACGACTGCCCGGTGTGCGAGGAAGGCGGTCACTGCCACCTGCAAGACATGACGGTGATGACCGGCCACAACGAGCGCCGCTACCGTTTCACCAAGCGTACCCACCAGAACCAGGACCTCGGCCCGTTCATTGCCCATGAGATGAACCGCTGCATCGCCTGCTATCGCTGCGTGCGCTACTACAAGGACTACGCCGGTGGTACCGACCTGGGCGTCTACGGCGCCCACGATAACGTGTACTTCGGCCGTGTCGAAGACGGCGTGCTGGAAAGCGAGTTCTCCGGCAACCTGACCGAGGTCTGCCCGACCGGTGTGTTCACCGACAAGACCCACTCCGAGCGCTACAACCGCAAGTGGGACATGCAGTTTGCCCCAAGCATCTGCCATGGCTGCTCCAGCGGCTGCAACATCAGTCCGGGCGAGCGCTACGGTGAACTGCGCCGGATCGAAAACCGCTTCAACGGCTCGGTCAACCAGTACTTCCTGTGCGACCGCGGCCGCTTCGGTTACGGCTACGTCAACCGCAAGGATCGCCCACGCCAGCCACACCTGGCCGATGGCACCAAGCTGGGCCTGGACGCCGCCCTGGACAAGGCTGCCGACCTGCTGCGCGGCCGTACCATCGTCGGTATCGGCTCGCCACGCGCCAGCCTTGAAAGCAACTACGGCCTGCGTGAGCTGGTCGGTGCCGAGTACTTCTACTCCGGCATGGAAGCGGGCGAACTGGCCCGCGTGCGCCTGGCCCTGAACGTGCTGAACAACAGCCCGCTGCCGGTGCCGACCCTGCGCGACATCGAAGACCACGACGCCGTGTTCGTGCTCGGTGAAGACCTGACCCAGACCGCTGCCCGCGTGGCCCTCGCCGTGCGCCAGGCCACCAAGGGCAAGGCCGAGGCCATGGCCGAAGCGATGAAAGTGCAGCCATGGCTCGACGCCGCCGTGAAGAACATCGGCCAGCACGCGCTGTACCCGCTGTTCATTGCCTCGCTGGCTGAAACCAAGCTGGACGACGTTGCCGAAGAATGCGTGCACGCCGCGCCTGCCGACCTGGCCCGCATCGGTTTCGCAGTGGCTCACGCCATCGACCCGAGCGCACCCGCCGTCGCCGGCCTGGACGACGAAGCCAAGGCCCTGGCCCAACGCATCGCCGACGCGCTGGTTGCCGCCAAGCGCCCACTGGTTGTCGCCGGTACTTCGCTGGCCGACCCGGCACTGATCGAAGCCGCCGCCAACATCGCCAAGGCCCTAAAGCTGCGCGAGAAGGACGGTTCGCTGAGCCTGGTGGTACCTGAGGCCAACAGCATCGGCCTGGCCATGCTCGGTGGCGAGTCCGTGGATGCCGCGCTGGACGCGGTCATCAGCGGCAAGGCCGACGCCATCGTCGTGCTGGAAAACGACCTGTACGCCCGCGTGCCGGCCGCCAAGGTTGACGCAGCCCTGGCTGCGGCCAAGGTGGTGATCGTTGCCGACCACTCGAAAACGCCGACGGTCGACCGCGCCCATCTGGTACTGCCGGCCGCCTCGTTCGCCGAAGGCGACGGAACCCTCGTCAGCCAGGAAGGCCGCGCCCAGCGCTTCTTCCAGGTGTTCGACCCGCAGTACCTGGACAGCAGCATCCAGATCCACGAAGGCTGGCGCTGGATGCACGCCCTGCGTGCCACCCTGCTCAACAAGCCGGTCGACTGGACCCAGCTGGACCACGTTACCAGCGCCTGCGCCGAAGCCGCCCCGCAACTGGCCGGCATCGTCAACGCTGCACCAAGCGCCGCCTTCCGCATCAAGGGCATGAAGCTGGCCCGTGAGCCGCTGCGCTACTCCGGCCGTACTGCCATGCGCGCCAACATCAGCGTGCACGAACCGCGCACCCCGCAAGACAAGGACACCGCGTTCGCCTTCTCCATGGAAGGTTACTCGGGCTCCGCCGAACCGCGCCAGCAGGTGCCGTTCGCCTGGTCGCCGGGCTGGAACTCGCCGCAAGCCTGGAACAAGTTCCAGGACGAGGTCGGTGGCCACCTGCGTGCCGGTGACCCTGGCGTACGCCTGATCGAGTCGCAAGGCGATCGCCTGAACTGGTTCAACGCCATTCCGGGCGCCTTCAACCCGGCCCGTGGCACCTGGACCGCGGTACCGTTCTTCCACCTCTTCGGCAGCGAAGAAAGCTCCTCGCGGGCCGCGCCGGTACAAGAACGTATCCCGGCTGCCTACGTGGCCCTGGCCAAGTCCGAAGCCGACCGCCTGGGTGTCAACGAGGGCGCCCTGCTGAGCCTGAACGTGGCCGGTGTGGCCCTGCGCCTGCCGCTGCGCATCAATGAAGAGCTGGGCGCTGGCCTGGTCGCGCTGCCGAAAGGCCTGGCCGGCATCCCGCCTGCCATCTTCGGTGCACCCGTCGAAGGTCTGCAGGAGGCAGCACAATGAGCTGGTTCACCCCCGAAGTGATCGATGTGATCATCCAGGTCGTCAAGGCTATCGTGGTGCTGCTGGCCGTAGTGGTCTGCGGCGCCCTGCTCAGCTTCGTCGAGCGCCGCCTGCTGGGCTGGTGGCAGGACCGCTACGGTCCTAACCGTGTCGGCCCGTTCGGCATGTTCCAGATCGCCGCCGACATGCTGAAGATGTTCTTCAAGGAAGACTGGAACCCACCCTTCGTCGACAAGATGATCTTCACCCTGGCGCCGGTCGTGGCCATGAGCGCCCTGCTGATCGGCTTCTCGATCATCCCGATCACACCGGGCTGGGGCGTTGCCGACCTGAACATCGGTCTGCTGTTCTTCTTCGCCATGGCTGGCCTGTCAGTCTACGCGGTACTGTTCGCCGGCTGGTCGTCGAACAACAAGTACGCCCTGCTGGGCAGCTTGCGTGCTTCGGCACAGACGGTGTCGTACGAAGTGTTCCTGGGCTTGGCGCTGATGGGCGTTGTGGTGCAGGTAGGCTCGTTCAACATGCGCGACATCGTCGAGTACCAGGCGCAGAACCTGTGGTTCATCATTCCGCAGTTCTTCGGCTTCTGCACCTTCTTCATCGCTGGCGTCGCCGTGACTCACCGTCACCCGTTCGACCAGCCAGAAGCAGAACAGGAACTGGCCGACGGCTACCACATCGAGTATGCCGGCATGAAATGGGGCATGTTCTTTGTCGGTGAGTACATCGGCATCATCCTCATCTCGGCGCTGCTGGTAACCCTGTTCTTCGGTGGCTGGCACGGCCCGTTCGGCATCCTGCCGCAACTGCCGTTCCTGTGGTTCGCCCTGAAGACCGCGTTCTTCATCATGCTGTTCATTCTGCTGCGCGCCTCGATTCCGCGCCCACGTTATGACCAGGTGATGGACTTCAGCTGGAAGTTCTGCCTGCCGCTGACCCTGATCAATTTGCTGGTGACCGCTGCGATCGTGCTCTACAACACGCCAGCCGTCGCGGCCCAGTGAGGATTTGACCCATGTTCAAGTATATCGGCGACATCGTTAAGGGCACCGGCACACAGCTGCGCAGCCTGGCCATGGTGTTCTCCCACGGGTTCCGCAAGCGCGACACCCTGCAATACCCCGAAGAACCCGTGTACCTGCCGCCGCGCTACCGCGGCCGCATCGTCCTCACCCGCGACCCCGATGGCGAGGAGCGCTGCGTAGCGTGCAACCTCTGCGCGGTGGCCTGCCCGGTCGGCTGCATCTCGTTGCAGAAGGCCGAGACCGAGGATGGTCGCTGGTACCCGGAGTTCTTCCGCATCAACTTCTCGCGTTGCATTTTCTGCGGCCTGTGTGAAGAAGCGTGCCCGACCACCGCAATCCAGCTGACCCCGGATTTCGAAATGGCCGAGTTCAAGCGTCAGGACCTGGTGTACGAGAAAGAAGATCTGCTGATCTCCGGCCCCGGCAAAAACCCTGACTACAACTTCTACCGTGTTGCGGGTATGGCGATCGCTGGCAAGCCGAAAGGCGCTGCGCAGAACGAAGCCGAGCCGATCAACGTGAAGAGCTTGCTCCCATAAGGACAGAAAGATGGAATTCGCTTTCTACTTCGCATCCGGGATCGCCGTGGTCTCCACCCTTCGGGTGGTGACCGGCACAAACCCCGTGCACGCCTTGCTTTACCTGATCATTTCACTGATTTCCGTGGCCATGATCTTCTTCTCACTGGGTGCGCCGTTCGCCGGTGCCCTGGAAGTGATCGCCTACGCCGGCGCCATCATGGTGCTGTTCGTGTTCGTGGTGATGATGCTCAACCTGGGGCCGGCTTCGGTCGCCCAGGAACGGGGCTGGCTCAAGCCCGGCATCTGGGCAGGGCCGGTGATCCTCGGCACCCTGCTGCTGCTGGAACTGCTGTACGTGCTGTTCGTCGCCCCGAGCGGCGCTGGCATCAGCGGCACCACCGTGGGCCCGAAAGAAGTGGGCATCAGCCTGTTCGGGCCGTACCTGCTGGTGGTCGAACTGGCCTCGATGCTGCTGCTGGCTGCAGCCGTCACCGCCTTCCACCTGGGCCGCAACGAGGCGAAGGAGTAAATCATGGGTGCTATCCCTCTCGAGCATGGCCTGGCGGTCGCCGGTATCCTGTTCTGCTTAGGTCTGGTTGGCCTGATGGTCCGCCGCAACATCCTCTTCGTGCTCATGAGCCTGGAAGTCATGATGAACGCCTCTGCCCTGGCGTTCGTCGTCGCCGGGGCCCGTTGGGTCCAGCCCGACGGCCAGGTGATGTTCATTCTGGTGATCAGCCTGGCAGCCGCCGAGGCCAGTATTGGCCTGGCCATCCTGCTGCAGCTGTATCGCCGCTTCCACACTCTCGACATCGATGCTGCCAGTGAGATGCGCGGATGAACCTTCTCTTCCTGACTTTCGTCTTCCCCCTCGTCGGCTTCCTGCTGCTGTCGTTCTCGCGCGGGCGGTTCTCGGAGAACCTGTCCGCCCTGATCGGCGTCGGCTCGGTGGGCCTTTCGGCCGCCACCGCCGCCTATGTCATCTGGCAGTTCAATGTCGCACCACCTGAAGGTGGCGCGTACAGCCAACTGCTGTGGCAGTGGATGTCGGTGGACGGCTTTGCGCCGAACTTCACCCTGTATCTGGACGGCCTGTCGGTCACCATGCTCGGCGTGGTCACCGGTGTCGGCTTCCTGATCCACCTGTTCGCGTCCTGGTACATGCGGGGCGAAGCCGGCTACTCGCGCTTCTTCTCGTACACCAACCTGTTCATCGCCAGCATGCTGTTCCTGATCCTCGGCGATAACCTGCTGTTCATCTACTTCGGCTGGGAAGGTGTAGGCCTGTGCTCGTACCTGCTGATCGGTTTCTACTACAGCAACCGCAACAACGGTAACGCGGCGCTCAAGGCATTCATCGTTACCCGTATCGGCGACGTGTTCCTGGCCATCGGCCTGTTCATCCTGTTCGCCCAGCTGGGTACCCTGAACGTGCAGGAACTGCTGGTGCTGGCACCGCAGAAGTTCCAGGCGGGCGACACCTGGATGGTGCTGGCAACGCTGATGCTGCTGGGCGGTGCGGTCGGTAAATCGGCCCAGCTGCCACTGCAGACCTGGCTGGCCGACGCAATGGCGGGCCCAACCCCGGTTTCGGCACTGATCCACGCGGCAACCATGGTGACTGCGGGCGTGTACCTGATCGCCCGTACCAATGGCCTGTTCCTGCTGGCACCGGACATCCTGCACCTGGTAGGTGTTGTCGGTGGCGTGACCCTGGTACTGGCCGGCTTCGCCGCGCTGGTACAGACCGACATCAAGCGTATCCTCGCCTACTCGACCATGAGCCAGATCGGCTACATGTTCCTGGCCTTGGGCGTTGGCGCCTGGGATGCGGCGATCTTCCACCTGATGACCCACGCCTTCTTCAAGGCCCTGCTGTTCCTTGCCTCCGGTGCGGTGATCGTTGCCTGCCACCACGAGCAGAACATCTTCAAGATGGGCGGCCTGTGGAAGAAACTGCCCCTGGCCTACGCCAGCTTCGTGGTCGGTGGTGCTGCCCTGGCCGCCCTGCCGATCGTGACCGTGGGCTTCTACTCCAAGGACGAAATCCTCTGGGAAGCGTTTGCCAGCGGTAACACCGGCCTGCTGTACGCCGGCCTGGTCGGTGCGTTCATGACCTCGCTGTACACCTTCCGCCTGATCTTCATCGCCTTCCACGGCGAAGCCAAGACCGAAGCTCACGCGGGTCACGGCATCAGCCACTGGCTGCCGCTGGGTGTGCTGATCGTGCTGTCGACCTTCGTGGGTGCCTGGATCACCCCGCCGCTGGCAGGCGTGCTGCCTGAGAGCGCCGGCCACGCCGGTGGTGAAGCCAAGCATGCGCTGGAGATCACCTCGGGTGCCATCGCCATCGCTGGTATCCTGCTGTCGGCCCTGCTGTTCCTGGGCAAGCGCAGCTTCGTCAGCGCAGTCGCCAACAGCGGCATCGGCCGCGTCCTGTCGGCCTGGTGGTTCGCCGCCTGGGGCTTCGACTGGATCTACGACAAGCTTTTCGTCAAACCGTACCTGTTGATCTGCCACATCCTGCGCAAGGACCCGGTAGACCGCAGCATCGGCCTGATTCCTCGGATGGCGCGTGGCGGTCATGTCGCCATGAGCAAGACCGAGACTGGCCAACTGCGCTGGTACACCGCCTCTATCGCCGTGGGTGCCGTGCTGGTGCTCGGTGCCGTGTTAGTGGCTGCGGTATGACAATGAATCTTGCGACTTTGCCAAAGGAAACCAACCCGTCATGATTTTGCCTTGGCTGATCCTGATCCCCTTCATCGGCGGCTTCCTGTGCTGGCTGGGTGAGCGCTTCGGCGCCACCTTGCCGCGCTGGATCGCGCTGCTGACCATGTCCCTGCTGCTCGGCATCGGCCTGTGGCTGTGGGCGACCGGCGACTACACCCTCGCCCCCGCTCCAGGCGCCGAACCTGCCTGGGCCCTGGAATACAAACTCCAGTGGATCCAGCGCTTCGGCATCAGCATCCACCTGGCCCTCGACGGCCTGTCGCTGCTGATGATCCTACTCACCGGCCTGCTCGGTGTGCTGTCGGTACTGTGCTCCTGGAAAGAGATCCAGCGCCACGTCGGCTTCTTCCACCTCAACCTGATGTGGATTCTCGGCGGCGTGGTCGGTGTGTTCCTGGCCCTGGACCTGTTCCTGTTCTTCTTCTTCTGGGAAATGATGCTGGTGCCGATGTACTTCCTCATCGCGCTCTGGGGTCATAGCTCGGCAGACGGCAAGAAGACCCGGATCTACGCGGCGACCAAGTTCTTCATCTTCACCCAGGCCAGCGGCCTGATCATGCTGGTGGCGATCCTGGGCCTGGTGCTGGTCAACTACAACACCACCGGCGTGCTCACCTTCAACTACAGCGACCTGCTCAAAGCCGAGCTGCCAGCCGGTGTCGAGTACCTGCTGATGCTGGGCTTCTTCATCGCCTTCGCGGTGAAGCTGCCAGTGGTACCGTTCCACTCCTGGCTGCCTGATGCCCACGCCCAGGCACCGACCGCAGGTTCCGTGGACCTGGCGGGTATCTTGCTGAAGACCGCGGCCTACGGCCTGCTGCGCTTCGCCCTGCCGCTGTTCCCGAACGCCTCGGCCGAGTTCGCGCCCATCGCCATGACCCTGGGCCTGATCGGTATCTTCTACGGTGCCTTCCTGGCCTTTGCGCAAACCGACATCAAGCGCCTGATCGCCTTCTCCAGCGTCTCGCACATGGGCTTCGTGCTGATCGGCATCTACTCCGGCAGCCAGCAGGCACTGCAAGGCGCGGTGATCCAGATGCTGGCCCACGGCCTGTCGGCTGCGGCGCTGTTCATCCTGTCCGGCCAGCTGTACGAGCGCCTGCACACCCGTGACATGCGTCAGATGGGTGGCCTGTGGCACCGCATCGCCTACCTCCCGGCGATCAGCCTGTTCTTCGCCGCTGCCTCCCTGGGCCTGCCAGGTACCGGCAACTTCGTCGGCGAGTTCCTGATCCTGATCGGCAGCTTCGCGCATGTACCATGGATCACCGTGATCGCCACCACCGGCCTGGTATTCGGTTCGGTCTACTCGCTGATCATGATCCACCGCGCCTACTTCGGCCCGGCCAAGGCCGACACCGTGCTGGCTGGCATGGATGGTCGCGAGCTGATCATGGTGCTGGGCCTGGCGGGACTGCTGATTCTGCTGGGCGTGTATCCGCAGCCGTTCCTCGACACCTCTGCCGCCACCATGAGTGGTGTGCAGCAGTGGCTCGGTTCCGCTTTCACTCAACTCGCTTCGGCCCGGTAAGAGCGCTATGGAATTCACCACTCAACACTTCATCGCATTGGCGCCGATGCTGATCACCACCATCACCACGGTGGTGGTGATGCTGGCGATCGCCTGGAAGCGCAACCACTCGCAGACCTTCCTGCTGTCCACCGTGGGCCTGAACCTGGCCCTGCTGTCGATCCTGCCGGCGCTGAAGGTAGCGCCGCTGGCCGTCACCGCGCTGATCACCATCGACAAGTTCGCCTGCCTGTACATGGCGATCATCCTGGTGGCGACGCTGGCGTGCGTCACCTTGGCCCACGCCTACCTTGGCGAAGGCTCCAAGGGCTTCCCGGGCAACCGTGAAGAACTGTACCTGCTGCTGCTGATGTCGGCACTCGGTGGCCTGGTACTGGTCAGCGCCAACCACCTGGCCGGCCTGTTCATTGGCCTGGAGCTGCTGTCGGTACCGGTCTACGGCCTGGTGGCGTATGCGTTCTTCAACAAGCGTTCACTGGAAGCCGGTATCAAGTACATGGTGCTGTCGGCTGCAGGCTCGGCTTTCCTGCTGTTCGGCATGGCCCTGCTGTACGCGGATGCAGGTAGCCTGAGCTTTGACCAGATCGGCAAAGCCCTGGCGACCACCAGCATGCCAAGCCTGGTGGCCCAACTGGGCCTGGGCATGATGCTGGTCGGCCTGGCCTTCAAGCTGTCGCTGGTACCGTTCCACCTGTGGACCCCGGACGTGTACGAAGGCGCCCCGGCGCCGGTCGCCGCGTTCCTGGCCACCGCCAGCAAGGTCGCGGTGTTCGCTGTGGTCGTGCGCCTGTTCATGCTCTCCCCTGCTGCCAGCAGCGGCGCGCTGAGCACCGTACTGGCGGTGATTGCCGTGGCCTCGATCCTTATTGGCAACCTGCTGGCGCTGACCCAGAGCAACCTCAAGCGCCTGCTGGGTTACTCGTCCATCGCCCACTTCGGCTACCTGGTCATTGCCCTGGTTGCCAGCAAGGGCCTGGCCCTGGAAGCCATGGGCGTTTATCTGGTCACCTACGTGATCACCAGCCTGGGTGCCTTCGGTGTCATCACCCTGATGTCCTCGCCTTACGGCGGCCGTGACGCCGATGCACTGTATGAGTACCGCGGCCTGTTCTGGCGCCGTCCGTACCTGACGGCCGTACTGACCGTGATGATGCTGTCGCTGGCGGGCATCCCGCTGACCGCTGGCTTCATCGGCAAGTTCTACATCATCGCCACTGGCGTAGAGTCGCACCTGTGGTGGCTGGTCGGTGCCCTGGTGATCGGTAGCGCCATCGGCGTTTACTACTACTTGCGCGTCATGGTCACCCTGTACCTGGTCGAGCCGAACCTGCGTCGCCACGACGCCCCGCTGAAGTGGGAACAGCGCACCGGTGGCGTCATGCTGCTGGCCATCGCCATTCTTGCCTTCGTACTCGGCGTCTACCCGCAACCGCTGCTGGAGCTGGTCCAGCAAGCCGGCCTGCAACTGATAGGCTGATTGCCCCGGCAACACAAAACACCCCGCCTATGCGGGGTGTTTTTTTATCGGCGCATTTTTGGCCTGCCCCCAGTGACGCCTCACTCAACCCGGCTGGGCTGGCCTGCTCCAGGCAGGGCGGCCTGGCGCAAATCACCATTGGCCGAAGGCAGGTACACTTCCGGATTGGGCATCCCGCTAGGGGACAGTTCATGGGTCATTTCGAATTCGGCACGTACTGACCAGCCACACGCCTCGGTGGTGCATTGCAAATAAGCGATACGCAGGAAAATATGGCGCCCCTCGCTAGTACGTATGCGCATCCGGCTGTGGCAATGCGGGCAAACCAGCTTGTAAGTACTCACGGCAAGTACCTGCTAGCATTGCCCAAGCCAGCCTGTGTGTAAGTATTGGCTGCAACTGTGGGTGTATTCTTCAATTGGGTGGTTCTCATTGCAGAAGTGCTCCTTAAAACGCAGGGCTGTATTCATAACGAGTAGTTTAAGCCCATGGAATATCATTAAACCAGTCATGGATATTTGTTATGAGTACTCACGTACTTGCTGCGGTGCTCACGCGCCTTAAACTGCTGACCGGCTCAGAGTCCGATGCCGAGCTGTCCCGGGCACTTTCGGTGAGCCCACAAACGCTGAGCAGCTGGAAGACGCGCGACAGCATTCCATACTCACTTTGCATAGATATCGCCAGGCAGTATGACTGCTCACTGGACTGGCTGTTGCTGGGCCAGGCCGATCAGCCCCCCGCAGGCCCTGATGAAGCAGGCTGGGAATGCGACATGCTTGAGCGCCTGCGTACGCTATCGCCCAGTGATCGCCAGGCCATCCTGCTGTTCATCAAGGACAAGCAGCGTATCCAGCAACTGGAGCGGCAGTTGAGTGAGCTTGGTGGCTAACCCCGCCGGCGCCAGCGCTGGATCAGCTCACGCGGGTCAAGCGTGTCCACCAGCACCATGACCTTGAGGCTGATGGGGATCACCACCACGGCAGCCACGAATGCCGCCATGCCACGGGTCAACAGTGGCACCAGTGACGAAACCAGTGGTTCGAATAAATGGCCCACACCCACGGTGATGAATACCAACAGCAATTTCTTGCTCAGCGTCAGGCGCCTGGCTGTATTGGTAATCAACCGATCGCGCGCCGCACTGACCAGCAATGCCCCCAGCAGCGCAGCGAACAGTACATTGCCATCCACACCGAGCAGCGCCAAGAAGGCCGATGCCAGGTTATCCAGCACAGATTGCTCAGGCATGGGACTGCCCTCGTCGCGGCACAGAAAGGCAGGCCGTCGAACGCAGGCTGTACATGACCGCCGCTTCGACGAACCGGATGTAGCACACCCGCAAGGCACGCCCATGGTCATGCCCGGCGACATCTTCGAGGCGCTTGTAGCCGCGCTCTCTCAATACTGCCCGCCAGCGAGCGAATTCGCGTGCCGCGTCGATGGCCGCACAGCGGGCAGCTACTTCAAGTGCAACCTCACTGACAGGCGCTTGCAGTTGCAGGCGCTCACGCAGCCTGCCCAGGTCCACCCGCGGCCAGAACGGGTCGTGGCTATCGGCAAAGCGCGGCAGCCGAGGATCGTTATCCATGCATCACCCCCTCACTGCCCGGCCAGCATGCCGTAGCGGATGGCTTTGATCACTGCCGCCACCCGTGTAGGCACATCGAACTTGCGCAGGATGTTGGACACATGAAAGTTCACGGTCGACTCCTTGCACGCCAGGATCTGGCCTATCTCCCAGGAACTTTTGCCATAGGCACACCACAACAGCACCTGCTGTTCACGTGGCGTCAAGCGAACCGGAGCGTCAGCGGGGTGTTGCAGCAAATGTCGGGCATTGTCAGTCATGTTTGAACTCCGCAGCTGGTTGAGCGAGGCATCGCTGCCAATTTGCAGCCACCTTACGAAGCGCACGCCACCGCTCTCCACCGATGCGGCTTGTAAAGAACTTTCGTACAAAACCATCTGATGAAGGCTTCACGAAATTTGCTGAGTTCCTGCGTGCTCCAAGCGGCATTTCGCTCGTCTCAACGCCGTTATCCATCCGTTTTTCGCCTGGAGTCGTACAATGCGTTCCGTTTTCCCCCCATCGCACTGCCTTGGCCTGCTGGCTGCCTTTGCTGCCACCCAGCCGGCCCTGGCAGCAACCTCGGTCGAATTAGGCCAGGTGCTGATCACCGATGAGGAGCAGAACGACCTGTCAGCTGCCAGCGAACGCCTGCGCGAGGTGCCAGGCGCCAGTAATCTGGTAGACATGCAACGCGCAGGGCAAGGCCGGGTTGCCAGCAACCAGGATGTGCTGGCCTACCAGCCCGGCGTTTATGCCCAATCGGCGGGCAACGATGGCATCAAACTGTCGATCCGCGGCTCGGGCATCAACCGCGCTCCAGGGGCCCACGGCTCCGGGGTTTACACGATGTTCGACGGCCTGCCCCTGACGGGCCCGGGCGGTACCCCCTACGAGCTGTTCGAGCCGCTGTGGCTGAGCCGTGCCGAAGTGCTGCGCGGCGCCAACGGTTTCGACCAGGGAGCCCTTGCGCTGGGCGGTGCGATCAACTATGTCACCCACACCGGCTACGACGCCGCACCGCTACAGGTGCGCTACGAGGTCGGCAGCCGCGGTTACCAGCACCGGCACATCAGCTCAGGTCAAGTGCTGGGCAATCTCGACTACTACGTGGCCCTGACCGATTCGGAATATGACGGTTATCAGGCTCACAGCAGCGGCAGCGCCAAGGGCATTGCCGCCAATGTCGGCTACCGCTTCAACCCGAACCTTGAAACCCGCTTCTACCTGCGTTACCGGGAGACCGAAAACGAACTGGCCGGGCGCCTGACCAAAGACCAGATCAAGCACCACCCCCGCGCGGCCAATCCCGCCTATCTGGCGCGCGACGACAGCCGCCCGCAGCCAGGCAGCACCTGGGTGGGCAACAAAACCACCTTCTACCTCGACGACGATACGCGCCTGGAAGCCGGCCTGGTCTACCACGACTACCCGATGGACCTGCGCGAAGGCCCGATGCGCCTGAAAGTGGCCTACACCGATGTCAGCGGTACGCTGAACTATTTCCGCCGCGACACCTTGTTCGGTCATGAGAGCAAGACCACCATCGGCTGGCGCACCACCAAGCACCTGCCCAACAGCGGAGCCTCGCAGTTCGCGCGCAATGGCGATGTGTTCGGCGCACGTACCCGCGATTTCACTTACCAGGGGTCGGACACCGTTGTGCATGCAGGTAATGACCTGGAGCTGGTGCCCAACCTCTGGCTGACCACCGGCCTGGCCATGATCTACACGCGCCGCGAAAGTGACGTGACCTACCCGGCCGAAGGCGGCAAGGTGAGCATGCATGACTGGGACTTTGCACCGCGCCTGGGGTTGCGCTACGACATCCGCCCGGACCTGCAGGTGTATGGCAATCTCAGCCGCTCGGTAGAGCCGCCACACCCGTGGTCGCTGATCTGGAGCGCCCCCAGCACAGGCGGCAAGCAGATCCAGCCGATCGAGATGCAGAACCAGACCGCCACTACCCTTGAGCTGGGGGCGCGTGGCGACTCGGCGTTTGGCCACTGGGACCTTGCCTGGTACTACTCGCAAGTGCGCCACGAACTGCTGGCCGTGGAAGTGGTGCCGAACTTCACCTCGGAGTTCAACGCCAGCGCCACCGTGCATCAAGGCGTGGAAGCCGGCCTCGACAGCACCCTGTGGGAACGCGCCGGTACCGGCAAGCTGAGCGTACGCCAAGCCTACACCTTCAGCGACTTCCACTACCGTGATGACGACAAGTTTGGCGACAACCGCCTGCCCGGCATCCCCATGCACTACTACCAGGCCGAACTGCGCTATGACTGGCCGAGCGGCTTCTACGCCGGGGTCAACACGCAAATGGCGTCGAAAGTGCAGGTGGACTATGCCAACAGCTATCACGCCGATGCATATGCCTTGCTAGGCGCGCGCCTGGGCTGGAATTCACCCAAACAGGACTGGCAGACGTGGCTGGACCTGCGCAACCTGACCAACAAGCGCTATGCGGCGACAGTGACACCCACCTACAACGATGCCGGCCAGGACAACGCCCGTTCGACGCCGGGCGAAGGGTTTGGCGTTTACGCCGGTGTTTCCTACAGCTTCCGCTAGAACATGCAGCGCAGTGTTTCTGCAGGAGCAGCTTTGTGCTGCTCCTACAAAGACCGCGCTCACCCAATGATTGCGGATCAAACCGCCCTGTTCAACTTCACCCACGAAGCAAACTTGTCGACAAACGCCTGCAAGAATGGCCGGGTCTTGTCGTTGAGCTTGCCCGAGTCCTCGAACAGGCTTGCTGCCCCGCCAATGTAGGCCTCGGGCATTTGCATGCATGGCATGTCCAGAAACACCAGCGACTGGCGCACGGCATGGTTGGCGCCAAAGCCTCCAATGGCCCCGGGCGATACACTCACCACCGCCGTCGGCTTGCCACCCCAGGCACTTTGCCCGTAGGGCCGCGAACCCACGTCGATGGCATTTTTCAGGCAACCAGGCACCGAGCGGTTGTATTCCGGGGTAACGAACAGCACCGCATCACTGCGGCGGATCTCCTCGCGAAAACGCCTCCACGCCTCTGGCGGCGCTTCGGCCTCGACGTCCTCGTTGTACAACGGCAAATCGCCAATTTCGACGATCTTCAGGGCAAGGCTGGACGGCGCCAGCTCCGAAAGTGCGCGGGCGACCTTGCGGTTGTACGACTCCTTGCGCAAGCTACCCACGACAACCGCTACCGAATACACCTGGCTCATGGCAATTTCCAACCTTTGCTGGGTAAAGGGACGTTGTAGTTATAGATGACCGTTGCTCGGCGCTTTGGTTTTTTTTCCTCAGGGTGAAAACTTCCGAGGCTGTTGCACGGTCTATGCCTTCAGACATTTTCTACGTAATTCAGAGGTTTCCACCCAAATGGCAGCAGTAATGGTCGGCCAATTCCACGCCCGTGACGCCGAAGGCCGTATCTACCCCGTGCACGAGTTCCAGGAGTCCACCTTGCAACTTGACGGCAGCACGCTGGGCGCCCCCATCACCACTTACCGCCTGGCCATCGGCGACAAGGTCAACCACCTCGGTGAAAACCGCTTCGAACTGGCGCGCAGCGGCGTCGAGATCATTCGCATTCCGTGATGCAGTCCACGGTGTAACGGCCGCTCTCGTTCTGCAGGCCATGCACGTCGGCGACAAAACCGGGGAAGCCCTGGTTGAATGCCCGGGCGAAGGCCAGGTAGTCGAGTATCGAGCGGGTCGCCTCGGTGAACCGCTCGCCCGGCATGATCAATGGAATACCGGGCGGATACGGCACCAGCATCACCGCTGCCACACGCCCCAGCAGCGCCTCGATCGGCACCGCCTCCACGTCCCCACGCACCATCTGGTCATAGGCACGGGCCGGGCTCACGGCCACCTCCGGCAAACGCGTGAACAGCCGCTTCAGTTGCTTGGCCGTGGCATTGGCGCGGTAGCAGTCATGCAACTGGTCACACAGGTCGCGCAACCCCATCCTCTGGTAGCGTGAAGCATCAGCTGCCACCACGCTCGGCAGACAACTGCTCAGGGCTGTGTTGCCATCATAGTGGCGTTTGAATTCCAGCAACTCCGTCAGCAAAGTGCTCCACTTGCCTTTGGTAATGCCCATGGAAAACAGCACCAGGAAGCTGTACAGGCCGGTGTTCTCCACCACCAGCCCCCGCTCCCAGAGAAATTTGCTGACCACCGCCGCCGGGATGCCATGCTCGCCCAGCACACCACCCGCACTCAGGCCCGGCATTACCAATGTGACCTTGAGCGGGTCGAGCAGCACGTAGTCGTCCACCACTTCGCCAAAGCCATGCCACTCGGCACCCGGTTGCAGCAACCAGTCCTGCGCGGCCAGGCGCTGGATACCTTCGGTGCCCGGCGGCTGCCAGATACTGAACCACCAGTCATCCGCAGCAATGTGCTCGCGCAAGTTGGCCAGGGCACGACGAAAACTCAACGCTTCGTCGAACATCTCTTGCAGCAGTGAATGCCCCGCCGGCCCTTCCATCATGCTCGAGGCTACATCCAGCGAGGCAAGGATGCTGTACTGCGGCGAGGTCGAGATATGCATCATGAACGCTTCGTTGAAGCGGTCTCGGTCCAGTTGCCGCCTGGCCCCGTCCTGCACATGGATCATCGAGGCCTGGCTGAACGCGGCCAGCAATTTGTGGGTGGAATGGGTACTGAACACCAGCGGGCTGCCCGCCGTGCAGGCCGTGCCCATGGCATAGCGCCCGGTGAAGAAATCATGAAACGCCGCATAGGCAAACCAGGCTTCGTCGAAGTGCAGCACCTCTACACTCGCACCCAAGCACTGCTTGATCATCCCGGCGTGGTAACACAGCCCGTCGTAGGTGGAGTTGGTCACCACCGCCAGCTTGATGCGCCGCCCGCGATCACGGGCAAGGGGGTTGGCCTGGATCTTCGCCTCGATAGCCTCGGGGCTGAATTCGCTGAGCGGGATCGGGCCGATGATACCCAGCTCGTTGCGCTCCGGGCACAGGTACAGCGGAACGGCGCCAGTCATGATAATTGCGTGAACCACCGACTTGTGGCAGTTGCGGTCCACCAGCACCAGGTCGTCACGGCCGACCATGGCGTGCCAGACGATCTTGTTGGCCGTGGAAGTACCATTGATGACGAAGAAGGTGTGGTCAGCACCGAAGTTACGCGCCGCCCTGGCTTCAGCCTCGGCCAAGGGGCCGGTGTGGTCGAGCAGCGAGCCGAGTTCCGGCACGGATACGGAGAGGTCCGAGCGCAGGGTGTTTTCCCCGAAGAACTGATGAAACGCCTGGCCCACCGGGCTTTTGTGGTAGGCCACGCCACCGCCGTGGCCCGGGGTGTGCCAAGAATAGTTGGACTGCGCGGTATGCTGCACCAAGGCTTTGAAAAACGGCGGCAGCAAGCCGTCAAGGTAGGTATGTGCGGCACGCGCCACCTGGCGGGCGAGGAACGGCACGGTGTCTTCGAACAGGTAAAGAATGCCACGCAGCTGGTTAAGCTCGCTCATGGCTTCGGCGGGGGCGTTTTCCAGGGTTACCTGCTCACCCAGGGCGAAAATCGGCAGATCGGGTGCGCGCAGGCGGGCCAGGCGGATCAGTTCGGCCATGTTCTGCAGCAGGTGGGTATTCTCACCCACGCCTTCGGCAGCGATCAGCATGCAGGCCAGGCCGTGGTGAGTGGCGGCGACCAGACGGGCTTCGGCGTGGTCAGCGGCGGCGAGAATGGCGAAGCCATCCTGGCGCAGTTCCTCGGCGATACCCCGCACGCGCTCGCCAGCGACACTGTCGGCCTTGATGGCGCGGTGGACGATGAGGATCGGGAACTTGAGGTCCTTGTACATCAGGTGGCTACCTCCGAAGGACATGGCGTCCACTTCAGGGTAGTTGACGGGCCGGTCTTGAGCGTTGAGGTGACGCGTAGATCGAGCGCCGCCCGCGCGGCGCTCGATCTCAAAGGCGCCACACAACCCACGGCAAGCAGAAAAAATTACCCTGTTGGCGTCTCGGTAAGGACCTGCCACATGGAGGGCCCACCCGCCGACTTGGCAACGGCGGCCAGCCGCTCGGCATGCGCCTCCAGTTCCTCGGTACTGGCCATGATCACCCGCCCCGGCGTACGCCCGACAATGCGGCGGATCTCGCTGCCGCCAGCGCCCTGCCCGTCATCTTCGGCATCCGCCCCATGGCCAGCCAGCGACAGGCTGGTCTGGCCACCGGTCATCGCCAGGTAGACGTCAGCCAGCAGTTCCGAGTCGAGCAATGCGCCGTGCAACTCACGGCCCGAGTTGTCGATGTCGTAGCGTTTACAGAGCGCATCGAGGCTGTTGCGCTGCCCCGGGTGGCGCGAGCGCGCCAGCAACAGGGTGTCGAGGATGGTGCAATGTTGCGAAATGTCAGCGCGATGCTGCTGGCCCAGCAAGGCGAATTCGTTGTTGATGAAGCCAACGTCAAACGCCGCGTTATGGATGACCAGCGTGGCGCCCTGGATGAATTCGAAGAATTCCTCGGCTACATCGCCAAAGCGTGGCTTGCCGACCAGGAAGGTATCGGTGATGCCGTGGACGTTGATAGCGCCCTCGTCACTCTCGCGGTCCGGCTGCAGGTAGACGTGGAAGTGCCGCCCGGTGAGGCGCCGGCCGATGACCTCGACACAGCCAATCTCGATGATGCGGTGGCCTTCGCTGACCGGCATACCCGTGGTTTCGGTATCGAGAATGACGAAGCGTTTATCTTGCTGCTGCTCCACGCGGGGCGCTCCAACTTGCATCAGTTACAAAGGCCGCAATTGTACCCCAGCTCAACGCTGGGCGCGCACCTCATCGACCCCACGGTTGGCCAGTTGGTCGGCGCGCTCGTTCCCGGGGTGACCAATGTGGCCGCGCACCCACTTCCAGCTCACCTTGTGGCGGTTGACCTGTTCATCGAGCTGCTGCCACAGGTCGGCATTTTTCACCGGCTCTTTGGCTGCGGTTTTCCAGCCGCGCTTCTTCCAGTTGACCATCCACTCGTTGATACCCTTCATCACGTACTGCGAGTCAGTGGTCAGCACCACGTCGCACTCACGCTTGAGCGACATCAGCCCCTGGATGGCCGCCATCAGTTCCATGCGGTTGTTGGTGGTTTCACGTTCGCCGCCCCACAGTTCCTTCTCGACGCCCTTGTAGATCATCAGGACGCCCCAGCCACCCGGGCCAGGATTGCCTTTGCAGGCACCATCGGTAAACATTTCGACGCTATCGCTCATGTACCACTCTTGAATTCAGTGCTTGTCAGTTTCAGGGTTGGCCGCCGTGCGGTTCACCTTGGCCAGCGGCAGCGGCAGCAACTTGCCCATCGGCTCGCGGCGCTCCGGGCGCAACGGCCGCAGGCCCACCACCATCTTGCGCGCCACCAGCAGGTACACCCCGCCACCAGAGGTCTGCCAGCCGCCAGCCACCCGTTCCCAGCCCGCCAGGCGCTGCTGCCAGGCCGGTGAGGCAAGCGGCGGACGATAGCACCCGAAGCGGCGTTTCTCCAGCGCGAAGCCCAGCAGGTTGAGCCAGTCGCCTACCCGCGACGGCGAGATACAGCGGGCCTTGCGCAGGGCATCATGGCTGAAGAAGTGGCGCATGCCCCAACTGCTCCACGGGTTGATCCCGACGATCAGCAAGTGCCCGCCCGGGCGTACGGCGCTGGCGGCCTCGCGCAGCAAACCGTGAGGCGACAGGCTGAAATCCAGGCCATGTTGCAGCACCACCACATCGGCGGCGTGCTCGCTCAATGGCCAGGCCTGTTCTTCACAGGCAATCTCCACCCCCGGTAGCGGCGCCCCAAGGCGCACGTTGCGCTGCACCTGGGGAGCGCTGGGCGGCGGCTCCGCGCAGGGGCCGTAGTGCACGAGGTAACCCCCGAAGAAGCGCCCGAGCTCTTCTTCCAGCAGTTTTTCCTCTTCCTTGAGCATCAGCTGGCCGAGCGGGCCATTGAACCACTCACGGGCCAGGCTGATCAGCTTGACCCAGTCCGGGTCGGCCTGGGCAAAGGCTTGGTCGGTCATTGCGCTCTCCCTCGAAGGTTCTCCCACCGCGCCATCGCGGCTAAGATGCCTTCATGTGCCACGCTTGGCGAATCGGATCCGCACCATGATACAGATCGATGCTCTCCCCGCTTTCTCCGACAACTACATCTGGTTGTTACAGGATACTGCCAAACGCCACTGCGCGGTGGTCGACCCCGGAGATGCCGGCCCAGTGGAACGCTGGCTGTCGGCCAACCCAGACTGGGTGCTCAGCGACATCCTGATTACCCACCACCACAACGACCATGTCGGCGGCGTGCAACGGCTCAAGCAACTGACCGACGCACGGGTCTGCGGCCCGGCCAACGAGCACATTCCCTGCCGCGACCTGGCGCTGGACGACGGCGACCCAGTGACGGTGCTTGGCGTGACGTTTCAGGTCCTGGCGGTGCCTGGCCACACCTTGGGGCATATCGCGTTCTTCAGCGATCAGCCGCCGACGCCAGTATTGTTCAGTGGCGACACCCTGTTCGCCGCCGGGTGCGGGCGAATGTTCGAGGGTACACCCGAACAGATGCAACCGGCCCTCGCCCGCCTGGCGGCGCTGCCGCCACAAACTGAAGTGTACTGCGCCCACGAATACACCCTCAGCAACCTGCGCTTTGCCAAGGCGGTGGACCCCACCAACCCGCACGTTCTTGAGCGGTTCGAGGACGTTACCCGTTTGCGCGCCGACAATCGCATCACCTTGCCATCAACGATTGGCCTGGAACGCCTCACCAACCCCTTCCTGCGCACCTCTGAAACATTAGTTAAACAAAAAGCAGACGAATGGAAGGGACATTCAAACGACTCGCAGGTCACTGTTTTTGCTGCCTTGAGGTCTTGGAAGGACACCTTCTGATAACCTCAAGATATATCGCAAAGCGCTGACAACGGTTGACCCGGCCGGGAGCGGTTTCTAGAATCGCCGAAATTTTTTGCCCGGATACCTGTCCCAGCCGATGTCTTCCCGTAGCCGCAGAACCGCTCATTCAGTCGCCTTGACGCGCCTGGCCCAAATCAGTGCGCTGGCGCTGGCCGCCACCCTGGTGGGCTGCCAGAGCACCCGTCAGCTTGACGACTCCGAAAGCGTTCGCGCGCACAATTACCAGGCGCGGATCAAGCACAAGCCTGCACCGCTGCTGGTCAAGCCGGTTGAGAAAACGCCGCAGGACGTTTGGGAGCGCATGCGCCAGGGCTTCGCCCTGCAGGACAGCATCGACGTCAACCCGCGCATCGAGCAGCAGCGCCTGTGGTTCGCCAGCAACCCCACCTTCATCGAAAGCGCCGGTGAGCGCGGCAGCCTCTACCTGCACTACATTGTCGAGCGTCTTGAAGAGCGCGACATGCCGCTGGAGCTGGCGCTGCTGCCCGCCATCGAGAGCGCCTACAACCCGATGGCCTATTCACGTGCCAGCGCTGCCGGCATGTGGCAGTTCATGCCAGCGACAGGTCGCCACTTCAACCTGCGCCAGACCAACTTCTACGATGGCCGCCGCGATATCACCGCGTCGACCAACGCAGCACTGGATTACCTGACCCGCCTGCACGACATGTTCAACGGCGACTGGCTGCTGGCCCTGGCCGCTTACAACGCCGGCGAAGGCACGGTCAGCCGCGCCATGGAACGCAACGAAAGGCTCGGCCTGCCAACCGACTACTGGAACCTGCCGCTGCCGCAGGAAACCCGCGACTATGTGCCCAAGCTGCTGGCCTTGTCGCAGGTGGTACTCACGCCTGAAGCCTATGGCGTCAACCTGAACCCGATCGCCAACGAGCCCTACTTCGAAGCGGTAGCCATCAATGATCGCCTGGACCTGTCGCGGGTGGCGGCCTTTGCCAATATCGACGAAGACGAGCTGATCCAGCTCAACCCGGCCTTCAAGAAGCGCATGACCGTGGACGGCCCGCAGCAGCTGTTGGTACCAACCGCCAAAGCGCAGTTGCTGAGCGATAGCCTGTCCAACCTCAAGCCCGAGCAACTGGTCAGCCTGCAACCAAACAAGGCCGTGTTCGCCCGCGCTGTGGCCGAAGCCAAGGCGCCGGTAGCGGCACGCAGCTACCGGGTCAAGCGTGGCGACAACCTGGGCGCCATCGCCAAGGCCAACCGCGTTTCGGTCAGTGACATCAAGCGCTGGAACCGCCTGTCCGGCAACAGCCTGCGTGCCGGCCAGGTGCTGGCCCTGCGCGGTGGCAATGGGCCGAGCGCCGCCGGCAATCGGGTTGCTGCTTCCGGCAAGCGCTCTACCCAGTACAAAGTACGCAAGGGCGACTCGCTGTACCTGGTGGCCAAGCGTTTCAACGTTGAGATGCAGCACCTCAAGCGCTGGAACCCGCGCAGCGGGCATGCATTGAAGCCCGGGCAGACACTGACCGTTTACTTGTCGCATTGATCTGAAGCTCCGGGTACACCTGCCATGGTGTGGTAATCGGCTAATACCTCGCGCAACCTCCAACAGCTGAAGCTGCAGCCTCCACTCCATCAAAGAGGCTGCACCCATGGCACCGTCTCAAAACAGCCAGCTCCAACGCTTCGAAGCCAACATTCATGATGTCTTCAGCTTTACCCGGGCGGAGTACCTGATCAACGATGATGGCGACTTCGACCTCTATACCTTGCGTTTTATCGATCCCCAGTACCAGATCACCAAATCTGCGCAACATGACAGAGGCGACCATAGGCGCTTGAAGCCGGCCGTGGCGCCTATCCTGGTAGCCTATTCAGACCATTTCATGAGGGGTACTTTCTCCTCTCACATTTCGTATCTTCATTTTGTATATCCTGCTGGAAAGCAGCTGACGCACAAAGTGCTCAACACCGACATAACCGTCAATCAGGTACCTGGGCAGATGAACGCGCTGCGCTTTCGCCAAGAGCGGGATGTGCCGGACAATTGGGTTGCGAACACGTACTGGGTTCTGACCGACCAGCACGGCACCGAATACAAAATCCAATTCACTTCAGAAGATAACGCCAACTTGATCGGCATCGCCCGTTATCCAGGTTGAGATCAAGATGGAGCGTCCATTCGGACGCTCTTTTTCCAATCTCACCAAGCTGTTACTGTACCCGATCAAAGCCCAACGCCTCTGGATCGGATGCCGACTTGATACGTCCCCTCCTGCTGTCACTCAGCCTGGCCTTGAGCTTTCCCGTAGCCGCGATGGTGAGCGAAAGCCACGGATACGCGCAGTTCGGCACGCTCAAGTACCCAGCCACATTCACCCATTTCGACTGGGTCAACCCGCAAGCGCCCAAGGGCGGTACCTTGCGCGCCATGGCTTTTGGCACCTTCGATACCCTCAACCCCTACACCTTCAAGGGGTCGAGCCCGATCACCACGCCCAATTTCCAGCAGTACGGCATCAGCGAGCTGAACGAGCCGCTGATGGTCGGCACCGGCCAGTACGACCCGTCGGGTGACGAGCCGACCTCCAGCTACGGCCTGATCGCCCGTTCGGTCGAATACAGCGAGGACCGCAGCTGGGTGGTGTTCAACCTGCGCCCGGAAGCCCGCTGGCATGACGGCCAGCCGATCACTTCGGCAGACGTGGCCTTTTCCTACCGCACGTTGCTCAAGGACGGCCACCCGATCTACCGCACCAACCTGCAGGAAGTGCAGCGGGTAGACATCCTCGGCCCGCTGCGCATCCGTTTCGTGTTCAAGCGCGCCGGCAACCCGCTGCTGATCCTGCGCCTGGGCGAAATGCCGGTGCTGCCCAAGCACTACTGGCAAAAGCGCGACTTCAAAGCCACTACCTTCGAGCCACCCTTGGGCAGCGGCCCCTACCGCATCACCCAGGTACAACCCGGGCGCCGGCTGGTGTTCGAACGGGTGAAGAACTATTGGGGCAAGGACCTCGCGGTCAACCGTGGCAAGTACAACTTCAAGCGCGTGGAATACGAGTTCTACCGCGACGCCACGGTCGCGTTCGAAGCGTTCAAGGCTGGCGAATTCGACATCTACATCGAGCACCAGGCGAAGAACTGGGCCAACGGCTACAACTTCCCGGCCGTGCGCCGCGGCGAGGTGATCAAGGCGCAGATCCCGCACCGCATCCCCACGCAAACCCAGGGCCTGTTCATGAACAGCCGTCGGGCCACCTTCAGCGACCCACGGGTACGCCAGGCGCTGGGCCTGATGCTGGACTTCGAGTGGACCAACCGCGCCCTGTTCAGCAGCGCCTACCGCCGCTCGACCAGTTACTACCCCAACAGCGAGTTCGCCGCCAGCGGCGTGCCTACCGGTAAGGAATGGCTGTTACTGGCGCCGTTCCGCGACCAGTTGCCGGCCAAGCTGTTCAGCGAACCCTACAAGGTCAGCCAGACCGATGGCCGCGGCATCAACCGCCAGACCCTGCGCCAGGCCTTGGGCCTGCTTGCCGAGGCTGGCTGGAAGCTGAACGGCCAGCGCCTGCTCGACAGCAAGGGCCAGCAACTGCGCATGGAACTGCTGCTGGTTAACCCCAACCTTGAACGCATCCTGCAACCTTATGTCGAAAACCTGGCCAGCATCGGCATCGATGCACGCTTGCGCACCGTGGACCGTGCCCAGTACAAACAACGTCTGGACCAGTTCGATTTCGACATGATTCTGATGACCTTGAACCAGACCCTGAGCCCCGGCCTGGAGCAGTGGCTGTACTTCCATTCCAGCCAGGCCGCGACCAAGGGCAGCAAGAACTATGCTGGGGTCAAGGACCCGGTGGTCGATCACCTGCTCGACACCCTGCTGGCCGCACGCACCCGCGACGATCAGGTCGCCGCCGCCCGCGCCCTGGACCGCGTGCTCTCATGGCAGTACTACATGATCCCCAACTGGTACCTCGACAACCATCGCCTGGCCTACCGCAACCGGTTCGCCTTCGTCACCACGCCGCCCTATACCCTCGGGCTGAACAGCTGGTGGATCAAGACTTCGGAGAAAGCCCAATGACGCCAACGCACCGCCTGCGCCGGCTGGCATGCAGCCTGTTGCTCGCCTGCCTGAGCCTTCCCACCCTGGCCGCACCGCAGCACGCGCTCACCCTGTACGACGAGCCACCCAAGTACCCTGCCGACTTCAAGCACTTCGACTACGTCAACCCCGACGCGCCCAAGGGCGGCACCTTCCGCCAGTCCAGCTTCGGCGGCTTCGACAGCCTCAACCCGTTCATCAACAAAGGCGTATCGGCCGAGAACATCGCCAGCATCTACGACACGCTGATGCGCCAGAGCCAGGACGAGCCGTTCACCGAATACGGCTTGGTGGCCGGCAAAATCGAGAAAGCCCCGGACAACAGCTGGGTGCGCTTCTACCTGCGCCCCGAAGCCCGCTTCCACGACGGCCACCCGATGCGCGCCGAGGACGTGGTGTTCACTTTCAACGCCCTGATCAAGGACGGTGCACCGCTGTACCGCCAGTACTACGCCGACGTCGCTGAGGTGGTCGCCGAAGACCCGCTGAAGGTGCTGTTCAGGTTCAAGCACAAGGGCAACCGCGAGCTGCCGCTGATTCTCGGCCAACTGCCCGTGCTGCCCAAGCACTGGTATGAAAACCGCGACTTCAACCGTGGCAACCTGGAAATCCCCCTGGGCAGCGGCCCGTACAAGGTCGCCGAGGTCAAGGCCGGCCGCTCGGTGCGCTACGAGCGGGTCAAGGACTACTGGGCGAAGGACCTGCCGATCAACCGTGGCTTCTACAACTTCGACGTCATGACCTTCGATTCCTACCGCGACACCACCGTCGCCCTGGAAGCGCTCAAGGCCGGGGCGTTCGACTATGCACTGGAAGTCAGCGCGAAGAACTGGGCCACCGCCTACAACGTGCCCGCCGTGCGCGAAGGCCGCCTGATCAAGGAAGAGCTGCCCAATGGCAACCCCACCGGCATGCAAGGTTTCGTCTTCAACATCCGCCGCCCGGTGTTCCAGGACATTCGCGTGCGAAAGGCACTGAGCCTTCTGCTGGACTACGAGTGGACCAACAAGCAGCTGTTCAACGGCGCCTACACCCGCACCGGCAGCTACTTCGAGAATTCGGAAATGGCCGCCCATGGCTTGCCTGGCCCCAACGAGCTGAACATCCTCGAGCCGCTGCGGGGCAAAATCCCCGATCAGGTATTCACCGAGGCTTACAAGAACCCGGTCAGCGACGGCAGCGGCATGATCCGCGAGCAGCAGCGCCAGGCCTACAAGCTGCTGCAGGACGCCGGCTGGAAAATCGTCGATGACAAGATGGTCGACGCCCAAGGCAAGCCGGTAACCATCGAGTTCTTGCTGGCGCAGACCGAGTTCGAACGCATTCTGCTGCCGTTCAAGCGGAACCTCGCCGACCTCGGCATTGACCTGAGCATCCGCCGGGTCGACGTTTCCCAGTACATCACCCGCCTGCGTTCACGTGACTACGACATGATCGTCGGCGGCTACCCACAGTCCAACTCGCCGGGTAACGAACAGCGCGAGTTCTGGTCCAGTGCCGCCGCCGACAACCCCGGCAGCCGCAACTTCATCGGCCTGCGCGATCCGGCCATCGACCAGTTGGTGGAACAACTGATCAACGCCGACTCTCGCCAGAGCCTGATCGACCACTGCCGTGCCCTCGACCGCGTGTTGCTATGGGGCTACTACGTGATCCCCAACTGGCACATCAAGACCTGGCGCGTGGCCTACTGGAACCACATCGGCCACCCGAAAGTGTCGCCCAAATACGACATCGGCATCGACACCTGGTGGATCAAGCCCGGGGTAACCCCGGCGGTCAGCGAAGCCCCTGCGGACGAGGCCAACTAAGATGCTGGCCTACATCCTGCGCCGCCTGCTGCTGATCATCCCGACCCTGTTCGGTATCCTCATCATCAACTTCATCATCGTCCAGGCCGCCCCCGGTGGCCCGGTCGAGCAGATGATCGCCAAGCTCGAAGGCTTCGAAGGCGCCACCAGCCGCATTGCCGGTGGTGGCGCCGAGGTTTCCGTGGCCGGCTCCAACTACCGTGGCGCCCAGGGCCTGGACCCGGCGCTGATCGCCGAAATCGAGCGCATGTACGGCTTCGACAAGTCGCCGCCCGAGCGCCTGTGGATCATGATCAAGAACTACGCCCGGCTGGACTTCGGCGACAGTTTCTTCCGCGATGCCAAGGTAATCGACCTGATCGTGGAGAAGATGCCGGTGTCGATCTCGCTGGGGCTGTGGAGCACGCTGATCATGTACCTGGTGTCAATCCCGCTGGGCATCGCCAAAGCCGTGCGCCACGGCAGCCACTTCGACGTGTGGACCAGCTCGGCGATCATCGTCGGCTATGCCATCCCGGCGTTCCTGTTCGCCATCCTGCTGATCGTGCTGTTCGCCGGTGGCAGCTACTTCGACTGGTTCCCGCTGCGTGGCCTCACCTCCAACAACTTCGACGAACTGAGCACCACCGGCAAGGTGCTGGACTACTTCTGGCACCTGGTGCTGCCGATCACCGCACTGGTCATCGGCAACTTCGCCACCATGACCCTGCTGACCAAAAACAGCTTCCTCGACGAGATCAACAAGCAATATGTGGTCACCGCCAAGGCCAAGGGCCTCAGCCGGCCAAGGGTGCTGTACGGCCACGTATTCCGTAACGCCATGCTGCTGGTGATTGCCGGGTTCCCGTCGGCGTTCATCGGCATCTTCTTCACCGGGTCGTTGCTGATCGAGGTCATCTTCAGCCTCGACGGCCTGGGCCTGATGAGTTTCGAAGCGGCCATCAACCGCGACTACCCGGTGGTCTTCGGCACCCTGTTCATCTTCACCCTGTTAGGGCTGGTGGTGAAACTGATCGGCGACCTGACCTACACCCTGGTCGATCCACGCATCGACTTCGCCAGCCGGGAGCACTGACATGGCCTTGTCCCCCCTCAACCGCCGGCGCTTCGAGCGTTTCAAGGCAAACCGCCGTGGCTGGTGGTCGCTGTGGCTGTTCCTGATCCTGTTCGGCCTGAGCCTGGGCGCTGAGCTGATCGCCAATGACAAGCCCGTTGCCGTGCGTTACGACGGTGAATGGTACTTCCCGGCGTTCAAGCGCTACCCGGAAACCACCTTCGGCGGCGAATTCCCGCTGGAGGCCAACTACAAAAGCCCGTACATCCGCGAACTGCTGGCGAAGAAAGACAGCTTCGTGCTGTGGGCGCCAATCCCGTTCAGCTATCAAAGCATCAACTACGACCTGCGCGTGCCCGCCCCCGCTCCGCCCTCGACCGATAACTGGCTGGGTACCGACGACCAGGGCCGAGACGTGCTGGCGCGGGTAATCTACGGCTTTCGCATTTCGGTACTGTTCGCCCTCACCTTGACGGTGGCCAGCTCCATCGTCGGCGTCATCGCCGGCGCCTTGCAGGGCTTCTATGGCGGCTGGGTCGACCTGGCCGGGCAGCGCTTCCTGGAAATCTGGTCGGGCCTGCCGGTGCTGTACCTGCTGATCATCCTGGCCAGCTTCGTGCAGCCTAACTTCTGGTGGCTGCTGGGTATCATGCTGCTGTTCTCGTGGATGAGCCTGGTGGATGTGGTCCGCGCCGAGTTCCTGCGCGGGCGCAACCTGGAATACGTGCGCGCCGCCCGTGCCCTGGGCATGCGCAACGGCGCAATCATGTACCGCCATATCCTGCCCAACGCCATGATCTCGACGATGACCTTCATGCCGTTCATTCTCACCGGCGCTATCGGCACCCTCACTGCCCTGGACTTCCTCGGCTTCGGCCTGCCCGCCGGTTCGCCATCGCTGGGCGAACTGGTAGCCCAGGGCAAGTCCAACCTGCAAGCGCCATGGCTGGGCATCAGCGCCTTTGCGGTGCTGGCGCTGATGCTGAGCCTGCTGGTGTTCATCGGCGAATCCGCCCGCGATGCCTTCGACCCGAGGAAGTGACATGAGTGAACAGAACCTGATCGAAGTGCGGGACCTGGCAGTGGAGTTCGTGACCGGGGACCAGATCAACCGGGTGGTAGACGGCATCAGCTTCGATATCCGCAAAGGCGAGACACTGGCGCTGGTGGGCGAAAGCGGCTCGGGCAAATCGGTCACCGCGCACTCGATCCTGCGCCTGCTGCCCTACCCCTTGGCCCGCCACCCCAGCGGCAGCATCCGTTACCAGGACAAGGACCTGCTGCAGCAGAACGAGAAGACCTTGCAGCGAATCCGAGGCAACCGCATCGCGATGATCTTCCAGGAGCCGATGACCTCGCTCAACCCGCTGCACTGCATCGAGAAGCAGATCAACGAAATCCTTTTGCTGCACAAGGGCCTGAGCGGCAAGGAAGCGACCGCTCGCACCCTGGAGCTACTGGATCTGGTCGGCATTCCCGAGCCGCACAAGCGCTTGAAGGCCCTGCCCCATGAGCTGTCGGGCGGGCAACGCCAACGGGTGATGATCGCCATGGCACTGGCCAACGAGCCGGAACTGCTGATTGCAGATGAGCCGACCACGGCGCTCGACGTGACCGTGCAGTTGAAAATTCTCGACCTGCTCAAGGAACTGCAGGCGCGCCTGGGCATGGCGCTGCTGCTGATCAGCCATGACCTGAACCTGGTGCGTCGCATCGCCCACCGCGTGTGCGTGATGCAGCGCGGGCAAATTGTCGAGCAAGCCGAATGTGCCACGCTGTTCAGCGCGCCACAGCACCACTACACACAGATGCTGATCAATGCTGAGCCCAGCGGGCTGCCGGCCCACAACCCGGTCGGCGCGCCACTGCTGGAGGTGGATGATCTCAAGGTGTGGTTCCCGATCAAGAAGGGGCTGCTGCGGCGCACGGTTGACCATGTAAAGGCCGTGGACGGGGTCAACTTCAGCTTGCCCCAAGGGCAAACGCTGGGGATTGTCGGGGAGTCCGGGTCGGGCAAGTCAACGCTCGGTCTGGCGATCCTGCGGCTGATTTCCAGCCAGGGAGGCATCCGTTTCCATGGGCAGGACTTGCAAGGGCTGAACCAGAAGGCCGTGCGGCCGCTGCGGCGGGAAATGCAGGTGGTGTTCCAGGATCCGTTTGGCAGCCTGAGCCCGCGTATGTGCGTGGCGGACATTGTGGGCGAAGGGCTGCGCATTCACGGCATTGGCACCGCGCAGGAACAGGAAGCAGCGATTATCGCGGCCCTGGAGGAGGTAGGCCTGGACCCCCGCACACGCCACCGCTACCCCCATGAGTTTTCCGGCGGCCAGCGCCAGCGCATCGCCATTGCCCGGGCGCTGGTGTTGAAACCAGCACTGATTCTGCTGGATGAACCCACGTCAGCGCTGGACCGTACCGTGCAGCGGCAGGTGGTCGAGTTGCTGCGCAGTCTGCAGCAGAAGTACAACCTGACCTACCTGTTCATCAGCCATGACCTGGCGGTGGTCAAGGCGCTGAGCCACCAGTTGATGGTGATCAAGCATGGGCAGGTGGTTGAACAAGGGGATGCGCAGGCGATCTTCCATGCGCCGCAGCACCCGTACACGCGACAGTTGCTGGAGGCGGCGTTTTTAGAGGTTGAAGTTTCGTAGGGGTGCGTGTTTGCCTCGCTCCTTGTTGCACGTTGCAGATCCAGCGCCGCGCGGGCGGCGCTCGATTTACGCGACACCGCACCACCACCGCCCGGATTATCAGAAGTCAATGGTGCCGGAGAACTTCAGCAGTCGCGGATCGCCCTGGGTCAGGTAACCACCGTTAGCCGAGGCCCAGTAGTTCTTGTTGGTCAGGTTTTCCACATTCACCCGCAGGGTCAGGTCTTTCTCCGCTACCTTCAACTTGTAACGGGCACCGGCATCGAAACGGTTCCAGGTCGGCAAACTGACGTTGTTCGCCGCATCGACGAACTGGCCACCGGTGCGCAGCATCCTCGCATTCAGCGCCAGCCCAGGTACACCAGGCACGTCCCAGTCGACGCTGGCATTGAGTTGGAACGTCGGCACGCCAATGGCATGGTTGCCATCGTTGCTGCCGTTGGCAGTTTTTTTCTGCTCCGAGGTCATGCGCGTGCCGCCAGCCATCAGGCGCAGACCCTGGACCGGCTCGCCGAACAGGCTCAACTCCAGGCCTTTGTTGACCTGTTCACCGTCGCGAATGAAGACATTGTTCAACGTATAGCCGTCTGAAGGCTTCTCGATACGGAATACGCCCAGGTTCGCACCAAAGGTCTGTCGGTCGAACTTGATACCAGCCTCAAGCTGCTTGGTGCGGCCTGGCGGGAACATCTCGTTGGCATTGGACACATTGGCTGGCGCCGTTGGCCCCTGAGCCAGGCCTTCGATGCGGTTGGCATACAAGGAAATGCTGTCGGTGGCCTTGAACACGATGCCATATACCGGTGTGGTGATCGACTCCTCATACGGGTCGCCTTTGCGGCTGCCGTCATTCGCCAGGTTGGCCTGCCCTTGAGAGGTCGTGCCATCGTAAGTATAGCTTTCCACCCGCAGCTGCTGCCGTCGCAAGCCGTAAGTCAGCAACAGGCGATCATCGAAGACGCCAATGGTGTCGGAAATGGCGATGCTCCGCGCGCGGGTCTTGCCGGTAACACCGGGGTCACCCATTTCGCCACCCGTGCTGGTGACAGTGCCCGGCTTGGCCTTTTGCACGCCGTCGTAGATGTTGGTGCTGACCGGCGAATAGAAGGTGTAGGCGTTTTCCGCCTGGGTCCACATGGTATTGGCCCCCAAGGCGATCTGGTGGCTGATCGGCCCGGTCTGCAGGCGCCCATTCAGGCCAGTACTGAAGCTGGTGTTGTCTTCACCGTGCACGATGTCCGAAGGGGTCATCGTCGCTGCACCGCTGTTGCCGACCAGTACCGGGGTACCGTAGGTGCCCTGCTCGCGCGTGTGCCGGGCGCCGCCGGCGAGGTAGGCGGTCCAGTTGTCGCTCAGGTCCCATTCGCCACGGACCATGCCGAAGGTATCTTCCGACTCGCTGTAGCTCCAGCTCTGGCCATAGTTGTGGCTGGCGTCCGGCGCGGTCGGGGCCTTGGTCGTGGTACTGCCCAGGCGCACGGAATTGCGCAAATGGTTGATGCGCTGTTTCTGGTAGCCGATGTCAGTCGCCACGCGGAAGTTGTCGCCACGGTAGTCCAGGCCAGCGGTGAACAGCTTGGTGCGCTGGTCCTGGTCATCCACGGCAGTTTCACCTTCGCGCTGGCTGAGGTTCAGGCGCGCGCCGAAACGGTTGTCCTCACCGAAGCGCTGGCCAATATCCAGGTGCTCGCCAATACGGCCATCGGCGCTGATGTCCTGGGTGTAGCGGCGGGTCGGCTCATCACCGGCGCGCTTGGGCTGCAGGTTGACGTTGCCGCCCAGGCCCGTGCCGGTCGGGCTCACGCCATTGAGGAAGGCATTGGGCCCCTTGAACACTTCGACCCGCTCGACGCCGTCGGTGGACATGATCTGCCGCGGCAAGATGCCGTACAGGCCATTGAAGGAAATATCATCGCCGGCCAGCGGCAAGCCCCGGATCACGAAGACTTTGGACTGGTTACCGAAGCCGAATGATTCACGCACCGAGGGGTCGTTGGCCAGGACGTCACCGATGTCTTCCGCCTGCTGGTCTTCGATCACCTTGGCGGTATAGCTGGTCATGGTAAAGGGCACATCCATGTAGTCCTGGTTACCCAGCACGCCCATTCGCCCGCCACGGGCCACCTGGCCGCCGGCAAACTCGTCGGGCAATGCGTCGGGGCGCGCTTTCAGGGCATCGGCGCTGACATCGGTCGCCTCCAGCTGGATCGGTTCGGCAGCCTGCGCCATCAGGGTTACGGAACAGCAGATCGCCAGTAATGCGGGACGCGAGGGGACATGGGAAGGCATGGGATAATTCCTGACAGCGCGGAGGATGTGAAACAGAACGCAAATGGTAATGCTTACCAAACACAAACATCAACCTGCGGCTGTGGCAAAGGGCCGCCACTTATCAGGATTTCTGATCACGATCGTCTTTCATCATCAGTCAGATCGGGCATACAGTCGCTGCTGTCACTCCTGCTTCAACGGTAGAGCCCATGCCCAGTCATCCACAAAAGAACGTCTCCCCTGCCCTTGAGCAGATGATCCAGCGCGCCAGCCTGCCCGGCCCCACGCTCAGCGAAACCCAGGCACATGCCTTGTTGCAGATGCACTACGGCGTTGCCGGTGGGTTGTCGGCACTGGGCAGCCAGCAGGACCTGAACTTCCGGGTCGATACGGCCCAAGGGCAGTTCGTACTCAAGGCCTGCCATGGCAGCTACGCAAAGCTGGAGCTGGAGGCGCAGCATGCCGCCCTCGCCTATTTGCGTGAGCACGGCCTGTCGGTGCCTGCCGTACGTGCGGCGCACAGCGGCGAAAACTTGCTGGCCGTGGAGATTGATGGCCAACCACTGCGCGTGCGCCTGCTCGACTACATCGAAGGTCAACCGTTGACGCGCCTCAAGCACATGCCGGCGCAGCTGATGGCCGAAATGGGCAGGCTGTGTGCGCGGCTCGACAGCACCCTGGCCGACTTCGACCACCCCGGCCTTGCGCGCACCCTGCAATGGGACCCGCAACACGCCCAGGCGTTGATCCAGCACCTGCTGCCCGTACTGGACAACAGCGAGCAACGCGCCCGCATCGAACAGGCCACCGGCGTCGCCGCCCAACACCTCGCCCCGCTTGCCGAGCAACTGCCAAGCCAGGCCGTGCATCTGGACATCACCGACGACAACACCGTGTGGGCCCTTGACGGCGAGCGCCAGTGGCAGTTGCAAGGGGTGATCGACTTCGGCGACCTGCTGCGCACCTGGCGCATCGCCGACCTGTCAGTGACCTGTGCAGCACTGCTGCACCACGCCGAAGGCGACCCGCTGCGGGTCCTGCCGGCGGTCAGCGCCTACCAGGCGCTCAACCCGCTGACCGACGCCGAGCTGCGTGCCCTGTGGCCTCTGGTACTAAACCGCGCGGCAGTGTTGGTGCTGAGCAGCGCGCAGCAACTGGCCGTGGACCCGGGTAACCAGTACACCCGCGACAACGTGGCCCATGAGTGGGAAATTTTCGACACCGCTACCGCCGTGCCTTTCGCACTCATGCAAGCGGCCATCCTGCAGGCTGCCGGCGTGCAACCCGCCACGCCAGACCTGAACGGCTGCACGCCCCTGCTGCCCGAACTGGCGGGGCAACCTGTGACGCGCATCGACCTCGGTGTGCTCAGCAAGCATTGTGAAGCGGGCAACTGGGAGCAACCCGGCTTCGACCAACGCCTGCTAACCCTGCACCCTGCCCCGGCCTGCAGCCTGCACGGGCAGTATCGCCTGTCGCAAACCCATATCGACCGCCCCGAGGAGCCAGCCACCTGCGCCCTTGGCGTAGAGCTGCATGTAGCCAACGGTAGCGCGGTGCAAGCGCCGGCAGCGGGCACCTGGCATCGCCATGGGGATGGCCGTGGCTGCCTGCGCACCGCGCACTGGGCCTTGTGGCTGCAGGGTCTGGAAAATGCCCCGGCAAATGGCCTGGCCGTTGAACAAGGCCAGTCGCTGGGCATCAGCTGCGGTTTCCTCACCGTGCAGCTGTGCCTGGACAACAGCATCCAGCCGCCATTGTTCGCCACCCCGTCCCAGGCTGCCGCCTGGCTGGCGCTGTGCCCGTCACCAGCCGCACTGCTGGGCTTCGATTGCGATGCCGATCCGCTGCCTGATCCGCAGGCCCTGCTGGCACGCCGCGATGCCAGCTTCGCCCGTTCGCAGAAGCACTACTACGCGCAGCCACCCCACATCGAACGCGGCTGGCGCAACTACCTCATCGACATGCAGGGTCGCTCTTACCTCGACATGCTGAACAACGTCGCGGTACTGGGCCATGGCCACCCCCGCATGGTCGCCGAGTCGGCACGACAGTGGTCACTGCTGAACACCAACTCGCGGTTTCACTACGCAGCCATCACCGAGTTCTCCGAACGGCTGCTGGACTTGGCCCCCGAAGGTTTCGACCGGGTGTTCATGGTCAACAGCGGTACCGAAGCCAACGACCTGGCAATCCGCCTGGCCTGGGCCTACAGCGGCGGGCGTGACCTGCTCAGTGTGCTGGAGGCCTACCACGGCTGGTCGGTGGCCACCGATGCCATCTCCACGTCGATCGCCGACAACCCGCAAGCCCTGGAAACCCGCCCGGACTGGGTACACCCGGTCGAAGCGCCGAACACCTTCCGCGGCCGCTTCCGCGGGCCCGACAGCGCCGCCGACTACCTGCAGGACGTCGACGCCAAACTGGCTGACCTTGATGCCCGTAACCGCCAGCTGGCGGGTATCATCTGCGAGCCGGTGTACGGCAATGCCGGGGGCATCTCGTTACCGGCCGGCTACTTGCGCGATGCCTACGCCAAGGTCCGCGCCCGTGGCGGGGTGTGCATCGCCGACGAAGTACAGGTGGGTTATGGTCGCCTGGGCGAATACTTCTGGGGTTTCGAGGAACAGGGTGTGGTGCCCGACATCATCACCATGGCCAAGGGCATGGGCAACGGCCAGCCACTGGGCGTGGTCATCACCCGCCGTGAAATCGCCGAGGCGCTGGAAGCCGAGGGCTACTTCTTCTCCTCGGCCGGTGGCAGCCCCGTCAGCTGCCGCATTGGCATGGCGGTGCTGGATGTGATGCAGGAAGAAGGCCTGTGGGACAACGCCCGCGACACCGGCCGCTACTTCAAGGCCCGCCTGCAGGCGCTGGTCGACAAGCACCCGCTGGCTGGCGCGGCACATGGCTCGGGCTTCTACCTGGGGCTGGAGCTGGTGCGCGATCGCACAACCCTGGAGCCTGCCACCGCAGAAACCATGACGCTGTGCAATCGCCTGCGTGACCTGGGCATCTTCATGCAGCCGACCGGCGACTACCTGAACATCCTCAAGATCAAGCCACCAATGTGCACCACCCGGGCGAGCGTGGACTACTTTGTCGACAGCATTGACCGGGTGCTGGGCGAAGGGCTGTAACTATCACGGCGTGGGCCCGATGGCTGCGGCCCACGCCTGCAATGCCTCAGTGGCTGCCATGGCGATCTGTTCGTCCGTGCGCCCGCTGAACTGCCGCTCGATCGCGTCGGCGGCGATCAGGCCGGCAATGGTGGGCTTGCCTACGGCATCGGTCAGGTCCAGCCACTCCCCCCAACTGGCAGGTACGTCATACCAGCGCAGGTAGCCAGAGGGTGAACAAGGCCACCAACGCTCATCGAACTGCAGAATCACCTTCTCCAGCTTGCCCATGCCCAGATGTACCAGGGCTTGCTGCTGTGTTTCAGGTAATGCAGGGGTGAAGTGCAATGCTTTCAACACCCCCACAGGGACTGTGCAAATGCAGAAGTCGCACACCTCTCCATTCACTTTGACGCGCGCGCTCGACCAGTCGATGTGGGTTACCGGCGTGTTCAGGCGGATATCCAGATTTTTTGCCAGCAAGTCGACAAGCTCGCTGTAACCACCTGGCAGCATGCGATCGCCGTGCCCGACCCCCTCTTCGTCCAGCGCACTGACCGACAGCTGCTCCACTGGCAAACACGCCTCCAGTACAAGGTTGGCGTCGATGGCGAACTGCGTGGCGCGCGTGCGCGCAGGGTCGAGTGTGGCCATGTAGCCGGTGATCGCTTCAGACAAGGGCAGCCGCCGATCAATACTTTGGGTCAAGGCAATCCAGGCAGCGTCGACATCGGGCAGTACCCCGCCTCTTGCGGCTGCAAGCGGGCGGCTGAAGTCGGTCTCGACACAAGCCAACCCATGTTGCTGCGCAAAAGCGGCCAACGGGTTTTCAGCGAAATGCTGAAGCCATGCAGCACCTTCATCCGCCTTCACACCACCCAGATCGACAGAATGCGTACGCCCACCTGTTCGCCCCCGTGCCTCCAGCACAGTGCAATCGATAGCCTGCGCCCGCAGGCGTTGTGCGGCAGCCAGGCCTGCACATCCCGCCCCGATCACGATCACCTTGCGCGCGCCAGCACTCAAGGCTGCCTCGGCGGCACGCAGGCCATCATTCCAGGCACCATGCGCCATGGCTGGCGCGCGGGTGTTACAGGCTTCTCCGGCAATGACCAGGCGCTCTTGCAGTACGTGGCCCAGGGCACTTCGATGCTGCGGCGTTCCTCCTGCCAGCAGCGCGCTGTAGGCACCGAGGCTGAACGGGTCTGTACGCCAGTGAGTGACATGCCACGCGGTTGGTCTCTGCATGCTCATCTCCATTGAGGGGCTGTCCTGTACGCGCATTAATGTTCATAATTTTCAGCAACAAAAGCTGATCATCATCAGGTTTACTGACAATGGCCTTTACCAGCGACTCCCTGGCAACTTTCCTCGCGGTGCTGGATGCCGGCTCGTTCTCCGCCGCAGCGCGCAAGCTGGGCCGTGTGCCTTCGGCCGTGAGCATGGCAATCGCCCAACTGGAAGCCGAGCTGGACCTGCCGCTGTTCGACCGGGCCACACGCAAAGCCTTGCCCACCAGCGCCGCCCTGGCGCTGGAGCCCCAGGCCAGGCAGGTGATCTGCCAGCTCAACCTGCTGGATGCCCAAGCCCTGCAATTGCACCAAGGCCTGGAAAAGCGCCTGACCATCGCCATGGCGCCCGAGCTGCAGACCGGCCGCTGGAGCCAGCCACTGGAGACCCTCGCCCAAGCGTTTCCCAGCCTGGAAATCGAGGTACGTTCGGCCACCCAGACCGAAGCCATTCGCCTTTTGCATGACGGCAGTGTGCAACTGGCACTGGTGTTCGAGCGGCCTGGCATCGACGAACGTGAGTCGTTCCTCGAAGCCGGTAGCCAACTGCTGGTGGCCGTCGCTTCACCACGCCATCCGGCCGGGCAGAATAGCGGCACGCCATTGCCTGAGGAGGCCTTTGCCGAACAACGGCAGATCATCGTAGCCTCAGGCAAGGCCACCGGCTCGGACCCACGCATGGTGCTGTCGCGGCGCATCTGGCTGACCGACAGCTACCTGGCCACGCTGGACCTGGTGCAGTCCGGGTTGGGCTGGGCCTACCTGCCGCAGCCGTTGGTTGAACCGCTGATTGCTTCGGGTGCACTGGCAGAAGTGAGGTTCGACAACATGGCCAGCCGCCTGCGCTTATGGGTGGACATCATCTGGATCAAGTCACGGCCGCTGGGCCTCGGTGCCAGGCGTTACCTGGAGGTCACGCGCCAGCTCTTCGAGAAGGAGCCACCCAGAGCCTGACGCCCCTTGCGGACGTAACTGCCCGCGATCAACGGCACAGCCAGTATGCTGCCGCAAGGGGGAGTTAGATGGGCGGCGCCACCAACCTGTACCCCACCCCTGCCTCGGTGATGATAAACCGTGGCGCCGTGGGGTCATCGCCCAGCTTCTGCCGCAGATGCCCGACCACGATCCGAAGGTAGTGGGTATTCTCCACATGGGTAGGCCCCCAGACATCCTTGAGCAGTTGCTGCTGGGTAATCACCCGCCCTGGGTGCCCGGCCAATAGCGCCAGCAAGGCATACTCCTTGCGCGTCAACGCCACCTCCACACCGTCGAGGGTTACCCGGCGAAAGGCAAAATCCACGGTCAACGGCCCAAAGCTGGCTGCCACTTCCGAGCCCCCGGCCTGTGGCACCTGGCGTAGCAAGGCCCGCACCCGCGCCAAAAATTCCTGGATGCCAAACGGCTTGGTCACGTAATCGTTGGCCCCGCCGTCCAGCGCATCCACCTTCTGCACCTCACTGGCGCGCACCGACAGCACCATCACCGGCACCGCGCTCCATTCGCGCAGCTCTCGCAGCACCTGCTGGCCGTCCATGTCCGGCAGGCCCAGGTCGAGCACCACCAGGTCCGGCTTGCCCAGAGCAGCCTGGGCCAGCCCTTCCTGGCCGGTAGCAGCTTCGAGCACCTTGTAGCCCTGCGAGGCCAGGCTGATGCGCAGGAACTTGCGGATCTGCGGTTCATCGTCGATGACCAACAGCGTGGCGGACTGGCTCATGGGGTTTCGCTTTCGGCTTCAGGTTGAGGGGGTAGCGGCAAGCATAAAGTGATGCCGGTGCCCTGGCCATCGATGCCTTCGCCCACCAGAATCTGCCCGCCATGGGCGCCGATCATGCCCTGGCAGATTGCCAGGCCCAGGCCTGTGCCCTGCCCGCCGCGGTCACCACGGGCAGCGGTATAGAACATGTCGAAGATCTTCTCGCGGTCGGCGACCGGAATGCCAGGGCCCTGGTCGCTGACGGTAAAGCGCAACTGGTCTTCATGCACGGCCACTTGCAGCTCAAGCCGACCATTGCCCGGGGAGAAGCGTGCGGCGTTTTCCAGCACGTTGACCAGCGCCTGTTCGATCAGCGCCGCATGCACGAACAGCAAGGGCAGCTCGGCCGGCACGTCGGTGTGCACCCGCAGCGGCGCCAGCACCACGCGCAAGCGGTTGAGCGCACTGCCAACGATGTCGGCCGGGGCTACCCAGTCGCGTGCAAGCTTGAGGCCACCATGGCCCAGGCGGGTCATGTCCAGCAGGTTCTGGATATAGCGGTCGAGGCGTTCGGCCTCGTTGCGTGTGCCCTCCAACAGCTCGCGGCGGTCTTCAGGCGGGATCGCTTCGCCCAAGGCCAGCAGGCTGTCGATACTGCCGCGCATGGCGGTCAACGGCGTGCGCAGGTCGTGGGAGACAGACGCCAGCAAGGCGCTGCGCAGCTGCTCGGTTTCGCCATGCAGGCGCGCAGCCTCCAACTGCTCGGCCAGGCGGGCGCGGGCCAGGGCCTGAGCCAGTGGCTGGCCAAGGGCCGTCAGCAGGCGCCGGCGTGGGTCGTTGAGCGGCTGCCCGTTGCGCGGGCGCACCCCCAGCAGTGCCAAAGGCTGTTCGTCCACCGCCAGCGGCCACCACCACCAGCGGCCATTGGGCAAGGTGTCGCTGCCATGGCCAGCGGCCTGGCCGTGCTGCCAGGCCCAATCGGCGGCAGCCCGTTCGGTGTCGCTGAAGGCGTGGGCTTCGCCGCTGGCCACCTGCAGCTGGCCTTCGGGGTTGCGCTCCAGCAGGCACACCTGCATGTCCTGCCAGCCGTCCAGGTGCTGGCCCGCAGCGCTGAACACGGCCTGGCGGTCGGTGGCCACGGTCAGTCGGCGCGACAGGTCGAGCAACTGGCTGGTCTGCGCCTGGGTTTCGCGTAGCGCCTGCAACTGCCGGCGCTGGCGTGCAGCCAGATTGCCGGTAAGCGCGGCCATCAGCAGGAAGAACACCAGGGTCAGCACGTCTTCTTCGCGCTGGATGCTGAACGAGAAATTGGGTGGAATGAACAAAAAATCGTATGTCAGGAACGATAGCGCGGCGCACGCCAGCGCAGGCCCCAGGCTGCTGCGCACCGCCACCAGCAACACCGCAGCCAGAAACACCAGCGAGATGTTGGGCAGCGCCAACACACTCGACACCGCCCAGGCCAGCCCCGCCGCCATGACCGTGGCCAGCAGCGCCAGCAGGTAGTGGCGCCACACCCACACCCGCCGCACCGCCGACCGCGGTGCTTGCGGCTGCACGTCGCGGTCCAGCACGTTGATTTCCAGCCCATGGCTTTCGCGCAGCAGCCGCGCAGCCACACCGGCACCGAACAGGCGACGACGCAGGCGGTCACGGGACTGCCCCACCAGCACCAGGCTGGCCCGCCGTTCGGCGGCATGCTGGATCAACGTGCGCGCCACTTCGCCAGCCCTTAGCAGCACCACCTCGCCGCCCAGGCGCTCGGCCAGCTGCTGCGCGGCCTGCAAGCGGTGACGCGCGGTTTCGTCGCGCAAGCGGCCGTTGTCCACATGCACCAGGCTCCAGGGCAGGTGACGGCGTTGCGCCACGCGGCTGGCATGGCGCACCAGGCGTTCGGCCTGGTCGTCGCCGTCCACGCCTACCAGAAGCCGCCCGCGCAAGGCCGGGGCCTCTTGGCCACGCTGGCGATAGCCGTCGGCGAGGTCGGCATCGACCTGTGCGGCGGCAGTTTGCATGGCCAGTTCGCGCAAGGCGGTGAGGTTGGTTTGCGAGAAGTACGCATCGATGGCCGCCCGCGCTTGCTCGGGCACGTAAACCTTGCCTTCACGCAGGCGTTCGAGCAGTTCGCGGGGTGGCAGGTCGATCAGCACCAGTTCGAAGGCTTCCTGCAGCACCCAGTCCGGCAGGGTTTCACGCACCTGTACGCCAGTGATGTCACGCACCTTGTCGTTGAGGCTTTCCAGATGCTGGACGTTGACCGTGGTGTACACGTCGATGCCAGCGGCCAGCAGTTCCTGTACGTCCTGCCAGCGCTTGGCGTGGCGGCTGCCGGGGGCATTGGTGTGGGCCAGTTCGTCCACCAGGGCCAGTTTTGGCGCGGCCTTGAGCAGGCCGTCGAGGTCCATTTCTTCAAGGGTGACGTCGCGGTACTGGCTGCGCAGCAGAGGTTGCTGCTGGAGACCTGCAAGCAGCGCTTCGGTTTCCGCGCGGCCGTGGGTTTCGACAACGCCTGCCAGTACCTGCACGCCCTGGCGTTGCTGGGCGTGGGCGGCCTGGAGCATGGCGAAGGTCTTGCCCACGCCGGGCGCGGCGCCAAGAAACACCTTCAGCCGGCCCCGGCCGGTGCGCGGGAGGTTAGCCAACAGCGCATCTGCGCGGGCGGAATCACTCATGTTTCATCCTTTGCTATTTCAGGGGCAAGCACCGTACCTGTGGGAGCGGGTTCACCCGCGAATGCGTTGCTGGCAGCACCATCGCATTCGCGGGTGAACCCGCTCCCACAGGGTCCCTGCTACCGCTTCAATTCATTTGGTAATTGCGAGCTTTTCCAAGGCCTGGTTCAACGCCAGCACATTGACCACCGGTGGGCCGATCATTGGGTGGAGGGTGGCCTCTTCCTGCAAGGCTTGCAAGCGTTCCACCGGCAGTTGACGCGCCGCCGCCACCCGTGGGATCTGATAGGCCACGGCCTCCGGTGGCAGGTGCGGGTCGAGGCCGCTGCCCGAGGTGGTCAACAACGCCTGCGGCACCGGCCCCTGCTGCGCCTGGTACAGGCTAGCCGCCTCCCCTTTGACCCGCTCGGCCAGCGCCGGGTTGCTAGGCGAAAGGTTGCTGGCACTGCTGGCCACCGTGGCAAAAGCGCCTGCCGAAGGCCGCGCATGGAACCAGCCATCCCCCTTGAAATCCTGCGCGATCAACGCCGAACCGCGCACCTGGCCCTGGTCATCCCGCACCAGGCTGCCATTGGCCTGTTCCGGAAAAACAACCTGGGCGATGCCGGTTACTGCCAGCGGATACAGTGCGCCGGTCACCAGCGTCATCAACAGGGCCAGGCTTAAAGCCGGGCGTACATAAGCATTCATGGCGGCCTCCTCAGACCAGGTTCAGGGCATTGAGCAGCAGGTCGATCAGCTTGATCCCGGCAAACGGCACCACAATGCCGCCCAGCCCGTAGATCAGCAGGTTGCGCCGCAACAGGTGCGCCGCACTGGCCGCCTGCACGCGTACGCCACGCAACGCCAGCGGGATCAGCACGATGATGATCAGTGCATTGAACACGATGGCCGACAGGATCGCGCTCTGCGGACTGGCCAGCTGCATCAGGTTGAGCACGCCCAACTGTGGGTAGATGGCGGCGAACAGCGCTGGCAGGATGGCGAAGTACTTGGCCACGTCGTTGGCAATGGAGAACGTGGTCAACGCACCACGGGTCACCAGCAATTCCTTGCCCACCTGCACCACATCCAGCAGTTTGGTCGGGTCGCTGTCCAGGTCGACCATGTTGGCCGCCTCGCGCGCGGCCTGGGTGCCGTCGTTCATGGCCATACCCACATCGGCCTGGGCCAGTGCCGGGGCGTCGTTGGCGCCGTCGCCGCACATGGCCACCAGGCGGCCGTCGTTCTGCTCCTGGCGGATACGCGCCAGCTTCTTCTCGGGGGTGGCCTCTGCCAATACGTCATCCACGCCCGCTTCTGCGGCGATGGCGGCGGCAGTCAACGGGTTGTCGCCGGTCACCATCACCGTGCGGATGCCCAGCTTGCGCAGCTCGGCGAAGCGCTCGCGGATGCCGGGCTTTACCACATCCTTGAGGTGGATCACGCCAAGCAGGCGCTTGTCGATACACACCAGCAGCGGCGTACCACCGCTCTGGGCAATCCGCTCCACTTCGCGGGCCAACGCCGGGGGCATTTCCAGGCGTTGCATGCCGACAAATGCCAGCACGGCATCGACGGCACCCTTGCGGTAGCGGTGCTGCTGGTAGTCGATGCCTGACAGGCGTGTCTCGGCACTGAAGGCCACAGCGTCGAACTGCCCGGCCGCCGGTTCGACAAACTCATGGAGCTGGCGCAGGTATTCGACAATCGACTTGCCTTCGGCGGTGTCGTCGGCCAGAGAGGCCAGCAAGGCGCCCTCACCCAATTCGCGAGCGGTGATACCTGGCGCAGCATGCAGCGCGCTGCAGCGGCGGTTGCCGAAGGTGATGGTGCCGGTCTTGTCGAGCATCAGTGTATGCACGTCACCGGCGGCCTCGACCGCGCGACCCGAGCGGGCGATGACGTTCAGCCGCACCAGCCGGTCCATACCGGCAATGCCGATGGCCGACAGCAGGCCGCCGATGGTGGTGGGAATCAGCGTCACCAGCAGCGCGGCCAGGAAGATCAACGGCAGGCTGCCACCCGCAAAGTGGGCGAACGGCTGCAAAGTCACCACCACGATCAGGAAGATCAGCGTCAGGCCGATCAGCAGGATGTCGAGGGCGATCTCGTTGGGGGTCTTTTGCCGCTTGGCACCTTCGACCAGGGCAATCATGCGGTCCAGGGTCGACTCGCCCGGGTTGCTGGTAATGCGGATCAGCAGCCAGTCGGAGACCAGCCGCGTATTGCCGGTCACCGCCGAGCGGTCGCCGCCGGACTCGCGGATCACGGGGGCGGACTCGCCGGTAATGGCGGCCTCGTTGACGGCCGCGATGCCTTCAAGCACCTCGCCGTCACCGGGGATCATCTCGCCGGCGACCACGCGCACAACGTCGTCCTTGCGCAGCGCGCTGGCAGCAACCGTCTCGTAACTGCCATCCCGCTGGCGACGCTGGGCAGTCAGGCCTTGGCTACCGGCCTTGAGGCTGTCGGCGCGGGCCTTGCCACGGCCTTCGGCCAGGGCCTCGGCGAAGTTGGCGAACAGCACGGTAAACCACAGCCACAGTGCGATCTGCACGGCAACACCCGTGCTCACGCCATTGCCAGGGGCGAAGCACAGTACGGTGGTGAGCACTGCGGTCAGGGCCACCACCAGCATCACCGGCGAGCGCTTGAGCTGGCGCGGGTCGAGTTTGACAAACGCCTGCACCAGCGCCGGGCGCCACAGCGCGGCAAAGCGCGTCTGGTCCTTGGCAGTGTGCCGGGTATTCACTTCAGGAATGGGCATGTTCATGATCGGTCCTCAAAAACCCAGGCTCAGGTGTTCGGCGATTGGCCCAAGGGCCAGGGTCGGCAGGAAGGTCAGGCCGCCGACCAGCAAGATGGTCACCAGCAGCAGGCCGGTGAACAGCGGGCCGTGGGTGGGGAAGCTGTTTTGCCCCTGTGGCGCACTCTTCTTGGCCGCCAGGCTGCCGGCCAGGGCCAGGATTGGCAGGATGTAGCCGAAGCGGCCAATGAGCATGGCCAGGCCGATCATCAGGTTGTGGTACACCGTGTTGGCACCGAAACCGGCGAAGGCCGAGCCATTGTTGGCAGTGCCCGAGGTGTAGGCGTACAGCAGTTGGCTGAAACCGTGCGCCCCCGGGTTGCTGACCGCCCCCGCCGGGCCTGGCAGGCTGGCGGCAATGGCGCCGAGTATCAGGACGCCGACCGGCATCACCAGCAGGGTCGCCACCAGCAACTGCACCTCACGGGCCTGCAGCTTTTTACCCAGGTACTCCGGGGTGCGGCCAATCATCAGCCCGGCCAGGAATACCGCGATCAGGACGAACAGCAGCATCCCGTAGAGACCCGCGCCGACGCCGCCGAATATCACCTCGCCGACCATCATGTTGACCATCGCCACCATGCCGGTCAGCGGGTTCAGGCTGTCGTGCATGGCATTGACCGAACCGTTGGAGGCCGCGGTGGTAGTGACCGTCCACAGCACCGAACCGGTGGTGCCGAAGCGGCTTTCCTTGCCCTCCAGGGGTGCAGTCTGCTGCACCTGTGGGCTCTGCAGCGCCGGGTTGGGTTGATGCTCGGACCACAACGCCGTGCTGCCACCGATCAGGAACAGGGCAAGCATGCAGGCCAGGATGGCGCGGCTCTGGCGCAAGTCCTTCACGTAGTGGCCGAAGGTGAACACCAGGGCCACCGGAATGAGAATGATCGAAGCCACCTCGAACAGGTTGCTCCAGGCCGTAGGGTTTTCGAACGGATGCGCCGAGTTGACGCCGAAGAAGCCGCCGCCATTGGTACCCAATTGCTTGATAGCGATCTGGCTGGCGGCCGGGCCCAGTGGAATGGTCTGGTCAGTACCTTGCAAGGTCAGCGCATGGGCATAGTCGGCAAAGGTCTGCGGTACGCCCTGCCAGACCAGCAACAGCGCCAGCAGCACGCACAGCGGCAGCAAGCCGTAGAGGGTGGCACGGGTCATGTCGACCCAGAAGTTGCCCAGCGTCGACGCGCTGCGCCGGGCAATGCCACGGCACAGCGCCACCAGCACGGCCAGGCCGGTGGCAGCACTGACAAAGTTCTGCACGGTCAGGCCGAGCATCTGGCTGAGGTAGCTGACCGACGCTTCACCGCTGTAGGCCTGCCAGTTGGTGTTGGTCACGAAACTGACGGCGGTGTTGAACGCCAGCGACCATTCCTGGCCTGGCAGGTGCTGCGGGTTGAGCGGCAGGTACCCCTGCAACAGCAGCACGGCGAACAGCAGCAGGAACCCGACCAGGTTGAAGGCCAGCAGGGCCAGGGTGTACTGCCGCCAGTTCTGCTCCTGGATGGCGTTCACGCCCGCCAGCCGGTAGCAGGCTTGCTCGACCGGGCCGAGTAGCGGCGACAGCCAGGTGCGCTGGCCTTCCATGACCTTGAAGTAGAACCGCCCAAGCCAGGGTGCGGGTAGCAGCACGATGGCAAAGAACGCCAGGAGCAAGGCGAAATCGTAACTGTGCATGGCCGCTCCCTAGCTGCGATCGGCGCGCAGCAGCGCCACCAGCAGATAAAACGCCAAGGCCACTGCCAGCAGCAGTGACAGCCCGTCGAGCATGTTCATGTGTGGATCTCCCCGTGGTACGGCTTGGGCCGCTTTGGGGAAATTGTCCGAGGGAGGGGCGTAAAGGGGCGAGATCGGGGGATGGGCGTGGGGATAAAGAATGCGTAAAGATCAGCGCTGGGTCTGCCTGTAACGGCCTCTTCGCGGGCACGCCCGCAAAGAGGCCGGCGCGGACTTACTGTTGTGGCGGCTGTTGCGCCGCGTTACGGCTCCAGTCCAGCAGCAGGCTGTAACCTACCGCCAGCAAGGTCGGGCCGATGAACAGGCCAATGAAGCCAAAGGCAAGCAAGCCTCCGAATACGCCCAGCAGCACGATCACCAGCGGCAGGTTGCCGCCACGGCTGATCAGGTAGGGCTTGAGCACGTTGTCCACGCCGCTGATGACGAAGGTGCCCCAGATACCCAGGAACACCGCCATGCCGTATTCGCCCTTCCACACCAGCCAGGCAGTGGCCGGGATCCAGGCCAGTGGCGGGCCCATGGGGATCAGGCTGAGCATGAAGGTCACCAGGCCCAGCACGATCGCGCCGGGTACCCCCGCGATCAGAAAGCCGATCAGCGCCAGCGCGGCCTGCGCAGCCGCCGTGCCGATTACCCCGTTGACCACCCGCTGAACGGTACCGGCTACCAGTTCCAGGTAATACTCGGCGCGCTCGCCCACCAGGCGGTGCAGCAAGCGCAGCACGAATGCTGCCAGGCGCGGCCCGTCGCGGTAGAAGAAGAACACGAACACCAGGCTCAGGGTCAGTTCCAGCACGCCGCTGCCAATCTGCGCACTGCGCGCCAGCAACCAGTTGCCCACTTGCCCGAAGTAGGGCTTGGCCGAGGCCAGCAGGGCTGCGCCCTGCTGGTCCAGGGATTGCCACCCGTTGACCAGGCGCTCGCCCACAAATGGAATGCCACCCAGCCAGGCCGGCGCATCGGGCAGCCCGTCGACCTGCACGTCACGCACAAACGCCGTAGCATCGCGAATATGATCGGCCAGGTTGAACCCCAGCCACACCAGCGGCAGTGCCACGATCAGTATCCAGGCCGTGGTCAGCAGGCTGGCCGCCAGGGTTTCACGGCCGCCCAGCACACGCGTCAGCAAGCGCATCAACGGCCAGCTGGCAAAAGCCAGGATAGCCCCCCACAGCAATGCAGAAATGAACGGTGCCATCACCCAAAGGCCGGCACCCAGCAAGGCCAGCAGCAGAATCTGGATCAGCAGGCGGTCATTGTTAACCATGGTGGCGCTCGTTCAACGGATCAATTCAAGGTGCAGGCCATCGGTGGGTGCGCTGCCGACTTCAAGGCGGCCATTGCGTACGCCTGCCTTGACCAGCGCCTCACGCCAGGCTTCAGCCTGGGCGCCGCTTAGGCTGGCGCGCAAGGTGCTGTCGAGGTTCAGGCTGCGGGCCAGCAGGTTCACCCAGGCGTCTTGCGGCGCCGCAAGGTCAGGGTAGTCGAGCTTGCCGGTGTCGCGCATTTCGCGCAGCACCGTGGCGGCGGTTGGCAGAAGCTCGCCCAGCGGGCTGGCGGCGACGAACTCCTCCACATGCAGGTAGGCGCGGCGGTTGCCGCGGGTAACGCTGTACAGCGCGACCAGCGTGTCGGCCTCGGCTGCCGAGCGGCGTAGCAGGATGAACGCCTGCTGCTCGTCACCACCGTTGAGGCGGGCATTGGCGAACACATCGTTGCCCCACAGGCTGGCCTCGCCGCAATCGCGACCCTGGCACCAGAACAATGGGTAACCCCCATCACGCTGCAGTGCTTCGCGGGCACTGGTGAAGGCTTCACGGGCTGTACGTTCGACCGGCAGTTCGTAGGTGACCGAGCTGACCTGCCCCCGGCTCTCGACTTTGTTATCGACCCGCAGACGACCGCTGATCTTGCGCAGCGGGCCCATGGGGTAGACGCGTTCCTGCTCCACGGCCGGGCGCTGGTCAACAACCTTTGCGTCCACCGGCACCGGCAGGCTGCCGGCCCACAATACCGGGCTGGCAAGCGCCAGGCAGGCGACGACAGCATTACGGATGGCAACAGGCGCGCTCATTGGCGAACCAGGCGGCGCGCGGCGCCGAAATGAAGCTCCAGGATGTCTGGCAGTTGCATGGTTGTCTCCCTGTTCAACCCGCCAAGCCTCGACACTTGTCCGGTGCAAGTCAAGCAAAGCCAAAGAAGCGATTGATACAGTCTGCGACAAGGGCCGCGCCCTGCTGGTCATTCAGGTGCAGGTGATGGCCACCGGGCAGCGTCGCCTGCTCAAAGGGTAGCTGCTCCAGCAACGCGGCGTGGCGCGCCAGCATACCTTCAGCGGCCACCACCAACAGCGCCGGGCAACGCACCCGGCGCACATGGGCCATGGCCTGGGCTTCACTCAGGCGCACCGGCGATGGCAGGGTGAGGCGGCTGTCACTGCGCCAGCTGTAACCCCCGGGCACTGGCATCAGGCCACGTTGCGCCAGCAATTCGGCAGCCTCACGGCTGACCGCGACCATGCCTTTCATCCGGGCATGCACGCCTTCTTCCAGGGTGGCGTACACCGACTTGCGTTTGCCATCCAGCCGCAGCTGGGCTTGCAGGGCCATCCCTAACCGTTCGCCAGCGTCCTGCTCGGCACCGGTTGGCGGGATGACCCCGTCGATCAGCGCCAGGTGGCTGACCCGGTCGGGCAAGGCGCCGGCCAGTTGTACGGAAATGATTGCGCCCAGCGAATGGCCTAGCAAGCCGAAACGCTGCCAACCCAGCTGCTCGGCAACCCGCAGCACGTCGTGGGCATAGTCGGCCAAGGCATAGCCGGCGCCAGGCGGGCGATGCTCCGAGTAACCGTGCCCGGCCAGGTCCAGGGCGACGATCCGCACGCCCTTCAGTTGCGGCGCCAGGCGGGCGAAGCTATTGGCGTTATCCAGCCAGCCATGCAGGGCAATCACCGGCAGCCCGTCTTCGGGGCCGAACAGGTGAGCCGCCAGTTCGATATGGCCCAGGCTCAGACGGACTTCCTCCACCTGCGCGCTCATACCTGGCTCCAGCGGTCGAACAGGCCCTTGATCAGGCTGGCGGTGTCGGTCGGGCGCTCCAACGGGAACATGTGCCCGCCGGGCACACTGTGATATTCGCCTTTGGGCATGCCGCGCACCGCCAGGGTGTGGTGACGGCGAATGACGTTGCTGCGCTGGCCGCGCACCATGGCCAGCGGCACCTGCAACTGCCGGGCAGGCGCGGGGCTGGTGTGCGGGATGCTGCGGTAGATACTGATTTCGGTGGCGGGATCGAAGCGCAATTGCAGTCCCTGCTCCATCGCCTGCAAGCCATGTTCGACATAGGCTTCAAGGCAGTCTGGGTCAAAATGGCGAAACAGTGATTTGCCGGCAAAGTAGTCCCGGGCACTGTCGCGGTCACTAAAGACTTCGCGTCGCCCCAGCGTGCGCCCGGCGGGCGTGATGCGGTCAATGAAGCCAAAACGCTTGGCGGTGCGCAGCAGCCACTGGTCAGCACGGGTAAGCACCGGCGAGTCGAGCATTACCACCCCGCGGTAGTACTCAGGACGACGCAATGCAGCGTGCAGGTGCAACACCCCGCCCAGCGAGTGCCCGACCCCCCAGATGGGCTGGTCCTGCTGTGCCAGGTGATGCAGCAGTTCATCGACCAGGCTCTGCCAGTTGTCGTCTACCGGAAAGCGCGGATCGTGCCCATGCTGGGCCAGGTGCTGCACCTGGTAGTCCGGCGCCAGGGCAGCGAACAGCTTGCCATACGTGGCCGAAGGGAAACCGTTGGCATGAGCGAAGAAGATCTGCTGCGACATGGCGCCTGGTCCAGACGGAAGATGATGGCTCATTGTCGGCATCGGGACGCCATTGAGCAACATCCGGAAAGGTCATCGACGAGGGCTATCAGGTCACGCCGAGCGGTCAAAGCTGGCCAGAGACCGGCGCAAGCAGGCCTGCATGTAGGCCAACTGGCTTTCCAACGCCTCACGGGCCAGGCGCTGGTCCTGAAAGTCCAGCTGCAGGCGGCGCAACGCCAGACAACTGGTTTGCAGCAGGTGGGAGACTCGCAGGCAGGCGTCCTGAAGCGTGCGCAGGTCTTGCTCGCTTTGCTGCCTGGTAGCAGGTTCCAGCTTGCCGTTGCCGTTGACCTTGTGCAGCAGTTGGTAGAGCTTGGCGTCGGCCGAATCGCGCAGCAGGCTGTACTGGGCAAAGTCCAGCGCAATACCTTGCCCCACTTTGTCTACGGTGGGTTGCAGGTCAAGGGAACTCAACAGCTCCCGCATGTCACCGCTCATCCGTTGCTCCCTGCCTGATTGCTTTGAGGCAACGCTAGCAAGAGGCCATCAAGTGCGACAACTGACAAAAATGCCAGTTGCCTTGTCGATCTGCGGGGGCATCACACCGGTGGGTTGATCGCCCGGAGGGTCATCAGCCCGGCCAGTGGCCAATCCCCTTCCAGCTCCGCCAGGCTGGCAGTGCTCATGGCCGCCGGTTGCTGCTGATGACCATGCTCCAGCGCGCCAACCAAGGTGCCTACCAGCGGCTGGTGGCTGACCAGCAGTACATGCTCCAGGCCCAGCCGTTCGATTTCGCCGATCACCTGCTGCACATCATGCTCTGGCGTCAGCCAGGGCACGGTGCGCACCGGCTCCCTGAAACCCAGCGTGTCATGCACCAGCGCGGCCGTTTGCTGGGCGCGCACGTAGGGGCTGGCGATGATCGCCTGCAACGGCTGCCCCAACAGGCGAGCAGCGCTGTGCAGCACCTGCTCGCGGCCATGGGCGGTCAGGCGGCGCTCGGCATCGGTATTGGCCCGCGGCTCTGCCTCACCGTGGCGCAGCACCCACAGCTTCACAGCTTGGGTTCCTCGTCCCGCACCGGGTGCGGGGCCGGGGCCACGGCATGCGGCGCCTCGCCTTCCGGAGCACGCGGTGCTGGCCAGTCGGCAAACGGCCAGGGCTTCTGCTCAGTGTGGAAGCTGCCATAGCGGCCGATCTGCGCCAGGTATTGGCTCAGGCTGTCGCCGAAGTTCATCAGGCTGGCGCTGGGCGCGCCATACACCAGGCGGTAGATCAGTTGCACCAGCACCAGGCCGCCGAGCAGCAATTCGGCCAGTTGCCAGACTACCAGGAACACCAGCATCCACAGGACCCGCAGGATGATCGACTCACGCTGGGCGCGTTCGGGCGTATCGTTCATGTGTTGCTCCTTGCTCGTGTCAGAGCCGCCAAGGGCTCAGTTGAAACCGCTGATGGAAATGAAATCGACATCGGTCTTGGGCTCGGCGCGCATCAGGTGCTCGATCACCTGGTTCAACGTGCGGCCTTCGAACAGGATGGCATGCAGGCCGGCCACCAGCGGCATGTACACCTGCACCTCCTGCGCCTTGGCCTTGAGCACCTTGAGGGTGTTGACGCCTTCGGCCACTTCGCCCAGGCGGTTGACCGCCTGCTCCAGGCTCAGGCCCTGACCCAGCGCATGGCCCACCTGGTAGTTGCGGCTCTTGGGCGAGGAGCAGGTGACGATCAGGTCACCCACACCGGCCAGGCCAAGGAAGGTCATGGGGTTGGCACCCTGGCTGACGGCAAAGCGGGTCATCTCGGCCAAGGCCCGGGTAATCAGCATGCTCTTGGTGTTCTCGCCCATGCCCAAGGCCACGGCCATGCCCGCGATAATGGCATAGACGTTTTTCAGCGCCCCGCCCAGCTCGACGCCGAAGCGGTCGGCGCTGGCGTAGACACGGAAGGTACGCCCATGCAGTACGGCCTGCACTTGCTGGCAGAGCTGTTCGTCCTCACTGGCGACCACCGTGGCAGTCAGCGCATGTTCGGCGATCTCGCGGGCCAGGTTGGGGCCCGACAGCACGCCGATGCGGGCATCGGGGGCGATCTCTTCAAGGATCTGGCTCATCAGTTTGAAGCTTTGCGCCTCGATCCCCTTGGTCAGGCTGACCAGGCCCTTGCCCCGCAACAGCTCGGCGTGGGGCGCCAGCACACTGCGCAAGGCGCTGGATGGCAGGGCGACAAAAATCAACGCGCTGGCCTGCAAGGTGCCCAGCAGGTCGTTGACCGGCTCCACGCCATCATGCAGGCGGATGCCCTTGAGGTAGCGCGGGTTTTCGCGGTTGACGCGCATGGCCTCGGCCTGCGCCGGGTCGCGCATCCATTGGCGCACCGGCACACCGTTTTGCGCCAGCAGGTTCGCCACGGCGGTGCCAAAGCTGCCGCCTCCCAGAACTGCAACAGGTTGCTGTTCAGTCATATCCAATCCGTTAAAGCCAAAAGTTAAGTGGCGACCCCGTCATTATACGGCTCGCCTGCCTTGCGCCAAGGCCAGCAACGCAGATGACACTGTCATGGCCACGTTGCAACCCCTGCAGGCGCGAGCTGGCTCGCGATGCGCCGCCCGGGCGGCGCTCGATTTTCGCCCCCATAAAAGCGTCAGGACAGACACGCTGCAAAACCGCCGCAGATCACTGGAAAATACGCCAAGGTCAGTTACCATGCCTGTTCCATTCCTGATACAAGGCCCCCCCGTGTTCCCTGGCACGCCCCCGTTCCCGCGCCTGCTGATACTGACTGCCTTGCTCGGTGGCCCGGCCATGGGCGACGACCTGTTCATCGACAACAGTGACCTGCCGCAGGTTCTGACCGCCACGCGCCTGAAACAATCCCCGGCGGCAGTCCCGGGCAGCATGACCGTGCTCGACAGCGAACTGATCCGCGCCAGCGGCGCACGTGACATCCCCGAACTGCTGCGCCTGGTACCGGGCATGATGATCGGCTACGGTGCCGGCAACCAGCCGACGGTCAACTACCACGGCAGCAACGCCAGCGAAGCACGGCGCATGCAGGTGCTGATCGATGGCCGCTCGGTGTACCGTGCAGGCCTGGCCACGGTAGACTGGAGCGACATCCCCCTGGCCATGGAAGACATCGAGCGCATCGAGGTGTTCCGCGGCCCCAACACGGTCAGCTACGGCGCCAACGCGCTGATGGCGGTGGTCAACATTCTCACCCGCAACCCTGCCGACAGCCACGGCACACGGCTGAAGGTGACCCGAGGTGAGGACGGCATCAATGACTTCTATGCCAGCCACGGCTTCGGCTGGGAGGGCGGCGACATGCGCCTGTCACTGTCGGGCCAGCAGGACGACGGTTTCGACCACGACCCGTTCGGCCAGGATTACCGGGACAGCCGCCGGCTGACCCGTTTCAACCTCAGTGCCAGCCACAATCTGTCGCTGAACCAGACCCTGGAATGGCAACTGGCGGCAAAAGAAGGCAGCAACCAGCGGCCTTACACCTACCAACCTGTCTTCCCCTACGTCACCCAGCGCGGCGACAATGCCGACGTCAATGCCAAGGACTACGCAGGGTCGGTACGCTGGAACATCGATTTCAACCCCGATCACAGCCTGTATGTGCAGGGTTCTGCCCAACACTTTGACCGCCAACAGGTCTGGCGGGCCTGTGATGCCGCGTTGTCGTTCAGCCCCGAACTGACCCGGCTGTGGCAGATGAACCCCAACTACGCCGAGCGGGTGGCACGCGGTGCCAACAACCCGCCGCCCAGCAACAACCCTGCTGAACAAGCGCTGGTCGATGCCATCAAGGATCAGTGGAACAACCAGGGCGGCAGCAGTGCGGTGTGCGGCGATGTCGACCAGAGCACGCGCGAAACCCGCTATGACCTGGAAATCCAGGACACCCTCAGCCTCACCGACAGCCTGCGCCTGCTCAGTGGGGTGAATTACCGCTATGATCGTGCCGACTCGCAGACTTACTTCAACGGCAGCATCGATGACCAGACCTGGCGCCTGTTCGGCCAGCTGGAATGGCGCGCCGACGAGCACTGGATCTTGCAGGGCGGGGCCATGCTCGAAGATTCGCGTCTGTCGGGCAGTTCGCTGACGCCGCGCGTAGCGGTCAACTACCTGATCACCCCGCGCCACGGCCTGCGCGCAGTGTATTCCGAGGCGGTGCGCTCGCCCGACATGTTCGAGAACAACATCAACTGGAGCTACACGGTCAAAAACCTCAGCCGCGACGTGTTCGGCCAGCAGCACGGCGAGTATTTCGTCAAGACCCGCGGCCCAGGCGACCTCGACCAGGAGCGCATGCGCTCGCGCGAACTGGGCTACAACGGCTACTTCAGCGACATCGACCTGAGCATGGATGTGAAGCTGTTCTATGACGAGATCACCGGCATGATCAGCGAGCCCCTGAAGAACAACCAGTACATCGCCAGCAACGCCAACAAGGCCCGGTTCAGCGGCAGCGAGACGCAACTGGACTGGCGCCCCACCCTGCGTGACCGCCTGCGCCTGACCTATGCCTATGTCGATGTCTGGGCCAGCAACCCCGACGACCGCCGCCTCACCGCCCGCAACAGCGGCTCGGTCGGCTGGATGCGCGAATGGGGCGATGGCTGGTCGAGTGCGCTGTTCTACTACGGTGACGATGCGCTCAACCAGTACCGCTACGAGCGCCTGGACCTGCGCGTGGCCAAACGCTTTCGGGTGCAGGGCAGCAACCTGGAACTGGCGGCGCTCTGGCAGCAGCGCTTGGACGACGAACCGACCACGACCGTGCAGAACCGCTACGACAGCCGCCACCGCCTCAGCTTCAGCGCGGAGCTGGCGTTCTGATGGCCTTGGTGCTGCGCCTGTTGCTGCTGTGCCTGTGGCCCTTGGGGCCGTTGTCCGCCAGCGAAATTCTGCTGGTAGGCGCGCAAGACCAGCCTGGCATCCGCAGTTTCGTCGCCGCACTCGAAAGCCGTCGGCCGGGCGATCATGTGCATTTCCAGACCACAGCCGACCTGCCAAGCCCTGGCAAGCTCAAAACTGGCCAGCGCCTGATTCTGATGGACAATGCCGCCCTGGAATGGCGGCTGGGTGAAAACGCCGGCCCGCCAGCGCTGGCCATGCGCATAAGCCGGGTACAGGCTGAGCAGCGCCTGGGAAAGTCGCGCCCAGCGTTCCTCACCCTGCTGTGGAGTGACCCGCCGTTGGGCCGGCAACTGCGCCTTGCGCGCTACCTGCTGCCGCAGGCACAGCGCATTGGAGTGCTGTACGGCGAGCACAGTGGGTTCCTGCTTGAAGAGCTGCGCCATGCGGCTCGACCGTTAGGCCTGGAGATCATTGCCCAGGCCTGGCCCGACCTGCGTGACAGCCGCCCCCTGCAGCACCTGCTGGGTAACAGTGATGTATTGCTGGGCCTGGATGACCCGGACCTGTACAACTCCAAGACTGCAAAGAACCTGCTGTTGAGCAGTTATGGCCGTCAGATGGCGCTGATCGGCCCGAACGCCGGCTTTGTTCGCGCCGGCGCCTTGGCCAGCACCTACAGCGACCAGGAGGACTGGCTGGCAGTACTTGACCAGTTGCTCGACCAGCCGCCAGGGCGCTGGCCGCGCAGCCTGTACCCGGCACGCTTCGGCGTCAGCGGCAACCAGCAGGTGGCGCGCGCCCTGGGCCTGCAACCGATCGATCCGAACGCCGCCGCCAAGGCCCTGGCAGAAGGAGAGCCCACCCCATGAGCAAAGGCCTGAGCTGGGACATCCACACCCGCACGCAAATCATCAGCCTGGGCCCTGCCCTGCTGCTGACCTTGCTGCTGATCAGCTTCTTCACCTTCGTGCGGATCCAGGACCTGCGCCAGGAGCTTAACCACACCGGGCAACTGATCGCCAACCAGCTGGCCCCAGCCTCGGAGTACGGGGTGATCTCAGGCAACAACGAAGTGCTCGAAGGCCTGATGCGTGCCACCCTCAGTATCCCGCACGTGCGCTTTCTCGAGGTGCAGGACAGCCGCAACCACATCCTTGTGTACGTCGAGCAGTCCGACGAGAGCGCTAACCGCGCGCAACGTGTCGAGGTGTTCCAGGCGCCCATACGCCTGCAGCAAATCCGCCTGGACAGCGACTTCCTGCAGCAGGGCAAGGCCGCCTCACCCGCCATTGGCGATGATTATCTGGGCCGGGTGATCGTCGGCATGTCTGATGACGCCTTCAGCCAACGCCAACAGGAAATCGTGATCAAGGCCGGCATCCTGGCGCTGTTCGCCCTGCTGTTCACCTTTATATTGGCGCGTCGCCTGGCCTTGAGCCTGGCCAAGCCGATCAGCGACATGGGGCATGCGGTCAAGGCAATCCAGCAAGGCGAGTACAACACCCCCTTGCCAGTGGTCGACGACAGCGAACTGGGCCACCTGGCGCGCCACATCAACAACCTGGCCAGCGCCTTGGAGCAGGCCAGTGACGAACAGAAGCAGGCCATTGCCGAGCTGATCCAGGCCCGTGAGGAGGCCGAACAGGCCAACCGTGCCAAATCGGACTTCCTGGCGATGATGAGCCATGAGCTGCGCACCCCGATGAATGGCGTGCTGGGCATGCTGCAATTGCTGGAAACCACGCCACTGAGCAACGAACAGGCCGACTACACCGCAGTGGCCAGCGAATCCACCGGGCATTTGCTGAAAGTCATCAATGACATCCTCGACTTCTCGCGCATCGAGCGCGCCGCGCTGCAACTGGAACACATCGACTTCAACCTCGCCGAGCTGATCACCAGCAGTGTCCAGTCGTTCCAGCACAGCGCCCAGCAGCGCGGCCTGGGCCTGCACCTGCAACTGCCGCCCGGTATCGGGCAACTGCAGGTGAACGGCGACCCCACGCGCATCCGCCAGATCCTGCTGAACCTGATCGGCAACGCCCTGAAATTCACCGAACGCGGGCAAGTGCAGGTGGAGGCGCGCTGGCAGGTACTCGACCGGCAGCTGATCTGGCTGACCTGCAGCGTGCGCGACACCGGTATCGGCATTGACAGCGCCCGCCTGGAGATGATGTTCGTTGCGTTCCAGCAGGCTGACAGCTCGATTTCCCGCCGGTATGGCGGTACCGGGCTAGGGCTGTCCATCGCCCGCACCCTTGCCGAGCGCATGGGCGGCAAGCTGCGCGGTGAAAGCCGTGAAGGCCTGGGTTCCACCTTTACCCTGGAGATGCCGCTGGCCCTCGCCAGCCCTGCCCCCGTCGCGCTGACGCCGCCAGCAGCTGCGCCAACCACGGTGTCTGACAACGATCAGGTACTGCTGGTAGAGGACAATCCGGTCAACCAAAGTGTCATCGAAGCCATGCTGCGCAGTCTGGGCCTGGCGGTATGCACGGCCGAAGACGGCCTGGAGGCGGTCGACCTGGTTGGCCGGCAGCGCTTTGCCGCTGTGCTGATGGACTGCCGCCTGCCGCACCTGGATGGCTACGAAGCTACCCGGCGCATACGCCAGCTGCCCAACGGCGCCGGCCTACCGATCATCGCCTTGACCGCCAATGCCTTGCAGGGCGACCGCGAGCGTTGCATGGCCGCCGGCATGGACGACTACCTGAGCAAACCCTTGCGTCGCACCGAACTGCAGCGGGTGCTGCAACGCTGGTTGCCCGGTCAGACAACCGCGACTGGCGATAAATGCTAAAGTGCGGCAGTCTTAAACACTGGACAGGACCTTCATCGGACCTGAAAATAGACGTTTCAGTGCACACCTGTACTTCTTTCGGCAGGTGCGCTGTGACTTTCACCACAACGCAATAGTCTACCTGTAGGCTGCCGTCTCGAAGCCGTTGGTTTTCGGGCCGGCCGGGAAGATTCATCCCCTGCCACAGGGGGTTATTGAGGAGCTCGCATGACCAAACAACACGCCTTTACTCGGGAAGACCTGCTGCGCTGCAGTCGCGGTGAGCTGTTCGGCCCAGGTAATGCGCAACTGCCCGCGCCGAACATGCTGATGGTCGATCGCATCACCCATATCAGCGAAGAAGGCGGCAAGCACGGCAAAGGTGAATTGGTCGCCGAGCTGGATATCACCCCGGACCTGTGGTTCTTCGCCTGCCACTTCGAAGGCGATCCGGTCATGCCGGGCTGCCTGGGCCTCGACGCCATGTGGCAGCTGGTTGGCTTCTTCCTCGGTTGGCAAGGCCTGCCGGGCCGCGGCCGCGCCCTGGGCTCGGGCGAGGTGAAGTTCTTCGGTCAGGTACTGCCCGAAGCCAAGAAAGTCACCTACAACATTCAGATCAAGCGTGTCCTGAAGGGCAAGCTGAACATGGCCATCGCCGATGGCTCGGTCAGCGTCGACGGCCGTGAGATCTACACTGCCGAAGGCCTGCGGGTCGGCGTGTTCACTTCCACTGACAATTTCTAAGGGTTATTCGCATGCGCCGCGTCGTTATCACTGGTCTGGGCATCGTATCGTGCCTGGGCAATGACAAAGCTACCGTCACCGAAAACCTGCGCAACAGCCGTCCGGGTATCCGTTTCAACCCGGATTACAAGGAAATGGGGCTGCGTAGCCAGGTTTCCGGGTCGATCGACCTCAACCTCGAAGAACTGATCGACCGCAAGGTCTACCGCTTCGTCGGCCATGCCGCTGCCTACGCCTACCTGGCAATGCAGGACGCGATCAAGGACGCCGGCCTGACCGAAGAGCAGGTTTCCAGCCCGCGTACTGGCCTGGTGGCTGGCTCCGGCGGCGCCTCGACCCTGAACCAGATGGAAGCGCTGGACACCCTGCGCGAGAAAGGCGTCAAGCGCGTCGGCCCATACCGCGTTACCCGCACCATGGGCAGCACCGTTTCGGCATGCCTGGCCACCCCGTTCAAGATCAAGGGCATCAACTACTCGATCTCGTCGGCTTGCGCCACCTCGGCACACTGCATCGGTACCGCCCTGGAGCAGATCCAGTGGGGCAAGCAGGACATCGTCTTCGCCGGTGGCGGTGAAGAAGAGCACTGGAGCCAGTCGTTCCTGTTCGATGCCATGGGCGCCCTGTCGACCAAGCGCAACGAAACCCCGGAACTGGCCTCTCGCGCCTACGACGCTGACCGTGATGGCTTCGTCATCGCTGGCGGTGGCGGCATGGTGGTGGTCGAGGAGCTGGAACACGCCCTGGCCCGTGGCGCCAAGATCTACGCTGAAATCGTTGGCTACGGCGCCACTTCCGACGGCTACGACATGGTTGCCCCGAGTGGCGAAGGTGCCATCCGCTGCATGCAGCAGGCATTGTCCACCGTCGACACCCCGATCAACTACCTGAACACCCACGGCACCTCGACCCCGGTCGGTGACGTTGCCGAGATCAAGGGCGTTCGCGCAGTATTCGGCGACAAGGCACCGAAGATCAGCTCGACCAAGAGCCTGTCGGGTCACTCGCTGGGCGCTGCTGGCGTGCACGAGGCGATCTACTGCCTGCTGATGATGGAAAACAACTTCATCGCCGGCTCTGCCAACATCGACGAGCTGGACCCGGAGGTCGCTGACCTGCCGATCCTGCGCAAAACCGAAGAAAACGCCAAGATCGACACGGTCATGAGCAACAGCTTCGGCTTCGGCGGCACCAACGCCACCCTGGTGCTCAAGCGCTGGGAAGGCAAGTAAGACGCTGATGCGGTAATCGAAAACGCCCCGACTGGTTCGGGGCGTTTTCATGTGTAGCCCGTACGGGCAACCCCTATTTTTGCCTGGGCAGCACAGCCAGAAAGTTATCGCGGGCTACTTTGTTCGCTACATGCTCAGGCAAAGCATCCAGAAACGGCCTGAACCCGTGCATCTGCTCCCCCAGGCTGCCAAACCGCCCCACCACATCCGACCCCAGCATAAACCGCTCCGGGAACCGCCCGACCAACGCCAGCCATTCCTTGCGCGGCACACCCTTGTCGTCCAGCAGGTAGGGCTGCAACACACTCCACGACAGGTCGACATAGAGGTTCGGGTAATCCTCCAGCAACCGCGTCAGCACCGGCAGTAAAAAGTCCATCTGTGTCTGGTGCCGGTGGATCTCCATGCTGCTGCCGGCGTGCGCCCAGATAAAGCGCGTATGCGGGTGATTGCGCAGCGGCTCTTCGATCTCCGCCAGGTACAGTGGATTGCGCTCGCGCTTGGAGGTGATGTTGGAATGCAGGAGCACCGGCAGGTCACGCTCCGCCGCCAGGTGGTAGATACGCGTCATGGCTTCGTTGTTGGCCCGTGGCGTGTCCCCACTGGTCAGCGCCGTGAGGTCATCGTGGCGGGTGAAGACCTCGCCAATGCCCTGCCACAGCCCTGGGTACAGATCGAGCATGCGCTCAATATGGCTGACGGCATTCTTGTCCACCGGGTTGAAACCGGTCAGGAACGGATGAAAGCGCTTGCGCTGCTCGACCGGCAACTGCTGCAGGGCTGCGGCCACGTAAGTGTCGGTGGCGCTGTACCAGTAGGCATCGGCGTCGTCACCCGCGTAATAGCGCGGGCGCTTGGGCTCGTCTTCATGCCATTTCTTGGCCACCGGGATGCCGGAAATCATCGACTGCTCGACGCCCGCAGCATCCATCGCCTTAAGCAACGCCGGCATGCCTTCGCTTTCCTGGAAGAAGTCGACATAGTGCAGGTGAGCATCGCTGTAGCGGTAGTCGCGCGCCAGTGCCGCGTGGCACAAACTGCCAGACAACAACACGCAGGCCAGCGCTCGGGCAATCATGGGCAGCTTCCTTCTCCGGTGATGAAAACAGTAGACCCGCCGGCGATCCAGACGGTTCAGCCACAGCGGGCAAACCGCTATGCTTGAGGCATTTCCACCGCGCCTGGAGCCCACCGCATGAGCAGCCCCCTGATCATCCGCCCACGTGCCGAATCGGTCGAGGGCCAGCCGATCCTGCGCCCGCTGCCGGCAGCCCAGTGCCGTAGCGTCGGCCCATTCGTGTTTTTCGACCACATGCTCGAAACCGACTATGCCCCAGGGCATGGCATGGACATCCGCCAGCACCCGCACATCGGCCTGTCGACCCTGACCTACCTGTTCGAGGGAGCGATCCTGCACAAGGACAGCCTCGGCTCGGAGCAGCGGGTACTCCCCGGCGATGTCAGCTGGATGACGGCTGGCAGCGGCGTGGCCCATGTCGAGCGCACACCCGCAGATGCCCTGGCCCATGGCTCGTGCCTGCACGGCTTGCAAGTGTGGCTAGCCTCGCCACAGGAGCACGAGCAAGGCCCGGCGAGCTACAGCCACTACCCGGCGGCGAGCCTGCCGGTGAGTGACAACCTGGGGGTGCGCATTTGCATGATTGCCGGCACCGGGTTCTGCCTGGCGTCACCGGTGCCGGTGCTCTCCCCCACTCTTTATGCGCATGTACAGATGCAACCAGCGACGACGCTGCTGATACCGAGTGAGCACGTCCAGCGGGCGCTTTACCTGCTGGATGGCGAGCTGTTGCTGAACGATGAGGACGTGGAGCCTTGCAGCCTGGTGGTGCTGCCAGAGGGCGAGGACATGACCCTGTATGCAGAGGGGGAGTGCCAGCTGGTGCTGATTGGCGGGGCACCACTGGATGGGCCGCGGCGGATGAACTGGAATTTCGTGGCCAGTGACCCGGAACTGATCGAACAAGCCAGGGCGCGGTGGGCTGCGGGGGATTGGCCGGTGGTGCCGGGGGAAACCTCAAGGATCGAGTTGCCCCGGTAAATCTGGGGCTGCTCTGCAGCCCATCGCCGGCAAGCCAGTTCCCACCAAGAGCGGCGTACGCTGTACTGTGGGAGCTGGCTTGCCGGCGATGGGGCGCAAAGCGCCCCCTGCTATATCAGCGCTGGAACACTTCAGTCAGCAGGTTGTGCATCGAGCGGAACGCCCGCTCGGAAGTGCGGCGGTCATACTGCATCTTGCCTGGTACGTTGGCATTCGGGTCGGTAAACGAGTGCACCGCTCCGCCATAGCTCAGCAACTGCCAGTCGACCTTGGCCGCGTTCATCTCGTCCTCGAATGCTGGCAACTGCTCTTTCGGCACCAACGGGTCGGAGGCGCCATGCAACACCAGCACCGATCCCTTGATATGCTTGGCATCTTCAGGGTTCGGCGTGTCCAGCGTGCCGTGGAACGACACCGCCGCACGCAGGTCGGCGCCAGAACGGGCCAGCTCCAGGGCACAGCAACCACCGAAGCAGAAGCCGAACGTGGCAACTTTGCCAGGCTCCAGCAGCGCCTTCGACTGCCCCAGCAGTTGCGCCAGGGCTTCTTGCATACGCTTGCGCAGCTCGCCACGGTCGTTCTTCAACGGCATCATCGCCGCACCGGCCTCGTCGGCATTGGACGGGCGTACAGATTGGCCGTACAGGTCGGCAATCAGCACCACATAACCCTTCTCGGCCACTTCCTTGGCGATGCGTTCGGCACCTTCGCCAATACCCATCCAGTTCGGCGCCATCACCAGGCCTGGGCGGCCCAGCGCACCTGGCTCAAAGACCAGCCGGCTTTCGTAAGCCTTGCCGGACAGGTGATAAACCAGCGATTCGACGATTACCTTGCTCATCAAGCACTCCTTAGGCACTTTCTATGAAAAGCGCGCCATGAAAAAAGCCCGCCGAAGCGGGCTTTCCTTTGCATCAACTCAAGCAGACAGCTCGACCAACAGCTTGTTCAGGCGACGAACGTAAGCCGCCGGGTCCTTCAAGCTGTCACCGGCCGCCAAGGCCGCCTGATCGAACAGAATATGCGAGAGCTCGGCGAAGCGGTCTTCGCTCTGTTCGTTGTCCAGCTTCTCGATCAGCGGGTGGCTCGGGTTGAACTCGAAGATCGGCTTGGACTCCGGTACCTTCTGCCCACTGGCCTCCAGAATCTGGCGCATTTGCAAGCCCAGGTCCTGCTCGCCAATCGCCAGGATCGCCGGCGAGTCGGTCAGGCGGTGCGACACGCGCACTTCGGCAACACTGTCACCCAGCGCGCCTTTCAGGCGCTCGACCAGGCCTTCCTTGTCCTTGGCGACTGCTTCCTGGGCTTTCTTGTCCTCTTCCGAATCCAGGTTGCCCAGGTCCAGGTCGCCACGGGCGACGTCGACGAAAGCCTTGCCGTCGAACTCGTTGAGGTAGCTCATCAGCCACTCATCGATACGGTCGGTCAGCAGCAGCACTTCGATGCCTTTCTTGCGGAAGACTTCCAGGTGCGGGCTGTTCTTGACCTGCGCGTACGACTCGCCGGTGAGGTAGTAGATCTTGTCCTGGCCCTCTTTGGCACGGGCCAGGTAGTCGGCCAAGGCAACGCTCTGCTCGCCGCTGTCGTCGTGGGTGGAAGCAAAGCGCAACAGGCCGGCGATCTTCTCCTTGTTGGCGAAATCTTCGGCCGGGCCTTCCTTCAGCACCTGGCCGAAGTTCTTCCAGAAGCCCTTGTACTGCTCGGGTTCGTTTTTCGCGAGCTTCTCCAGCATGTCCAGCACGCGCTTGGTCAGCGCGGTCTTCATCGACTCGATGATCGGGTCTTTCTGCAGGATTTCCCGAGACACGTTCAGCGACAGGTCGTTGGAGTCGACCACACCTTTGATGAAGCGCAGGTACAGCGGCAAGAACGATTCGGCCTGCTCCATGATGAACACGCGCTGCACGTACAGCTTCAAGCCGCGCGACGCTTCGCGCTGATACAGGTCGAACGGTGCGCGGGCCGGCACATACAGCAGCGAGTTGTACTCGAGCTTGCCTTCGACCTTGTTGTGGCTCCAGGTCAGCGGGTTTTCAAAGTCATGGCCAATGTGCTTGTAGAACTCCTGGTATTCCTCGTCCTTGATCTCGGTACGCGGACGGGTCCACAGGGCACTGGCGCGGTTGACGGTTTCCCACTCTTCGGCCGGCTGCTCTTCACCTTCGGCGGCAGCCTGCTCCTTCGGCAGCTGGATAGGCAGGGCGATGTGGTCGGAGTATTTCTTGACCACATTGCGCAGGCGCCAGCCATCGGCGAACTCTTTCTCTTCCTGCTTCAGGTGCAGGACAATGCGGGTACCGCGCTGTGGCTTGTCGATGGTGGCGACCTCGAACTCGCCCTCGCCTTTCGACGACCAGTGCACGCCCTCGGCAGCAGGCTGACCGGCGCGACGGCTGTAAACGTCGACCTTGTCGGCCACGATGAACGCGGAGTAGAAGCCCACGCCGAACTGACCGATCAGGTGCGAGTCCTTCTTCTGGTCACCGGTGAGGTTCTTCATGAAGTCGGCGGTGCCAGACTTGGCGATGGTGCCCAGGTGGGCGATGACGTCTTCGCGGCTCATGCCGATGCCGTTGTCCTCGAGGGTAACGGTACCGGCGTCCTTGTCGAAGCTCAGGCGAATTTTCAGTTCATCGCCACCCTCAAGCAACTCTGGCTTGGCCAGGGCTTCGAAGCGCAGTTTGTCCACGGCATCGGAAGCGTTGGAAATCAGTTCCCGCAGGAAGATTTCCTTGTTCGAGTACAGCGAATGAATCATGAGGTGCAGCAGTTGCTTTACCTCGGTCTGGAAGCCCAACGTTTCCTTTTGTGTTTCCACAGTCATGGTCTTCGAAACTCCGATCTGATGGCAGTGGCGCCTGGCAAGCGATTTGGCCTGCGTTAATGGCGGATGTCATTCAGATGGGGGCTGAGCGGATGATTTCAAGGGCTTTTCCGGCTCGATCTTGAAATGCGCACGGGCGGTGGCAATGGGTGCCTGCCTGTCGCCTTGCCAGGCGGTAATGGCAACGTTGGTCACCCGGCGGCCCTGGCGCCACAGCTGGCACTGGGCATAGGTATCGCGAAAATGCCCGGCGCGCAGGTAGTCGATGGAAAAATCGATGATCTTCGGAATACTCGCGCTTTCGCTGTAGATCAGCAGGTACAGCGCGGCGGACAACTCCATGAACCCCGCTATCACGCCACCATGGATAGCGGGCAGCAACGGGTTGCCGATGTTGTCCGCACTCGCCGGCAGGCGGAACAGAAGGTCATCGCCCTGGCGCTCGCATTCGATGCCGATAAGCCCTGCGTAGGGAATCAGCGCCAGCAATGGCCGGTAATCACCGACCGCGTGGGCAGCGTTGAGTTGCTGGCGAACCGCATGCGGAATCATGCGCCGCCCTCCTTCAGGCCATTGCCGAAACGGATACCGCCCTTGATCTCCTGCCCCAGGCGCATGAACGTCCCCACCACCTGGCAGATGGGCTGGTCGGGGTTGTCCTGATAGGCTGTGCCCCGGGTGAAGATCACGTCGCGGGTAACCCGGTAGCATTGGGCGTGACCGTAGATGTCCTTGCCAGCTTCGGCCGGGTGCATGTAGTCGATGCGCAGGTCCAGCGTGGGGCACACTTCGAAGCGGGGCAGCACGCACAGCGTGGCCATGCCACAAGTGGTGTCCATCAGCGTAGTCAGCGCACCGCCATGCACGGCGCCGGTCTGGGGGTTGCCGACGATGGCTGCTGACCAGGGCAGGACCAAGGTCATGCCATCGCCATCAGCCTGCGCCACACGCATCTGCAACAGCTGGCAATGTTTTAACGCCGAGAGAAACCGCTCGGCCATTGCCATCAAGGTTGAATCGCTCATAGGCTGTTCCCGCCCGCCGCCACGCGGCGGCATGAGTTCGTTAAAAAGTCCATGTAGAACACGGCGTTATATATCTGTAATCTGCGTGGAACTTATTCCGCATAGTTGCACTCGAAGGAACAAGTCACTTATTCCACCAAGGAGAAACACACCCATGCGTAAACCTTTTGCTTTTGCTCTGATGCTGGCTGCTGCCATGGGCCTGGCCGCTTGCGATAAAGCGAGCGAAGACAAAGCCCAAGACGCACAGGAACACGCCGAGCAAGCCCAGGAAAAAATGGGCGAAGCTCAGGATAAAATGAACGACGCTGCCAAGGAAAACGCCGAAGCCGCCAAAGATCAGGCCGAAGCCGAGCAGAAGGCTGCCGAAGAAGCCGCACCGGCTACTCCGGCTCCGCAAGCCGCGCCAGCTACTCCGGCTGAACCTGCCAAACAGTAATTGTTTAAAACAAAAAAACCCGACATTGTCGGGTTTTTTTGTGCCTGAAAGTTTTCGATTAAACGTTTCAGTTGCCGACCACGGGGCTTTCCTTGACAGGCTCTGCCGGTACACTTTCGGTGGGTGTGAACACCATCACATCCAGCACATCCGAGTGGAACTCACGACGGTACAGAATAAACACGACACCCACACTCATCGCCATGAACAACCACGGGCTGATAAACCAGCTCAACATGGCCATGCCGAAGTAATAGGAACGCAAGCCCAGGTTGAACTGGTTGGCGGCAAGCGACAATACCCGTGCCGCCCGCGACGCGAACGCCTTGCGCTCCAGCTCATTGACCAGCCGTTCCCCGATCATGGGCGCCGAACCCACCAGCACCGCGGCAAAGTTGTACTGGCGCATGCACCAGCTGAACGTGAAAAAAGCGTAGACGAAGACCGTGGCCAGGCACAGCAGCTTGATCTCCGACATGCCCTGGGAGGTCTGTTGCACCAGCGGCAGGTCTGCCAGCAGCGAGAGCGCACGGTCGGAGGCACCGAGCACGGTAAGAATGCCAGCAAGGATGATCAGGGTGCTGGAGGCAAAGAACGACGCGTTGCGTTCAAGGTTGCCGATCACGCTGGCATCAGCAATGCGGTTGTCGCGCAGCAGCATGCGGCGCATCCAGTCTTCACGGTAAAGGTGCAACACGCTGGCCAGGCACGCAGTGTCGCGGCCCTTCCAGATGGCATAGCGGGTATAACCACCCCAGCACAGGGCAAACCATGCGATGGCCAGCAGGTTATTGAAGTTGCTTTGGATGAAGTTCATGCAGGGTTCCCGAAAGCGCCAGAGGCCTAGAGGATAGGGACCAGGTTTCGACGCTGGCAAGCGGCAAAAGACACAGCTGTGCAGAGAAATAGGCGTGGCTCCCACAAAGACCGCACCGGGCAAAGGGACCGCACAAAAAAGCCCCGCATCCTTCCGGATACGGGGCTTTCGAGTCTAGACCTCTGGCGAGCACCCTTCGGCTTGTGGCCGGTGCCGCCCTCAGGCTTCAACCATCAGGCCAACGCCTCGCGTGGCTTGCCGAGCATGCGGTCGCAGGCCACGGCGCCAACCAGGGTCACCACCGAAGGCACCAGCCAGGCAAGGCCTTGGTCGCTCAACGGTAAGTGCGCCATGAAGTCCGGCAGCACGTGGGCGATGCTGCTGCCCTTGATTGCATCGACCATGCCGAACAGCAACGAAACCAGCATCACCGGTGCGAGGATGCGGGTCGGCGAGTTCCACAAGTCTTTCACGAAGCTCAGGCCGACCACCACGATGCAGGGTGGGTAGATGGCGGTGAGCACCGGGATCGAGAACATGATCAGCTTGGTCAGGCCCAGGTTGGAGATCAGCAGCGAGAAGCCCGCAAGGATCACCACCAGCGCACGGTAAGACAGCGGCAGAACCTGGCTGAAGTACTCGGCACAGGCGCAGGTCAGGCCAACTGCCGTCACCAGGCAAGCCAGCGCGATGAGTACAGCGAGGAAGCCGCTGCCCAGCGAACCAAAGGTGTGCTGCACGTAGGCATGCAGTACCGCCGCACCGTTGGTGGCGTCAGCCGCGATGTCGTGGCTGCCGGCACCCAGACGGAACAGGCTGATGTACACCAGGGCCAGGCCGACACCCGCGATCAGGCCGGCGATGATGGCATAGCGGGTGATCAGCTTCGGCGACTCGACGCCGCGCGAGCGGATGGCGTTGACGATGACAATACCGAACACCAAGGCACCCAGGGTATCCATGGTCAGGTAGCCATCGGAGAAGCCCTTGGAGAACGCGGCAGCGGCATAGGCCGGCTGTGCCTCACCAATGGTGCCCGCTGGCAGCGCGAAGGCAGCAATCCCCAGCACGGCCAGGGCGATGATCTTCAGCGGTGCCAGGAAGCGGCCGACGGTGTCGAGCAGCTTGCCCGGGTACATGGACACGGCCAGCACCACGACGAAGTACACGAGGCTGTAGATGAACAGTGCCAGCGGGCTTTCACCGGTCAGCGGTGCAACGCCCACTTCGAACGACACGGTCGCCGTACGCGGGGTGGCGAACAGCGGGCCGACCGACAGGTAACACACCGCCGCCAGCAGGCCGCCGAAGAACTTGCCGATCGGGCTGCTAAGTGCATCCATGCCGCCACCGACCTTGGCCAGAGCGACCACGGTAATGACCGGCAGGCCCACGGCGGTCACCAGGAAGCCCAGTGCTGCCATCCATACGTGCGGGCCAGACTGCAGACCGACGATAGGCGGGAAGATGATATTGCCCGCGCCAACGAAAAGCGCAAACGTCATAAAGCCAAGCGCCAGGATATCCTGGCCTTTGAGAACTTTCATTTAAGGTAGTACCACACTGCTGAAATCGGGATTCGAGAGGGGATTTCCCTTTGGATGAGGGGAAATGCTGCCCGGCTTGATAGGCCAGACCCGTTTAGCGTGTCGTTCCCTTTTGGGGTACGGGCACAGAGTGAACGCGTAATGTAACTGTTTTGTCAGTCAAACGCACTGGCACAGTGCTGCTTGTCCGATGTGCGTACATGTTTGTCGTCTGTGCGACCGAGGACAGTAGGAATTATCCTCGGATTGAAACATTGGTCTGTGTGAAAAATCCTATCAAACCCATCGAAAAATCTTTTTAGCCTGCGAAGAGCCCCAAACGGGAAACCCAGGCGCATTAACGACAAAGGCCACCCGAAGGTGGCCTCTGTGCGCGTGGGGGGTGTAGCAGTATTACTTCTTGGCTTCCCAGCCAGTCAGCTCGGCCAGGGCCTTGCCGATGTCAGCCAGCGAACGCACGGTCTTCACACCAGCGTCCTGCAGGGCGGCGAACTTTTCGTCCGCAGTGCCCTTGCCGCCGGAGATGATGGCGCCAGCGTGGCCCATGCGCTTGCCCGCAGGTGCAGTAACACCGGCGATGTAGGAAACGACTGGCTTGGTCACGTGGGCCTTGATGTAGGCCGCAGCTTCTTCTTCAGCCGAACCGCCGATCTCACCGATCATGACGATCGCTTCGGTCTTCGGGTCTTCCTGGAACAGCTTCAGGATGTCGATGAAGTTGGAACCCGGGATCGGGTCACCGCCGATGCCGACGCAGGTCGACTGGCCGAAGCCGGCGTCGGTGGTCTGCTTCACAGCTTCGTAGGTCAGGGTGCCGGAACGCGAAACGATACCGACCTTGCCTGGCAGGTGAATGTGGCCTGGCATGATGCCGATCTTGCACTCGCCCGGGGTGATCACACCTGGGCAGTTAGGACCGATCAGGGTCACGCCCAGCTCGTCGCACTTGACCTTGGCATCGAGCATGTCCAGGGTAGGAATGCCTTCGGTGATGCAGACGATCAGCTTGATGCCGCCGAAGGCCGCTTCCAGGATCGAGTCTTTGCAGAACGGAGCCGGTACGTAGATGACCGAAGCGTCAGCGCCGGTAGCTTCCACGGCTTCCTTGACGGTGTTGAACACCGGCAGGCCCAGGTGGGTGGTGCCACCCTTGCCTGGGGTTACGCCGCCGACCATCTTGGTGCCGTAGGCGATGGCTTGTTCGGAGTGGAAAGTACCCTGCGAGCCGGTGAAGCCCTGGCAGATGACTTTGGTGTCTTTATTGATCAGGACGCTCATTACTTGCCCTCCGCAGCTTTGACAACTTGTTGAGCAGCGTCGGTCAGGCTGGTTGCCGCAATGATGTTCAAACCGCTTTCTGCCAGTACTTTAGCGCCCAGTTCGGCGTTGTTGCCTTCGAGGCGAACTACAACCGGAACTTTAACGCCGACTTCTTTCACCGCGCCGATGATGCCTTCGGCAATCATGTCGCAGCGAACGATGCCGCCGAAGATATTGACCAGAACGGCCGCGACATTGCTGTCGGACAGAATGATCTTGAAGGCTTCGGTAACGCGCTCTTTGGTAGCACCGCCGCCAACGTCGAGGAAGTTGGCTGGCTTGCCGCCATGCAGGTTGACGATGTCCATGGTACCCATGGCCAGGCCGGCACCGTTGACCATGCAGCCGATGTTGCCTTCCAGGGCCACGTAGTTCAGCTCGAAGCTGGCAGCGTGGGCTTCACGAGGATCGTCCTGCGACGGGTCGTGGAAGGTTTTCAGCTTAGGCTGACGGTACATGGCGTTCGCGTCGATGTTGATCTTCGCGTCCAGGCAGTGCAGGTCGCCGTCGGCCTTGATGACCAGCGGGTTGACTTCCAGCAGGGCCAGGTCGTGTTCTTTGAACAGCTTGGCCAGGCCTACGAAAATCTTGGCGAACTGTGCAACTTGCTTGCCTTCCAGACCCAGCTGGAATGCCAGTTCACGACCCTGGAACGGCTGAGCGCCGACCAGTGGATCGATAGTAGCCTTGATGATCTTCTCAGGAGTTTCGTGAGCGACTTTCTCGATGTCCACGCCACCTTCGGTGGAGGCCATGAACACGATACGGCGGCTCGAGCGATCGACTACAGCGCCCAGGTACAGCTCTTTGGCGATGTCAGTGCAGGATTCGACCAGGATCTTGGTCACTGGCTGACCGTTGGCGTCGGTCTGGTAGGTTACCAGGCGCTTGCCCAACCATTGCGCAGCGAACGCCTTGGCGTCTTCTTTGCTGCGAACCAGCTTGACGCCGCCCGCTTTACCGCGACCACCTGCGTGAACCTGGGCTTTTACAACCCACTCGGAACCGCCGATCTTGTCGCAAGCTTCTGCTGCAGCTTCAGGGGTATCGACTGCGAAACCCTTGGAAACTGGCAGGCCGTATTCAGCGAACAGCTGCTTACCCTGATACTCGTGAAGATTCATGCTTTTTACCGTCTTCGTTAGGTACTGCGCTTCGGCGCTGCGCCATTACTGGCGCCGCACCACCTGTGACCGTTGACCCCGGGTTTTCCCGTGTGATCCGGTCCGGCGGACGTTCCGCGGTGAGTCATGCACGCAAGACTCACGACGGGCTGCCCGCCGTGGTTTCTTATAATTAACGCTTCTTACGGTTGGCCACGTGAATGGCGCCGCCATTCACCGCCAGCGCTGCTTCATGCAACGCTTCGGACAGGGTTGGATGGCTGAAGACCATCATGCCCAGATCCTCGGCACTGGTGCCGAATTCCATTGCGATTGCACCCTGCTGCACCAGTTCGGCAGCCGACGGGCCAATCACGTGTACACCCAGCACGCGGTCGGTCTTGGCATCGGCGATGACCTTGACGAAACCACCGGTATCGTTGGCGGCCATCGCACGGCCGCTGGCCGCGAACGGGAAGGTGCCTACGTTAACCTCAACACCCTCGGCCTTCAAGGACTGTTCGGTCTTGCCGACCCATGCAATTTCCGGGTGGGTGTAGATAACCGACGGGATCAGGTCGTAGTTCATCTGGGCCTTGTGGCCCTTGATGCGCTCGACGACCATGATGCCCTCTTCCGAAGCCTTGTGGGCCAGCATCATGCCGCGCACCACGTCACCGATGGCGAACACGCCCGGCACGCTGGTGGCGCAATGATCGTCGACGAAGATGTAGCCGCGCTCGTCGATGGTCACGCCGCTGTCGGAAGCCAGCAGGTCGGTGGTTACAGGGCGACGGCCGACCGCAACGATCAGCTTGTCGAAGGTGATCTTCTGCTCGCCTTCGGCGTTGGTGTAGGTCACTTCAACTTCGTTGCCATTGACTTTCGAGCCGGTGACGCGAGCGCCCAGCTTGATGTCCAGGCCTTGCTTGGTCAGGGTCTTCTGGGCTTCTTTCGACACGGCAGTGTCAGCAGCCATCAGGAAGGTGTCCAGGGCTTCCAGCACGGTGACTTCAGCACCCAGGCGAGCCCATACCGAGCCCAGCTCCAGGCCGATCACGCCGGCACCGATAACGCCCAGGCGCTTCGGTACGGTCTGGAATTCCAGGGCGCCGGTGGAGTCGACGATGACGTTCTGGTCAACCGGAGCCGGCGGAATGTCGATCGGGCGCGAGCCGGAAGCCAGGATGACGTTCTCGGCTTCGATGACTTCGGTGGTGCCGTCAGCCTTGGTGACTTCGACTTTCTTGCCAGCCAGCAGCTTGCCGTGGCCCTGGATCGAAGTAACGCCGTTGGCCTTGAACAGGGTGGCAACGCCACCGGTCAGGTTCTTGACGATGCCAGCCTTGCGGCCAACCATCGCGGCGACGTCCATCTTCACTTCGCCAGTGGAGATACCGTGGACGTTGAAGCTCTCTTTGGCTTCCTTGTACTTCCAGGAGCTGTCCAGCAGCGCCTTGGACGGAATGCAACCTACGTTCAGGCAGGTGCCGCCCAGGGCCAGTTTGCCCTCGGCGTCGGTGTATTTCTCGATACAGGCAGTCTTCAGACCAAGTTGGGCAGCCTTGATGGCAGCTACATAGCCGCCAGGACCTGCACCAATCACCACTACGTCGAATTTCTGGGTCATAAAAGATTCCTTTTTAGCTTCAAGCGGCAAGCCGCAAGCCGCAAGACCAGCAGGCTTCGGCTTGAAGCTTGCGGCTTGCAGCTTACAGCTGCGCGATTAGATGTCCAGCAGCAGGCGGGACGGATCTTCCAGCAGGTTCTTGATAGTGACCAGGAAGGTTACCGCTTCCTTGCCGTCGATCAGGCGGTGATCGTACGACAGCGCCAGGTACATCATCGGGCGAATCACGACCTGGCCATTGATGGCCATCGGGCGCTGGATAATGTTGTGCATGCCCAGGATGGCGGCCTGCGGCGGGTTGACGATCGGGGTCGACATCATCGAACCGAAGGTACCACCGTTGGTGATGGTGAAGGTGCCACCGGTCATCTCTTCGATGGACAGTTTGCCGTCACGGGCCTTCTTGCCGAAGGTGGCGATGCCGTTCTCGATTTCAGCCAGGCTCATCGACTCGGCGTTACGCAGCACCGGTACCACCAGGCCACGGTCGCTGGACACGGCAACCCCGACGTCGGCGAAGCCGTGGTAGACGATGTCGTTGCCGTCGATCGAGGCGTTGACAGCCGGGAAGCGTTTCAGCGCTTCGGTAGCTGCCTTGACGAAGAACGACATGAAGCCCAGGCGCACGCCGTTGTGGGTCTTCTCGAACAGGTCCTTGTACTTCGAACGCAGGGCCATGACTTCGGTCATGTCCACTTCGTTGAAGGTGGTCAGCATCGCCATGTTGGACTGGGCTTCGACCAGACGCTCGGCGATCTTGGCACGCAGACGGGTCATCGGCACGCGCTTCTCGGTGCGGTCGCCAGCAGCGACGACAACCGGGGCAGCAGCGGCAGCAGCAGGCTTGGCAGCCGGGGCAGCGGCAGGGGCCGACTTCTTGTTGGCAACAGCAGCAACCACGTCTTCCTTGGTGATACGACCGCCTTTACCGGTACCGGCAACAGAGGCCAGGTCGATGCCGTTTTCTTCAGCCAGCTTACGCGCGGCCGGTGCAGCAACCGGGTCATCCTCGCCAGCGTCAGCGGCAGCAGCCGGAGCTGCAGCAGGCGCGGCTGCTGCGGCAGGAGCAGCCGGAGCTGCAGCAGGCGCGGCTGCTGCGGCAGGAGCAGCGGCAGCACCGCCTTCAACGATCGAACCCAGCAATTCGTCGGACAGGACAGTGTCGCCCTCACCCTTGACGATGTCGCCCAGCACGCCATCGGCAGTCGCCAGTACTTCCAGGACAACCTTGTCGGTCTCGATGTCGACGATCAGCTCGTCACGCTTGACGGCTTCGCCCGGCTTCTTGTGCCAGGTGGCAACGGTGCCATCGGCAACCGATTCCGGGAAGGTTGGGGCTTTGATCTCGATAGCCATTATCTGTGTTTCCTTAAATTCGGTTTCAGGTGCGCGAAGGCGTTAGACAGTGAAGGCGTCTTGCAGCAGTTTTTCCTGCTGTTCGGCGTGCTTCGAAGCGTAACCACAGGCGGGTGCGGCAGAAGCGTCGCGACCGGCATATTCCAGGGTCAGAGCCTTGTTGTGGCGGCCCAGGATACGGCGCATGTGGTGCTGACTGCTGTACCAGGCGCCCTGGTTCATCGGCTCTTCCTGGCACCATACGGCGTGCTTGAGGTTGCTGTATTGGGCCAGGATTTCGACCAGGTCGTCCTCCGGGAACGGGTACAGCTGCTCGAGACGCAGGATGGCGATGTCTTCGCGGCCTTCGGCACGGCGTTTTTCCAGCAGGTCGTAGTAGACCTTGCCGCTGCACAGCACCAGGCGCTCGACCTTGGCCGGATCGATTGCGTCGATTTCCGGGATCACGGTCTGGAACGAGCCTTCTGCCAGGTCTTCCAGCGTCGAAACGGCCAGTTTGTGGCGCAGCAGCGACTTCGGCGTCAGGACCACCAGCGGCTTGCGCAGCGGGCGGATGACCTGGCGACGCAGCAGGTGGTAGATCTGTGCCGGGGTAGTGGGTACGCAGACCTGGATGTTGTGCTCGGCGCACAGTTGCAGGTAACGCTCCAGACGCGCGGAGGAGTGCTCCGGGCCCTGCCCTTCGTAACCGTGTGGCAGCAGCATGGTCAGACCGCACAGGCGGCCCCACTTGTGCTCACCGCTGGTGATGAACTGGTCGATCACCACTTGCGCACCGTTGGCGAAGTCGCCGAACTGGGCTTCCCAGATCACCAGCGCGTTTGGCGTGGTGGTGGAGTAGCCGTATTCGAAGGCCAGTACCGCTTCCTCGGACAGGAACGAATCGTACAGGTCGAAACGTGGCTGGCCCGGGAACAGGTTCTGCAGCGGAATGTAGGTGCTGGCGTCCTTCTGGTTGTGCAGCACCGCGTGACGGTGCGAGAAGGTGCCACGGCCGATGTCCTGGCCGGTCATGCGGATCGGGTGACCTTCGAACTGCAGGGTGGCGTAGGCCATGGTCTCTGCATAACCCCAGTTGATCGGCAAGCCGCCGGCCTGCATCTTCTGACGGTCTTCGTAGATCTTCGACACCTGACGCTGGACCACGAAACCTTCTGGCAGCTCGAGCAGCTTGGCCGACAGGTCCTGCAGGGTCTTGAGGTCGAAACGGGTGTCGTGACGCGCGGTCCAGGCGTGACCCAGGTACGGACGCCAGTCGACGAACAGCTCGCGGTTCGGCTCCTTGACCAGGCTTTTTACCACGTGCAGGCCATTGTCCAGCGCGTTGCGGTACTCGTCGACCTTGGCCTGAGCACGCTCGGCGTCGATACGACCGGCCTGGATCAGCGCCTCGGCATACAGCTCACGGGTAGTGCGCTGCTTGCTGATCTGCTGGTACATCAGCGGCTGGGTGCCGTTCGGCTCGTCAGCCTCGTTGTGGCCACGACGACGGTAGCAGACCAGGTCGATCACTACGTCACGCTTGAACTGCATGCGGTAGTCGATGGCCAGCTGGGTAACGAACAGCACGGCTTCCGGGTCATCGCCGTTGACGTGCAGGATCGGCGCCTGGATCATCTTGGCAACGTCGGTGGCGTACTCGGTGGAGCGCGCGTCCAGCGGGTTGCTGATGGTGAAACCCACCTGGTTGTTGATCACGATGTGCACGGTACCGCCGGTCTTGAAACCGCGGGTCTGCGACATCTGGAAGGTTTCCATGACCACGCCCTGGCCGGCGAATGCGGCGTCGCCGTGGATCGAGATCGGCAGCACCTTGTCGCCAGCGGTATCGTTGCGGCGGTCCTGACGGGCGCGCACCGAACCCTCGACCACAGGCGAAACGATTTCCAGGTGGGACGGGTTGAACGCCATGGCCAGGTGAACTTCGCCACCGGTGGTCATCACGTTCGAAGAGAAGCCCTGGTGATACTTCACGTCACCGGAGCCCAGCTCGTTCATCTTCTTGCCTTCGAACTCGTCGAACAGCTCGCGCGGGTTCTTGCCGAAGGTGTTCACCAGCACGTTCAGACGGCCACGGTGGGCCATGCCGATGACGACTTCCTTGGTGCCGTACGAGCCGGAACGCTGGATCATTTCATCCAGCATCGGGATCAGGCTCTCGCCACCTTCAAGGCCGAAACGCTTGGTGCCCGGATACTTGGTACCCAGGTACTTTTCCAGGCCCTCACCGGCGGTCACGCGCTCCAGCAGGTGCGCCTGCACGTCAGCGGAAAACTCCGGACGGCCGCGTACGCTTTCCAGGCGCTGCTGGAACCAGCTGCGCTGCTCGGAATCGACGATGTGGGTGAATTCGGCGCCAATGGTGCGACAATATGTCTTCTGGAGTGCATCGAAGATGTCGCGTAGGCTCGCCTCCTCTTTGCCGATGAACAGGTCGCCGGCACGGAAGGTCGTATCAAGATCGGCATTGGTCAAGCCGTAGTGATTGATCGACAGGTCTACGGGCGCAGGGCGCTGCCACAACCCCAACGGGTCGAGCTTGGCAGCCTGATGGCCGCGCATACGATAGGCCTGGATCAGTCGCAGAACTTCAACCTGCTTCTTCTCGTGTTCACTGCTCACGCTCCCGGCGGATACCGGTTGGGCGCGGCGCTGGTTCTTTGCCAGCAGTACGAAATGGTCGCGGATTGTCGAGTGCGATACATCAGTAGCGGTGCTGCCGTCGGCTGGCAACTTCTGGAAGTAAGTGCGCCACTCTTCTGGCACAGCGTTAGGGTCGTGCAGGTAGAGTTCGTAGAGCTCTTCCACATATGCAGCGTTACCACCTGAAAGGTGGGCGCTATCCCACATGCGCTGCATCACGCTTTCTTGCATGCTTGGTCACCCTCGATTAGGGGACTGATCGGCGAGAGCCACAGCAAACCTGGAAAAGTCCGAATAAAGCGACTGAACCACGCCACTTGGATCCTGCTGATTTTCCGGGTACCAGCCCGGAAAGCCCCTGCTGGTCTCATATCTTCATAGGTATGAACGCGGGCTTTGTGGGCCCTTGTTCGGGTTTTACCTCAGTGCGGGCTCAACACCCGCACCTCGGCTTACTGCAGGTACAACAGGTTGTATCAGGTGCCGCTTTGCAGCAGCATGTTACGTACGTGACCGATTGCCTTGGTCGGGTTCAGACCTTTCGGGCAAACGTTTACGCAGTTCATGATCCCGCGGCAGCGGAATACGCTGAACGGGTCATCCAGGGACGCCAGGCGCTCCTGAGTCTTGGTGTCACGGCTGTCGGCCAGGAAGCGGTAGGCCTGCAACAGTGCGGCGGGGCCCAGGAACTTGTCCGGGTTCCACCAGAACGACGGGCAGGAGGTCGAGCAGCAAGCGCACAGGATGCACTCGTACAGACCGTCCAGCTTGTCACGCTCTTCAGGCGACTGCAGGCGCTCGATGGCCGGGGCCGGCGTGTCGTTCTGCAGGAATGGCTTCACCTTCTCGTACTGCTTGTAGAAGATGCTCATATCGACCACCAGGTCACGAATGACCGGCAGGCCTGGCAGCGGGCGCAGAACCAGCTTGTTGCCTTTGACCACACCCGACAGCGGGGTGATGCAGGCCAGGCCGTTCTTGCCGTTCATGTTCATGCCATCGGAACCGCACACGCCTTCACGGCAGGAGCGACGGTACGAGAAACCCTCGTCCTTTTCCTTGATCAGCGCCAATACATCGAGAACCATCAGGTCCTTGCCACCGGTATCGACGTCGAACGACTCCATCTTGGGCGCCGAGTCGGTGTCGGGGTTGTAACGATAAACTTCGACTTTCAACATAGCAGCCACCCTTAGTAAGTCCGGATTTTTGGCTCGAAGGCCGGTACGGTCTTCGGCGCAAAGTTGACGCCACGCTTGGCAACGCGCTTCTCACCCGGGTAGTACAGGGTGTGGCACAGCCAGTTTTCGTCGTCACGGTCTTCGAAGTCTTCACGGGCGTGAGCGCCGCGGGACTCTTTACGGGCTTCGGCCGCGATGGCGGTAGCTTCGGCGACTTCCAGCAGGTTCTGCAGCTCCAGCGCTTCGATACGCGCGGTGTTGAAGGCCTGGGACTTGTCGTTGATCTTGACGTTGGCGATGCGGTCACGCAGGCCGGCCAGCTGCTCGATACCCTTCAGCATGTATTCGCCAGTACGGAATACACCGAAGTAGTTCTGCATGCAGCTCTGCAGCTCGCGCTTGAGGCTGGCAACGTCTTCGCCAGTGGAGCGCTCGTTGAGCTTGTTCAGGCGGTTCAGGGCAACTTCGATGTCGGTGTCGCTGGCGTCGAGGTGCTCGATACCATCGCTCAGCGCCTTCTCCAGGTGCAGACCGGCTGCACGGCCGAACACCACCAGGTCGAGCAGCGAGTTGCCGCCCAGGCGGTTGGCACCGTGAACCGATACGCACGCCACTTCACCTACGGCGAACAGGCCAGGGATGATGTGATCCTTGCCTTCTTCGTCCATGGTGATGGCCTGGCCATGGATGTTGGTGGCAACGCCACCCATCATGTAGTGGCAGGTCGGAACGACCGGCACCGGCGCGACGACCGGGTCGACGTGGGCGAAGGTCTTGGACAGCTCGCAGATACCTGGCAGGCGGCTGTGCAGCACTTCCTCGCCCAAGTGGTCCAGCTTCAGCAGTACGTGGTCCTTGTTCGGGCCCACGCCGTTGCCGGCGATGATTTCCTTGACCATGGAACGGGCAACCACGTCGCGGCCGGCCAGGTCTTTCGCGTTCGGCGCGTAACGCTCCATGAAGCGCTCGCCGTGGGCGTTGATCAGGTAGCCACCCTCACCGCGGCAGCCTTCGGTGACCAGTACACCGGCGCCGGCGATGCCGGTCGGGTGGAACTGCCACATCTCGATGTCCTGCACCGGTACACCGGCACGCAGGGCCATACCGATACCGTCACCGGTATTGATCAGGGCGTTGGTGGTGGAGGCGTAGATACGGCCTGCACCGCCAGTGGCCAGAACGGTGGCCTTGGACTTGATGTACATGGTTTCGCCGGTTTCGATGCAGATCGCGATCACACCGACAAAAGCGCCTTCCTGGTTCTTTACCAGATCAACGGCGTAGTACTCGTTGAGGAAGGTGGTACCGGCTTTCAGGTTGCCCTGGTACAGGGTGTGCAGCAGCGCGTGACCGGTACGGTCGGAAGCGGCACAAGTACGGGCGGCCTGGCCACCTTTACCGAAGTCCTTGGACTGGCCACCGAACGGACGCTGGTAGATACGGCCGGTTTCGGTACGCGAGAACGGCAGGCCCATGTGGTCCAGTTCGAAGACCGCAGCCGGGCCTTCCTGACACATGTATTCGATAGCGTCCTGGTCACCGATGTAGTCGGAACCTTTGACGGTATCGTACATGTGCCAGCGCCAGTCGTCGTTCGGGTCAGCCGAAGCGATGGCGCAGGTGATGCCGCCCTGGGCGGATACAGTGTGCGAGCGGGTCGGGAAGACCTTGGTGACTACGGCAGTCTTGTGGCCGCCTTGAGCCAGTTGCAGCGCAGCACGCATGCCGGCGCCGCCGCCACCGATGATGATGGCGTCGAATGAGATGGTTGGAATGCTAGCCATGGATCAGATACCCCAGAGAATCTGCACACCCCAGACGAAGTAAGCGAACATCGCAACGCCGCATACCGCCTGGAACAGGAAACGAATCGCAGTTGCCGACTTGCCGAACGACATAGGCGTCAGGTAGTCGGTTGCAATGGTCCACATGCCGACCCAGGCGTGAGCGCCCAGGGCAACGAGGGCCAGCAGACTGAAGATCCGCATCGCGTTGTTGGAGAACAGACCATGCCACTGGGTGTAGTCGATGCCTGGGTGGGCGACCACGTAGCCGATCAGGAAGAGGAAGTAAGCCGCGAGAACGACCGCGGAGACGCGTTGCGCCATCCAGTCATAGAGGCCCGAACGCGACAGGTTCGTGACATTGGTTACCATACCCAAACTCCCACCAGAACGATCAGCACCACGGAGATGACAATCACGATTTTCGAGCCCAGCTTGCCGCCTTCCAGCGTCTCACCGATGCCCATGTCCATGATCAGGTGGCGTACACCTGCCACGAGGTGATAAAGCAGGGCGGACAACAGGCCCCAGGTCACGAATTTGGCCAGCGGGCTGGTCAGACACGCCTTCACCTCACCGAAGCCTTCCTCGGAGCCCAACGATTTGCCCAGTGCATAAAGCATGATGGCAAGGCCGATGAACAGGATGACGCCGGAGATACGGTGCAGAATGGACGTGTATGCAGTGACAGGGAGCTTGATGGTCCTTAGGTCTAGGTTTACAGGTCGTTGGCTTTTCACGGCTTTTTTCACACTGAAGAGCCCCTAGCGAATCAGGGCAAAGTTGTTGGTAAGTGTACTGGTCAGGTACCCACCACCCAGGGAACGGCGACCCCCAGCAGTTCGGGCTTGCAAGCCCCTGGCGGTCGGGTGCCGAGTATAGACAGTTAGGCTGCTTATGACAACGTGACGGGGTAGCCCAAATAGCGCATTGCCTTTAACGAACAAAAGGCGTAAATGGGCGAGAATTTCGGGAAAAATCAGGCTTGAATGCCTGATTCAACAAGCCTTTAGGCAAATTGACATCTGAATTTATCCCTCTATAGTGGTGCGGGCCCTGCGTGGGGGGTCTGTCTGATGATTTCAAGCATTAATAGGAGGCCACATGGCTGACAAAAAAGCGCAGTTGGTCATCGAGGGCGCTGCCCCCGTCGAGCTGCCCATTTTAACCGGCACCGTTGGTCCTGATGTAATCGACGTCCGCGGGTTAGGGGCCACTGGTCACTTCACCTTCGACCCCGGTTTCATGGCGACCGCCTCGTGCGAGTCGAAGATCACCTATATTGACGGCGACAAAGGTATCCTGCTGCACCGCGGCTACCCGATCGAGCAACTCGCCGAACAGTCCGACTACCTCGAAACGTGCTACCTGCTGCTCAACGGCGAACTGCCGAATGCCGAGCAGAAGGCCCAGTTCGTCAGCACCGTCAAGAACCACACCATGGTTCACGAGCAGCTGAAGTCCTTCTTCAACGGCTTCCGCCGCGACGCTCACCCGATGGCGGTGATGTGTGGCGTAGTCGGCGCCCTGTCGGCGTTCTATCACGACTCCCTGGACATCAATAACCCGCAACACCGCGAAATTTCCGCGGTGCGCCTGGTCGCCAAGATGCCGACCCTGGCCGCGATGGTTTACAAGTACTCCATGGGCCAGCCGATGATGTACCCGCGCAACGACCTGTCGTACGCGGAAAACTTCCTGCACATGATGTTCAACACCCCGTGCGAGATCAAACCGATCAGCCCGGTGCTGGCCAAGGCAATGGACCGGATCTTCATCCTCCATGCCGACCACGAGCAAAATGCCTCCACCTCTACCGTTCGCCTGGCCGGCTCGTCGGGTGCCAACCCGTTCGCCTGTATCGCCGCCGGTATCGCCGCACTGTGGGGCCCGGCCCATGGCGGTGCGAACGAAGCCGTACTGACCATGCTCGATGAAATCGGCGATGTCTCGAACATCGACACCTTCATCGCCAAGGCCAAGGACAAGAACGACCCGTTCAAGCTGATGGGCTTCGGTCACCGCGTGTACAAGAACCGCGACCCGCGTGCTACCGTCATGAAGCAGACCTGCGACGAAGTCCTGCGCGAGCTGGGCATCAAGAACGACCCGCAGCTGGAACTGGCCATGCGCCTCGAAGAGATCGCCCTGACCGATCCGTACTTCATCGAGCGCTCGCTGTACCCGAACGTCGACTTCTACTCGGGGATCATCCTCAAGGCGATCGGCATTCCGACCAGCATGTTCACCGTGATCTTCGCCCTGGCACGTACTGTCGGCTGGATCTCGCACTGGAAAGAAATGCTCTCCAGCCCGTACAAGATCGGCCGTCCGCGCCAGCTGTACACCGGCGAGCAAAAACGCGATATCACTGCACTGAAAGACCGCAAGTAAGCTTTTCTAGCCGAACGCAAAAGGCTGCCCTCGGGCAGCCTTTTTTCTTCCAGGTCCTGGTGGCCGCAGTTCGACCCTTGCGGGAGCGGCCTTGCGTTAAACCTCAGTTTTTCTCAGCCCGCTCCCGCAGCCCTTTCAGGGTATTGAACGGCGCGTCCACCACGAACTTGTTGGCCACCATCGCCGGCACGCTACCCCCCGGCTCGGTGTGCACCTGGTAGGTCACTTCCGTGCTGTCGCCCTTGGGTACCAGCTTCCAGAAGCCCTCAACCTTGGCCACCCGCACATAGCCCTTCTCTTCCGGCAGATAGGTCGGCTCTTCCTTCAGGTTACGCACCAGGCTGCCGTCCGCTCCCTTGACAGTGGTCACGTGCAGAATCGAATCTCGCGGCGTTACCGGCCAAGGGGTATTGAACTGGGTGTAGGTCCAGCTCTGATCACCTTCGTGCTTGAGCAGCTTCTGCGACTTGCACTCATGAATCCATGCGCAGGCCCCGGCCACGTCTTCCTGCAACGCCTGCACCTTGGCCAGCGGCGCCTTGATTACGGTGACGCCCTGATAAGCCTTGTACTTGGACCCGGCCACTTCACTGAGGGATACCTTGATGCCCTCCTCGTCCTTGGCCACCTGCCAGTTTTCGGCCCAGGCCGCAGGCGACAGCAGAACACCCACGCCACACAGCAGTGCAATTCGCTTGAACGATCTCATCATGTTTATCCTTGTTGTCGAAGATCCAGCCTGTCACGCCGCCGTCATCTGCTCCCACCAGCCAAGAATCCTGATTGCCTCATCACGGTCACTGCCGCACACCTCGACATCTGCCTTGAAGCCGCCACATACCGCCGGCCGCTCGGGCTTGCCGAACAGGTCGCACAGGTTGGCAGCCGTCAGGTGCAGGCAGCGCTCACCAGCCGGCTTGCCATTGGGCATGCGCGGCATCGCAGACGTGATGGACGGGGCGATGCAGCAAGCACCACAGCCTTCACGGCAGTTCATGGCTATTCACCAAAATCAGGACTCCCTGGAACAAAACGGGACGAACGTCCCTGGATAGTAACCGCTCAAACAGGCGTTTGAAATTGCTGGCACGATGAAATCTGCCGTGACCCGGCAGTCAGTTCCCGGCTACTGCCGATACTCGAAATCGATCGCCGCCCCCTCCACGTCATGACGGCTGTCATTACGCAACTGCAGCTGCATTTCGTTATTGATAAGCCGGCCATTGAGCTGGAACGGGCTGTCATTGGTTTCGGGCTTTTCGGTGAACATCGGCGGCAGCAAAGGTTTGCGCCGCTGGATGGGCGACGGGGTACCCACATCCGGCTCAAGGGTATTGACCATATCGACTGGCAGGCTGAGGTCCAGCTTTGCCTTGGGCAGTGGTTTGGCAACCGCTTTACTGACGGGTTTGTGCGCCTTGGTCTTGCTGTTGCCGGTTTTTTTCACCACCTGCTTCGGCGCGGGCTTGGCTGCCACTTTTTTTTGCACGGGCTTGCTCTGGGCTGCCTGCGCCTGTTGCGCCGGCTGCGCAGCCAAGGTTGGACCGCCCGGGTAGCAGAGCGGTGCAAGACACAAGATCAGGGCAAAACGGCGCAAAGCATTCATGGCAAATGGACAGATTGGCAAGAAAGGTGCGTATGCTCCATGTTCCACAAGCGCCTGGCAAGCCTTACAAAAGTGTGAGCGCAGGCTCTCTGCACAACTGCTGAGCCAGCAAACCCAGCGTCATCACTGCCCGCTCGGCCTCCTTGTTCCACGGGATGCCGCAATTAAGGCGAATGCAGTGATTGAACTGTTCTGTGTTACTGAATATTAACCCCGGCGCAATGCTGATGCCCTGCTCCAGCGCCCGCACATGCAGTTCCTGGGTATTGACCCGCCCGGGCAAGCTTATCCAGAGGATGAAACCGCCCGTCGGCCGAGTCATCTGGGTACCCTCCGGGAAGTGCTGCTGCACCGCCAACTGGTAGGCGCTGAGGTTCTTGCGATACTCCTGGCGTATGTAACGCAGGTGCCGGTCGTAGCCGCCATTTTCCAGGTAGGCCGCCACGCCCATCTGCGTCACGCTGCAGGCCGAATGAGTGGTGAAGGTCTGCAGGCGCTGTATCTCGTCCTGATAGCGCCCGGCGATCATCCAGCCAACGCGCACACCAGGGGACAAGGTTTTGGAGAAACTTGAACAGTAGATCACCCGGTCCAGCCGGTCGAATGCCTTCAGCGCCTTGGTCTTGCCTTGCTCGAACATCAACTCGCCATAGATGTCGTCCTCGACGATCTGGATGTCGAAGTCCGACGCCAGGCGCAGCAACTGCTTCTGCCGCTCTTCAGGAACAGTGCCGCCCAACGGGTTGCTCAGGCGGGCGGTCAGCACCAGGGCCTTGATCGACCACTGGTTGGCCGCCAGTTGCAAGGCTTCAAGGCTGATGCCGGTGGACGGGTCACTGGGGATTTCGATCACTTTCAGGCCCAGCAGGTCGGCCAGTTGCAGCAAGCCGTAATACGTCGGCGACTCGGCCGCAATCAGATCGCCCGGGCGGGTCAGCACGCGCAATGACATTTGCAGGGCATCGACGCAGCCATGGGTCACGATCACTTCACGGGGGTCGACCAGCACGCCAGCATCGCGCATGCGAATGGCGATCTGCCGGCGCAACGGCTCAAAGCCGGGGCTGAACATGTAGCTGAACGCGCGCGGGCTGTGAAAGCGGGTGACCTTGGCAATTTGCTGATGCAGGGCACGGACCGGCAGGTAGTCGACATGCGGCACCGCAGCACCAAACGGGAACACGCCATCACGGCGCGCCTCGGTCAGCACTTGCTGGATGATGCTGGCGCGGGTGACCAGACCGGGGCGCTCCACCCGGGCAATGTCCGGCGTTTGCGCAGTCAGGGCCGGCGTCTGGTGCACGTAGTAGCCCGACTGCGGCCGCGCGCGGATAAGCCCTTGGTCTTCGAGGTTGGCATAAGCCTGCAGCACCGTGGCATGGCTGACATTGAGCTGGGCACTCATCTTGCGCACGGAGGGTACACGCTCGCCTGGCTGGTAGACACCGCGACGGATGTCATCGGCCAGTTGCTGGGCGATACGCTGGTACAGCAGCAGGTTGGTCATGGCGGCAGGCTCGTTGTTCTTGTGCGGCTCAGTGACGGTAGAGGATACCGTAACAGTTGCAAAGTGTACTGGGACAGAATGCAACATAGTCGACAATACAACAGCGTGACAGCTATCGAAACGACTAAGCCGACAAAAAGCGGGGCTGCCTGGCGGCCCCCCGGCAATCCAGCCTCCTTTCAACAAAAACATGGCTTTTGATCTGGCAGGGACCTTGTGGGAGCGGGCTTGCCCCGCGAACACCGGAAAAGCCGGTGCCATGCACCGCGCGGCCCCCTTCGCGGGACAAGCCCGCTCCCACAATGACGCCTGACACGCATTCCCAGTGGGAGCTGTAACTCAGCGCGCCGGCGCGAGCTTGCCTTTGTCGTCGGAGAAGACGATCTCCACCCGGCGGTTCTGCGCCCTGCCCCGCTCAGAGGCATTGGCCTCGATCGGGTACTGGTCGCCATAGCCCTCGACCTGCAGGCGCTTTTCGTCGATGCCAAGGTCCACCAGCATGTCGGCCACGGCCTGCGCCCGGTCGCGGGACAGGTTCAGGTTGTCCTCGGCGGCGCCAGTGCTGTCGGTATAACCCTCGATACGCACCACCCGTCGCGGGTTCAGCTGAAGGAACTGCACCAGTTTGAGTACGGTACGGCTGGCCGAGTTTTTCAGGTCGGCACGCCCAGTATCGAACAGCACGTCACCCAGGGTCATCACCAGGCCACGGTCGGCTTGCTCCGAAGCCAGCGCCGCGATCTGCGACTCGACCCACTTGCCCTGCTGCTGCACGCTGGCCAGCTTGGCCTCGCGCAAAGCCAGCTGCAGGCGCTGACGCTCGAGGTCAAGCTTGGCCTGGCGCTCCTGGTTCAGCGCCAGCTTGGCATGCTCACTGGCAATCTCGCTGTAACGCTGGCTCAGGTAAGCGTAATGACGCACATCGGAACCGGTGCCGATGTAGCTGGACAGGCGCTCGGCACGGGCCAGCGACTCGCCCGCGCGGATCACGTCACGCGGCGCACTGCGCAGCACATCGGAATCATCCTTGACCTTGGCGAAAGTGGCACTGGCTTCCTCCAGCGCTGCAGAGCTGCGTTGGCTGGCGCAACCTTGCAAGGCTGCTGCCAGCGCCAGCAACGCCAACGCGGCCAATGGCGTACGGCGGATCATGGCTGCACCTCCAGCTGCTTGCGCAAGCGCTTGACCCGCGACTGCAGCAGCTGCAACTGCTCTTCGCTCTTCTGGTTCAGCACCTGGGCCTCGGCCAGGCGAGCATCCAGTTCGGCCTGCTCGGCGCGCATGCGCGCATCGCGGTAATCTTCGGTCAGCATGTTGGTCTTGGCCCGGGCCAGCTTGTCTTCAGCCATCTTCAGCGTCTCGACCTGCTCGGTGGCACCTACGGCCCTGGCCTGCTCCAGTGCCTGTTCGGAAATGCGCATCTGCTCGTCAGGGGCCGGATCATTGGCGCAGCCAGCCAGGCCGAGCACGGCCAAGGCAAGGATTAGTGGTTGGGTTCTCACGCAATCTTCCTAGTGTTTGGGGGCGTCCGCCGGCACCTGCAATTGCGCTTTCCAGCGCTCGACATTTCGTTGCAGGACGGCCTCGGACGCACCGGAGATCGGCAATTCTGTCAGTTTTTTTGCCAATTGCCCACGCAACCAGCTGTCATTGCATGCCGAGTTGTGGGAAAGGGCCAAATACAGACCTGGCCGGTCCACCGGCAGGCCGCGGGCGATCAGGTCATTGTTCATGCCCAGGCTCTGGGCCATGGCCATGCCCGAATAGCGGCCGGCGAGCACATAATCCACTTGGCCAAGCACCAGCTTCTGGAATGCCTGGGTCAGGTTCTGCGCCGGCACCAGCTTCAGCTGGGCCTTGGCAAACGCGGTAAAGGCCGGGGTCAGGCGCGCGCGTTCGGACAAGCTGCCCTGGTATTTGGCCAGGTCCGCCGGGCCATCGAACGTCAACTCGGCGTCATGGCGTGTCCACACCAGGTATTCGTTGAGCTGAAGGGGTGGGTGGATGTAGTCCAGCGCGGTGAGCTGTTCGACCTGCATGGGTGTATCGAGCAGCAGGTCCATACGCCCGCTGCGCACCTCTTCCAGGGCCTGGTCGCGACGGCCGGCATTCAGCACCTCCACCTTCACGCCCAGCTCGCCAGCCACCTGGCGCAACAGGTCCACGTTGGCACCGATCAAATGTTTCGGGTCTTTCGGGTCCTGCCAAGAGTAGGGCGGCGCATCGGGGCTGCCGGTTGCCACCAGGCGCTCACACTTGCCTGCTGCCATGGCCAGCGGCGACGCCAACGCCGCCATGCATACCAGCGCCCTGCCCGTTCCGCGCAACGTCATCCCTCACTCCTCAACCCATAAAAAAACCCGACCCTCAATGCGAGGGCCGGGTTCTTTATAAGTGAAGCAGGCGGATCAGACCAGCTTTTCCAGCTCCGGAACCGCTTCGAACAAGTCAGCGACCAAGCCGTAATCGGCCACCTGGAAGATCGGCGCTTCTTCGTCCTTGTTGATCGCAACGATCACTTTGGAGTCTTTCATGCCGGCCAG
>NZ_JAJSRO010000076.1:0-594 GCF_021283425.1 Pseudomonas sp. NMI542_15 | reverse complement strand
TAACACCCAAGCAATTTACTGACGCAGATTGCGGTGGTGAAGATGATACGAACCGAAAGTTCGCAACAAACCACAAACATCACATATCCGAATTCGCTGGGCTGTCCATCTGGACATTCTGGCTACAGAATTTCTTGACGACCATAGAGCATTGGAACCACCTGATCCCATCCCGAACTCAGCAGTGAAACGATGCATCGCCGATGGTAGTGTGGGGTTTCCCCATGTGAGAGTAGGTCATCGTCAAGATTCATTTCGCAAAACCCCTATCTGCGTATGCAGGTAGGGGTTTTGTCTTTAAGTAGAAGCTCATGCTTCTTCCTGGTAAGCCGCAAGGTCAGCCAGCTGCAGCAAAAAGGTGGTTGACAGCGTTTTTGAATGCTGTATTATTCACCTCCCGCAACGAGAGATCGAAGCGAGTTAAGTGTTTGAAGTTAAACGAGTTTTTCGAAAAACTTCAAAATAAACGCTTGACAGGATCTGAGGAAAGCGTAGAATGCGCGCCTCGGTTGAGACAAAAAGCTCTTAACCAAACGCTCTTTAACAAATCGAATCAAGCAATTCGTGTGGGTGCTTGTGAGTATGGACTGATAG
>NZ_JAJSRO010000007.1:0-233484 GCF_021283425.1 Pseudomonas sp. NMI542_15 | reverse complement strand
CCATTCGCGGGACAAGCCCGCTCCCACAGGATTATCACAGGCCGCTGGCATTGCGAGTGATCTGTGGGAGGCCATTCGCGGGACAAGCCTGCCCCACAGGATTATCACAGGCCGCTGGCATTGCGAGTGGTCTGTGGGAGCGGGCTTGTCCCGCGAATGGGCCGCAACGCGGCCCCATACGGTCTCAGATCAGAACTCGACCTTGACCGCCTGGGAAGCGCGGGTCGCCTTGGCCCGTGCCAGCTCCACCGACTCGTCACGCGCCAGGCACACGCCCATGCGGCGAGTACCGTTGATTTCCGGTTTGCCGAACAGGCGAATGGCCGTGTCCGGCTCGCTCAGTGCTGCGCCCAGGTTAGCGAAGCTGGTCTGTTGCGACTGCCCTTCTGGCAGAATCACCGCCGACGCCGACGGGCCAAACTGACGCACCACCGGAATCGGCAGGCCGAGAATGGCACGGGCATGCAGCGCGAACTGCGACAGGTCCTGGGAAATCAGGGTTACCAGGCCGGTGTCATGCGGGCGCGGCGACACTTCGCTGAACCACACCTGGTCGCCCTTCACGAACAGTTCCACACCAAACAGCCCGCGACCGCCAAGGGCATCGGTGACTGCCTTGGCCACCCGCTGCGACTCGGCCAGCGCTTTCGGGCTCATGGCCTGCGGCTGCCACGATTCCTGATAATCGCCCTTCTCCTGGCGGTGGCCAACCGGCTCCAGGAAGGTGGTACCGCCAACGTGGCGCACGGTCAGCAGGGTGATTTCGTATTCGAAGTCGATGAAGCCCTCGACGATCACCCGCCCCTTGCCGGCGCGGCCACCTTCCTGGGCGTAGTCCCACGACTTCTGCAGGTCGGCATCGCTGCGCAGCAGGCTCTGGCCCTTGCCGGACGAGCTCATCACCGGCTTGACCACGCACGGGTAACCCACATCGGCCACGGCCTTGGCGTAGTCTTCATAGGTGTCGGCGAAGTGGTACGGCGAAGTCGGCAGGTCCAGCTCTTCGGCGGCCAGACGGCGGATGCCTTCACGGTTCATGGTCAGCTGCGTGGCGCGGGCGGTCGGCACCACGTTGAAACCTTCATTTTCCAGCTCGACCAGGGTGGCGGTGGCGATGGCTTCGATTTCAGGGACGATATAGTGCGGCTTTTCGGCCTCGATCACCGCGCGCAGGGCAACGCCATCGAGCATGTTGACCACGTGGCTGCGATGCGCGACCTGCATAGCCGGGGCATTGGCGTAGCGGTCGACGGCGATCACTTCGACGCCCAGGCGCTGCAGCTCGATCACCACTTCCTTGCCCAACTCGCCACAGCCGCAGAGCAGTACACGGGTCGCGGTGGGCGACAAGGGGGTTCCGATACGGGTCATTTCAGGTCCTCGAAGGCGTCCGGGGCCGCGCCAGGCTTTGCGCCGCCCGCTGAAAAAGGACCGCTATTCTACACCATCAACCGGCGACGGCGGCCCGTCGGGCGCGAAATGCCATGGCCAGCCACACGGCAGTGACACCGGCGAACTTTGACGCCATCGCGGTGCCAATCACCGCCGGGGTCAGGGCGCCGATCATGCCGAAAAAGATGAAGGTATCCACCGGAATGCTCAGCGCCGAGCTTAGCCACAAGCGGTCGCGCAGTGGCCGGCGGGTAATGCTGAACACCAGCCAGTCGATCAGCTCGGAAATGAAGAACGCGGTGGCGCTGGCCAAGGCAATGGCCGGCTCCGAGGTGACATAGGACAGCACCAGGGCCACCAGCATGGCAACCAGGGCACCATGGCCGAAGCGGGTCTGCACCATGTCGCGCAGGATGAACACCAGGCCGCCCCAGGCGGACCAGATGATGTCCAGGTGCGGGGCGCTGGAAAAGGCGTAGTTGATCAGCACTACGCTGCTGATGTAGGCAATCAGATAGAACATGGCGGGTCGTCTGTGGGCAAGCCGAACAGATTACCGCTGGCGCCCCCGACAGGCAACGCCGTCCCTGTAGCAGCAGCCTTGTGTCGCGCCTACAGGATGAGGCCAGCCTCTACTGCCCGTTCATGGCAAAGCTTGAGCACCGCCCGGCGCTCATCATTGTCCATCCGCCCCCAGCGGCCAATCTCCGCCACGGTACGCTGGCAGCCCGTGCAGATATCCTGCTCGTCCAGTGCACAAATGCTCACGCACGGCGAAGCTACCGGCCGCTCTGCAACATCACTCATCATCAACCACCAGCTCCTGGGCATAACGCTGGGCATTGTGCACGTAATGCGCGGCACTGGCTTCAAGCATGCGTTTCTGCTGTTCTGTCAGTTCACGGACTACCTTGCCGGGCGAGCCCATCACCAGCGAACCGTCCGGGATTTCCTTGCCCTCGGCGATCAGCGCATTGGCGCCGATGATGCAGTGCTTGCCAATGCGCGCGCCGTTCAGGATCACGGCATTGATACCGACCAGGCTGTAGTCGCCCACCGTGCAGCCATGCAGCATGGCGTTATGACCAACGGTAACGCCCTTGCCCAAGGTCAGCGGCGAGCCCATGTCGGTATGCATCACCGTGCCGTCCTGCACGTTGCTGCCTTCGCCAATATCAATGAGCTCGTTATCGCCGCGCAGCACCGCGCCAAACCACACGCTGGCATTGGCCTGCAGGCGCACGTTGCCGATCAGCGTGGCGTTGGGTGCAGCCCAACTGGTGGGGTGGCTTTCGACCCGCAGGTCGCCCAGGCGGTATTTCATGCATGCTCCTCAGGCTGGAACGCAGACGGCGGGGTGAGCCCCGCTCAGGTTTCGATGTAACGCTCTGGTGGCTGGTGCAGGCTGATGCCGGCATCAAACAGCACGTTGACCAGTTCGACGATCATGATCGCCGACAAGCCCCAGATCTTGTATTCGCCATAGCGGTAGCTGGGCACGTACCAGCTGCGCCCCTGATAATCGATACGGTGGGTATGGTCGCGCGGGTCCTGGCGGAAGAATTCCAGCGGCACGGTGAATACTGCCGCGATTTCGGCATCGTTGGCACGGTATTCGACGAAGTCGGGAATAAGCCCGACGAATGGCGTCACTTTAAGGCCATGCAGCGAAACAAGCGGGCTGAGCGGGCCTATCACTTCCACCAGCCCAGGCGGCAGGCCGATCTCTTCCTCGGCCTCGCGCAGGGCGGTAAACACCAGGTCCGGGTCTTCCGGGTCGCGTCGACCACCGGGAAAGGCCACTTCGCCACCATGGGTGGACAAGCCCTTGGCGCGCAGGGTCAGGACCAGCTCGGGCGCTTCGCTGCGGGTAATGGGCAAAAGGACCGCCGCTTCAGGGAACCGCCGGTCGGTTTCCAGTGATGCGGGTTGGTGGTTGCTCATTCGGCGAAGTAGCTCGTCCAGCATTGCGCACGCTCGTATCCAAGGCCTGCCTTGCATGATGCACCAAAGCCGCGAAGCACCCAAGCCCCTGCGCTTGCGGCAGACCTGCCTGCACGCCAAGATAGCCCTGAACAAAAGGAACCTCACATGAAATTCTGCAGCGCGTGCGGCCAGCCGGTCACTCAGCGGATTCCCGAGGGCGATAGCCGCCTGCGGTATGTCTGCGAGTCTTGCCAGACCATCCACTACCAGAACCCCAACATCGTCGCTGGCGTACTACCGACCTGGGGCAGCCAGGTGCTGCTGTGCCGGCGCGCCATCGAGCCACGCCGTGGCTTCTGGACCCTGCCTGCCGGGTTCATGGAGAACGGCGAAACCATCGACCAGGCCGCCCGTCGCGAAACCGTCGAGGAAGCCTGCGCCCGGGTCGGACCCATGAGCCTGTACCAGCTCTTCGATTTGCCGCACATCAACCAGGTGCATGTGTTCTTCCGCGCAGAACTCGCAGACCTGGCGTTTGATGTGGGTATCGAAAGCCTGGAAGTGCGGTTGTTCGAACAACATGAGATTCCGTGGGGCGAGCTGGCTTTCCGCACCGTCACACGCACACTAGAATGCTACTATCGCGACCGCATCGGGGCGCACTACCCCATAGGCCATGAGTACCTGCCGCCGATGAACGTCTCGACCTCGACCTCTACTTAGAAGAAGCCTTCAGGGATACCGTTCCATGCGCTGGTTGCTTGCCCTTTTCTGCCTTTGCGTTACCTCGGTGTCCCAGGCGGCCTTCACCGAGACCATCATCCGCAAGCCTGTGCCGGCAGCGCAAACGCCGTCGCCTTCGCAGCAGGCCATGCAACCGCTGATCGACAAGGTGCTGGTGATCAAGTCCGAGCGTCGCTTGCAGCTGATCAGCCGTGGCGAGCCGCTGAAAACCTACCGCATTTCCCTGGGCAAGCAGCCCAAGGGCGCCAAGCAACGCGAAGGCGATAAAAAAACCCCTGAAGGCCTGTACTGGCTGGACTGGCGCAAGCAGAGCGACCGCTTCAACCTGGCCATGCACATCAACTACCCGAACGTGAGCGATGCCGCCCGCGCCACGCGCGAAGGGGTGAGTGCCGGCAGCATGATCATGATTCACGGCACGCCGATCAACGACGAGTACCCGGAGTGGTACTTCCATACCCTGGACTGGACCGACGGGTGTATTGCCATGCGTAACCGTGACATGCAGGAGGTCTGGGACCTGGTACGTGATGGCACGTTGATCGAGATCAGGCCCTGATATAGGGCCTTCCGGCAAAGGTTGTAGGAACCTTCCCACCATTTTACGCGACCTTGCCTCACAGTTGCTTAGGCAAGGTACTGCATCCAGGCGAATGCCTTAATTTTTAGCATCCACGCAGACGAGTACGAAGACCGTACATCATTTGCGGGGTGTATCAATGCCGTGCCTGTTTTACCGCATCGCCCGTTGGCTGCCAGCCAGTTGCCTGTCAGGCCTGTTGTCCATCGCCCAGGCGCTGGCCGACGACCCGGCCAGCCAGCAACTGCGCGATCAACAGCATGGGCTGCGGCAGCTGGAGCAACAGCAGCGCCTGGAACGCTGGCAGCGTGCGCCCGCCGCAGCTCAACCCACCGACAGCACGCCTCACCGCCCGCACGACGCCCGCTGCTGGGCAGTCGATGGCGTGCGCGTGGCGGGCAACCACCAGCTTTCAGACACGGCGCTGGCGCCAATCATCCGCGCCCTCACCCCTGCCTGCATGGGCATCGCCGACATAAACCGGCTGCTCCAGGCCATCACCCGGCGCTACGTGCAAGCCGGCTATCCGACCAGCCGACCTTACCTGCGGCAAGCACCAGAGAACGGCGCACCGTTGGACATCGTCATACTCGAAGGCTTTGTCGAATCCATCGAACTGGCGGGCCCCGACCTGCCCTTGTCCCTCTCCAGCGCATTCCCGGGCCTGCTTGGGCGGCCACTGTACCTGCCAGACCTTGAACAAGGTCTGGACCAGCTCAACCGCCTGCGCGCCTACGAGCTGACCGCCACCCTGCTGCCCGGCGAACTGCAGGGCGGCTCGCGCGTGGTGGTGCAGCCAGACAAGGTCGCGTCACGATGGCACTTGGACAGCCGCTTCGACAACCGTGGCAGCGAGCTGACCGGTCGTCACCGCGTCAACCTTGGCATTGGCCTGGACAGCCCCTTGGGCCTCAATGATGACCTGCGCCTGTCGCTGACCAGCACCGTGCTCGATACCCCTGGAAAAAGCCAAGGTCTATCGCTGTACTACAGCATCCCCTATGGCGCCTGGTCGCTGTCGCTTAGCGCCAGCGAACTGCGCTACCAGGCGCCGCTGCCCGGCAGCGACAAGGCTGCCGACGGCAGCAGCAGCTATCAGGGCCTGGGTATCGAACGGGTATTGTGGCGCAACGCGCAAGGCATGCTCAGTGCCAGCGTGCGGCTGGACCGCAAGCAATTGGTCAACCGCAGCGCTGGCGCTGTCATCGTCCAGCAAAGCCCGACACTGACTACGGTGGAAGCCGGTATCAACCTGCTCTGGCTGGAGGGTGGTTTGTGGAACGGCTACCTCGGGGTTGCCCAGGGCATTGACGCATTCGGTGCCGACCAATCGCCACTGGGTGCGCAGCGCCTGCGCCCGGACTTTCGCAAGTACCGCGCCAGCCTGCTGCACCTGCGCCAGGGCCCGGCCCGTAACCCATGGCGCTGGCAGAGCGAGCTGGGGCTGCAGTACAGCGGCGATCAGTTACCTGCCGTCGAGCAGTTACTGGTCAGTGACGACTCTGCCGTGCGGGGGTTTCGTCTGCGCACTTACTCCGGCGCCAGCAGCGCCGTCTGGCGCAACACGTTCAGCCAACCGCTGCCCCTCCCCTGGGCTTCTCCCGTCCAGGTTCGCCCGTACATCGGCCTGGATCTGGGCTGGACCCGTACCGCCCAAGGCAACCCGTCACAACGCCTGGCAGGGGCGGCCGCCGGGCTGGAGCTGAGCCTGCCCGGCAGCCGCCTGCGCCTGGACTACCAACGCGCCTTGAACGCCAGCGACCTGCCTCGCCCGCTGCTGGAACCGGGGTTTTGGGTACTGGACTGGACCCTGAGCATCTGATTCACCCACAACAAAGAGAACGAGAAAATGCAAACACTCTCGCAGTTACCGCCCATTCGCCCGAACACCCTGCGCTGGGCCATCTTCCTCGCCTTGCTCGGCTCCAGCGCCGCACTGGCAGACAGTGCGCTGGAGGCAGCCAGCGGACCGGGTGGCATGCCGGTCATCCACAACGGCCACGGAATACCGGTGATAGACATCGTGCCGCCCAATGCCAGCGGGTTGTCCCACAACCAGTTCATCAACTACAACGTTGGCAACCCTGGCCTGGTGTTGAACAACGCCACCGGAGCCGGGCAGTCGCAACTGGCCGGCGCCTTGGCCGCCAACCCGCAGTTTCAGGGCCAGGCCGCTTCAACCATCCTCAACGAGGTAGTCAGCCGCAACGCTTCAATGATCGAAGGGCCGCAGGAGATCTTCGGGCGCCCGGCCGACTACATCCTGGCCAACCCCAATGGCATCACCCTCAATGGCGCAAGCTTCATCAACACCACGCGCGCAGGCCTGGTGGTTGGCACCCCGGAATTCGAGCAGGAGCAACTGCGCTACCTCGACACGCTCAACGCCAGCGGCTCTCTGCAGGTACTGGAGCAGGGGCTGAGCAATACCGCTGGCGCCATTGAACTGATTGCGCCGCGCGTGGACAGCAAAGGCCTGCTGATGGCCAGCGAAGCGCTCGACATCACGGTCGGGCGCAACCGTATCGACAGCCGCAGTAGCGAGGTGGTCGAACACCTGCCCAGCCCCACGTCGAGCATTGATGCCAGCCTGTTCGGTGCAATGCGCGCTGGGCGGATCCGCGTGGTGAGCACGGCCGAGGGCGCAGGCGTGCGGGTGGGCACATCACAGATTCTGGGCACGGAAGGGGTGGAAATACGCTCGGCGGGGCGTCTGCATGTCAGCGGCGAGGCCGACACCCCCGCCGAGCTGCGCAGCGAGCACGGTACACTGAAACTCACCGCTGCCGATGACCTGACGCTTGAAGCGGTCGACGGCCAGGCCCCGCGAATCGAAGCCAAGGCCGGCAAGAAGCTGACGCTGGATGCCAAGACCCGCGAGCGCATCGAACACGACACTGACAGCTGGAACAAAAAGTTCTTGTTCATCACCCGCGAAACCTACAACCGCAAAACCACCACCACCGAGCAGCAGCAACAGGGCAGCCAATTGCTGGGCAGTGACAGCGTGCTGCTGCAGTCCGGTGACGACATGCGCATGACCGCCGCGAACGTGGCGGCAGGCAACACGCTGACGGTAGACAGCGGCGCCGGCCTGGACATCGTGGCCGGCATCGACAGCCAGCGCGTCGAAGAGCAGGTGCGCCATCGCAAGGACTTGTGGCGCGGTGACCGGGATACCGATCAGCTGAAGGAAACCGCAAACGGCAGCACTCTCGGCGCCACGCACATGAAGATCAAGGCAAGCGGCAACCTCAATGTTCAAGGCAGCAGCTTGCAAAGCCGCGGCGATATGGCCATCCATGCGAAACAGGCTGATATCGGCACCACCACCCTGCAAGAGCGCGGAACCGGGCGTAACTACCGTGGCGACCTGGTATCAGGCACCTTCTTTGCCGACCGCGAAGGGAACGACAGCGAGGGCCAGGCCATTGCCGGCAGCACAGTTGCGAGCGATGGCAAGCTTACCGTGACAGCCGAACAGGTCGCCATCAAAGGCAGTACCGTGCACGGCAAACAGGACGCGGTGCTTTACAGCGACAAAGGGGCGCTGGCCATCGAGGCTGACCACAGCCGCAGCACTTCCACCCACCGTACCCAGGACAGCAAGCTGTTCGGCCTGATTGGCAATGAGCATGAAAGCACGGACCGTAAACAGCAGGTACTGGTCAGCGACGTCAGCTCGGCCAGCAACCTGCGCCTGGCCAGCGCCGCCGATTTACGCATCCAGGGCGCCAAGATCGAAGCTGGCAAGCACTTGCAGGTCGAGGCTAAAGGCGATCTGCGGGTGGGCAGCGCGCAATCGGTCGATGAGCGCGAAACCCGCGACCAGCATCGCGGCTTCACAGCCAGCGCCAGGCAAACCCAGGAAGCCGAGGATGGCAAACCCGAGTCCCGCCAGTACGCAGCTGGCGTGGCGTACGAGGTGGCTACCAGCACCACCAGGCAACGCACGACCGGCCAGGTCGCCAGTGAACTCAAGGCTGCCTCGGTGGGCATGAACAGTGGCGCACACCTGCAGGTCAATGCCAGCAAGGTCCAGGCCACTGCCGGTGGCCTTGATGTACAGGCGCGTAAAACGACGCTGGGCGCAGCCCGCAATGACCGCGACGCGACCACCAGTACCACCCACAGTGGTGGCGGTTTGACGGTAACCGGCGGCATCGACCGGCTGGGCAGCGCGTTCGAAGGCCATCACAACCGCGAGGTGCGGACTGAGCGCGAAAGCAAGGTGCAGCGCAGCGAGTTGCAAGCCAGCGGCGATCTTGAATTGCGCAGCGACGACCTGGTCACCGAGGCCGCACGCGTCAAGGCCGGCAACACCTTGCAGGTGACCGCAAAACGCATCGACAACCGCGCGGTGCAGGATACCCAGGCGCATGAGCAGCGCCGTGACGACTGGTCGGGCAGCCTGGGCGCGAGTGTCGAGTACCGCGACCTGACCCGCCCCATCGAACGCCTGGTACTGGGTGAGGAAGCCGCTCGCTTCCAGCAGGCCTCGCCCGAAGATGCCATGGCGCTGCCCAGCGCAGGTGCCGACATGACCGTCGAGCACCTCAAGCGCCTGGAAAACCAGCGCCGTGGTTTTGCCCAGGTGAGCGAGCTGTCAGGGGCCAAGGCCGAGGTCAAGGCCGACGCCCTTGCAGACCAGGGCACCCAATGGCGGGCCACTGCCGGCTCGCTGAAGATCGAGGCGCAGCAACATGATTTGCGCGCCGCCAGGAACAGTGAGGAAACCAGCGTACAACGTCTGGCCTATGGCGGCGACGCACGCCTGGACACCAGCACCGGCAAGGACCTGAATGTGCGCGTGGCAGGCAAAGGCGGGTCGCTGGATAAAAAGGATAGCGCCAGCACGGCTGTGCCGGGCAGCCTCTACGGGCAACAGGGTATCCAGGTCCAGCTGGGGAGCGATGGCCGCTACGAAGGCGCCCGCATCGATGGCGGTGAAGGCAGCGTGGTCATGCACAGTGCCGGCTCGCTGGCCCTGCTGCAGGCGACCGACCAGGCCGAACAGCAGTCACGCCAGCTCGACGGCAATGCCTGGACCAAAGTCGGCAATCGACCAGGCAGCACCGGTGTCGATGGCCGTGGCTATCTCGACCACGGCCAACAGCTGAGCACGCAGACCAAGGCCCAAGTGGCGCAAATCGACGCCAAAGGCGAGGTGCAGCTGACCAGCACAGGCGACCTGATGCTCGAAGGCACCCGCATTGGCAGCCGAGCGGCCAAGACCGGCGACATTCTGGTGCAAAGTGGTGGCCAGCTGCAGGTCAAGGCCGCCAGCAATACCCAGCAAGCCACCGGCGCCAAGCTGGGCGGCGGCCTGGAGCTGGCGGTGAAGGCAGGCGAGACCAAGGGGGGCGCCATAGGCGGCCACTTCAGCCACGGCAAGCAGAACGAAAATGCGCGGCAGGCGGTCGATGCCCAGTTTGCAAGCAACGGCACACTGACCCTGAGCAGCAATGCCCGCGAGGACGTCGCCCTGCACCTGCAAGGCCTGCAGGCCACGGCCGGGCAGATCAGCCTCGAGACCCCGAATGGCGGCATGCGGGTGGAGGCCTCCTCCAACCAGGAGCAACGCGACAACCTCGACATCACCGCCGGTGCCGGTTTCAACATCGCCCAGGGCGCACTCGACACACGCGGCGTACATGGTCGCCTGAAGGTGGCACTCGACAAGCGCGACAACCTCACCTGGAATGCCAGTGACCTGCGCGCCGAGCGCATCGACCTGAAAAGCCTCAGCGACACCCGGATCGAGGGCACAAGCCTGGAAGCGGGGCACATCGGTGGCGCGATCGACGGAGACCTGTACATCGCCAGCCGCAAGGACAGCGTCGATACCCTGAGTGTGAACGGCGATGCCAGGCTCAGCCAGGAGAAAAACCCGCAGGGCTATGTCAACGCAGCCACTTCGATGGCAGGGCCGTTGGCGAGCAAGGTCGAGAAAAAGGCCGGTCCGGCCCTGAGCAAGGCTGAGCCTGGGTTCTCGCCAACCTTCAGCCTTGACGTGTCGCATGTGCAGCGCGACGGCGTGGCCCATCAGGCCGTGCTCAAGGGCCGCGACGGTATCGACCTGCAGGTCGGTGGCAATGCCCGGTTGCTGGGGGCACGCGTGCAGTCGGCCAAGGGCGACGTGGTGCTCGACGCCGACGCGGTCACCCGGGAAACGCTCAGCGGTAGTGACTATCGCCGGGATGTGTCGCTCAATGCATCCAACTCGCCAGTGGACCTGGGCACGGCCATCGCCGAGATGGCCAAGGGCAAAGGGGCTGCGGAGGGGGAAAATGCGCTGGACCTGGGTGTATTGAGGACCAGTGGCTACAGCCGCAGCGAGCAATGGGCTTCGAGTGTGCAGGGTAAGAAAAACTGAAGCACACGCGCAGGCCGCGCAAGACCAAGTCGAGCGGCCCCGGCAGGAGCAACCGCCCCTGCCGGGGGCCGCGTCAGGTTGCGTTTTACCAGCGTAGGTCTCGCTGCCCCGCCAGCGCCTGGGGCCCGAGCCATTGGGCGCCCCGCAACAATGGCGTCAGTGCCGCCTCTGGTTGCAGCTCGAATACCACCTCTGCCCGGCGCGCCCCGAGGTCGGCATCCACGTCCAATTGATGCTGCCCCTGCTGCGCCAGTTGCCCACGAAGCCGCCACCCACTGTGGCAGTCCATCTCCAGCCAGCCCTGCCCCAAGCCCAGTGACCATGGCTCGCTCAGGGCCAGGTCGGTTACCGTTACGCGGCCTTCGCTGGCTCGGCATAGCCGCCCTGCCCCCTGCACCTTCAACGCGCCCTGCCACTGACCCGCCAGACGATAATCCGTGGACACCGTCGCCTCGGCGCCCCGTGCGGTAACCTCCATCTGCCAGCGCCATGGCCAGCCCGCGATGTGCAACTGCCAGCCCTGCCCCTGGACGCCAAACTGCGCATCCGCCTGCAAGTGCCAAGGCTGCACCACCCAGCGCAGCGGCCCGACTGGCCCTAACTGATGTGCCTGGCCTTGCCAAAGGCTCCCGCTCACCTCACGCATTGGCAGGCCGGACGCACGCACCAGCCAATTGGCCGGCAGCTCAACCAGCAGCGTCAGCACGAAGACCAGCAGAACCCACACCATCGCTCTGCGGTTCATGGCTGCACCCGCACATCGAACCGTAATCCCTTGCCATCCAGCTCCAGCCCCCATTGCAGCGGCTGTGCGCCTTCTGCGCGCAGGCTTTGCAACCAGCCTTGCAGGGCCCGCTCATCAGCCACCCGGCCCTGCAGTTGCCAGGTGTTGCCCTGCACATCGACCTCGGCCAGTTCGATCTGCCGGGCCTGGGCCGACTGGCGTAGCCGTTCCAGGTTCAGCCCGGGGCCGCCATGCAGGTTGGCGGCTTGTTCTGCCAGCCCCCGCCACTGACTGAGCTCGCGCCATTGCGCCAAGCCCTCGCGCACCGCCAGGAAGGTCAGCAACACGGCAATCAGCAACCAGGCGAATTTCAGCCGATGGCGCTGCATCCAGGCCCGGTTCATGCGGCCACCCCCAAGTCGAAGACCACTTCACCACCCTGTACCTGTACGGCAGCACCGGCAGCGTTGGCCATGCCCTGCCAGGGTGGCGCGGCGCCGTCGCCCTCTAGCCGCAAGTGCCAGCGCTGGCCGTCGAAACGCACCGCTTGCAGGCGCCAGCCGGGGTGATCCTGCAGCCAGGCCTGTAACGCTGCCTGCAGGTCTTCAAGCTGGCGGGTGCGTACCTGCTGCTGAAGCTCGCTTTCGCGCAGGCGCTTGAGGGCCTGCGCGGCGTGGCGTGGGCTGGCCTGCTCGGCCGTCACGGCAATGACCTGAGCGCGCCAAAGTTGTGCCTGGCGCCATTGCTGGCTCAACCACAGCCCGCCCCAGACTGTCGCCAGTACCAGGCAGGCTGCCAACAGTCGTTGCTGCGGGCGTGAAACGTCGGGCAACGAAGGGGCCTTGCGTGCACGCTCGAACAGGCCGGGTATCGTGTCGAGCGGCGCAAGCGCGCCTGGCCAGTTTCCACTCAGCGGCACGCTTTGCAGATGCGCCCACGGTTGCTGCGGCGTCTCACCCAGTGCTTGCGGCCATGCCAGCCAATGCTCCTGCCCGTCCTCGGCCAGCCCTTTGTACAAGGACATGCCGGGCGTGCGCTGCCAATGCCAGGCGGTGCCTGCCTCAGGCCCCGGCAGCAACTGCAACTCCGCCCAGCAACGCTCTACCTGCCAGCCCCATGCGGCACACTGCCCGCGCCAGCCGTCCAGTTGCTCACGCGCCACCACCAGCAAGCGAAGGTGCCCCGGCGCACGGGCCAGGCACGCGCAGCTGACTTCGTCCGGCGGTTGCAGCAAGCGGTCTTCGAGCAACAACGGCCACTCCTCACGCTTGAGCCCGGGTGGGGCGGGCACGTGGAAGAGGCTGCAGGCCTCGGCAGGCAGAATCAGGGCAACCCGGGCTTGCAGGTTAGCCGGTGGCTCACCCTGCCCCTGGCTTTGCACGGTGCCACCGTCCGCCAGCGCCCAGTGCCAGACATCACCCGGGCGCAGCAGCAACCACGGCTGAGCAAATCTGCGCTGTCGCCATTCAAATTTCATGAGCGCCCCCACGGGAGGGCGAAGGTGCAGACATAAGGTGCTCCATCACGCTGCAGTTCCAGGCGCACGCCACGGCCGGGGTGCGCAGGCTGGTCAGAAGGCCAGGCCAGCCAACGGCCGCCCTGGTAATAAAGGATATTCATGGCACCGACCCGGTCGAGCCGCTCACGCTGTACCCAGTGCGGTGCGGCGGCGGCGTACAGGTCGGCCGAGCTTTCCAGCAGCAGGCGCTGCTCACGGGGCTCGAAGCGCAAGCGCTGGCGTTGCAGGCGCGAGCCGCCTTCGGCTTGCGGCAGGCCGGTGGTGGCAACCCACTGCAACTGGTTGCTTGCCGGTTGCCAGTCCAGCCAGCGGCTGGCCAGCGGCAGACGCTGGTCGTAGACGCGGCGCAGCACCGGGCTGTCGAAACGCCGCTCAAGGGCCAGGCAAAAGTCCAGCACCGAGGTTTCCTGGGTGGTCACCTGCAGGCGCTCGCGCACTTTCAGCCAGCCATTGACCAACGCAGCGAGCATGATGCCGAGCAGGACGGTCAGGGCCAGGGCGACCATCAGTTCGATCAGGGTAAGGCCCGCCTGGCGGCGCTTCATGTATTGATGCTCGGGTTCAATGCCTGCACAGAACCTTTGTAGGAGCAGTGGTGGCGAGCTTGTCATGGGCGCTCCAGAAACACGGTGTACTGGCCCAGTGGCACGCGCTGGTCGCGGTCGGCGAACAGTTGCAGTTCGCCACGGCGCAGGTCGCGCACACCAGTGCGGCGCAGTTGCAGTTGCCAATGACACGGCTGGCCACCCTGGCTCAGTTCACCCCTCACCGGGTTGGCGGCAGGCCAGAATTGCTCGACGGCGAAGCGTGTTTGCAGTTCGCGGGCACACAACAGGCCAAGGCGGTGTTGTTGCAGGTTGTGCTGCACGGCCAGGCGCTGACGCAGGACCTGGCTGGTGATCACCGCCAGCACAGCGGCGATCGCCAAGGCCACAGTGACCTCCAGCAAGGTGAAGCCACGCTGGCGTCGCTTCATGGTGCAACCACGACCTGTAAACGGCCATCGCGGCTCCAGGCCCATTGCTGGCTGCCATCGGCCCAGCGCCAGCGCACGCTGCCCGGCTGTGCCCAGCCATGCGGGGTAAACAGCAAGTGGGGCTGCGGGCTGGCGGGCCAGTCCGGGTGCAGGCCCTTGGGCCAGTCGCCCAGCCCGACCGCTTCGACCACCCAGGCATTCCCCTCACGCCGCACGAACTCCGGGCGTCGGCCATTCCAGCGCAGGCCCCGCAGTTGCCCGGCATGCCGGGCCAGCGCGGCCTGGGCGCGAGTTTCGCTGGCCAGGCGTTGCAGGGCCTGATCGACACGGGCCTGGCTACCGCCGAGGCCGACCACTGCCAGGCCTGTCATCAGCCCGGCGATGGCGAGCACCACCAGCAATTCGATCAGGCTGAAGCCCCGCTGACGGCGCACCCTTACAGCGCCCAGTTACCCAGGTCGGCATCCTGGCCTTCGCCGCCTGGCTGGCCATCTGCACCCAGCGAGTACACATCAACCCGGCCATGTTCACCGGGCATGCGGTACTGGTACGGGGTGCCCCACGGGTCTTGCGGCAGGCGTCGCACATAGCCGTCGCTGCGCCAGGCCCGCGGCAGCGGTTCCTGGCTAGGTTTTTTCACCAGTGCGGCCAGGCCCTGCTCGCTGCTGGGGAAGCGCAGGTTGTCCAGCCGGTACATGTCCAGCGCCTGCTCCAGGGTGGCCAGGTCGGCCATTACCTTCTGCTTCATGGCTTTGTCCTGGTTGCCCAGCACGCTGGGTGCAACCACGGCGATCAGCAGGCCGATGATGAAGATCACCACCATGATTTCCATGAGGGTGAAACCGCGCTGGCGGTTACGTCGATGCTGCATGGCAGTGCTCCTTGTATTCACAGTTGCAGGCCCTGGTTGAGTTGCATGATCGGCAGCAGCACCGCCAGCACGATGAACAGCACCACGGCGCCCATCACCAGGATCATCAGGGGTTCGAACAGTGCCATGGCGGTATCCACCTGGCGCGCAAAGCCACGCTCCTGATCGTCGGCCACACGCTCGAGCATGTCGGCCAGGGTGCCGCTGGCCTCGCCGCTGCCGACCATGTTCACCAGCAGCGGCGGGAATTGCTGGCTGGCATCCAGGGCACGGTGCAGGCTGGTGCCGCCCTGCACTTGCTGGCGCACCTGCTCCATGGCCAGGCGTATGCGCCGGTTGCCGACGGTTTCGGTGGCCACTTGCAAGGCTTCGAGCAGGGCCACGCCACTGCCGCTGAGAATCGCCAGGCTGCGCGCCAGGCGTGCGCTTTCCAGCACCTGCAACAGGCTGCCGATACGCGGCAAGCGCAGCAGCAAGTGGTCACGGCGCAGGCACCAGTGCGGCTTGCGCAGCAGCCAGGTGCCAAGCCCACCCGTCAATAGCGCCAACCCCAGCAACCAGGGCCCGGCGTGCACCAGCCCCTGGCTCAGGCCGATCAGCAACGCGGTAATCAGCGGCAGGCTTTGCCCGGCGTGGGCAAACTGTTCGGTGAGCTTGGGCACGACAAAGGTCATCAGGCCGATGACCACGGCAAGCGATACGCCCATCAATACGGTGGGGTAGATCAGCGCAGTACGCGCCTTGTGTTGTTGCCGTTGCACCTGTTCCAGGTGGTCGGCCAGCCGGGTCAGCACCTGTGCCAGGCGTCCGGAGCGTTCGCCGGCCTCGACCAACGCGCAGTACAAGCCAGTGAACGGCGCCCCCTGGCGGGCCAGGCTGCGGGCCAGGCCCAGGCCTTCGGCGAGAGCGCCGCGCAGGGCCACCAGCACACTGTGCAGGGCCGGCTGGCGCAGTTGGCGTTCAAGGGTGGCCAAGGCATCGACCAAGGGGATGCCGGCACCGGTCAGCGTCGCCAATTGACGGGTTAGCTCACACAGTTGGGGCTGGCTCAGACGCTGGCGCCGGGGTTGCCGGTTGCTGATGTCCTGGCGCTGCAACTGGCGGGCAAACAGGCCCTGCTCGCGCAGCAACTGGCGCGCATGGCGTTCGCTGTCAGCCTGCAGGCTGGCCTTGCGGGTCTTGCCGGTGAGGTCCACGGCCAGGTAGCGATAGGTCGGCATGGGTTAGCCCTGCACCACGCGCAGCACTTCGGCCAGGCTGGTCTCGCCACGGGCCAGGCAGTCGCTGGCCATCGCGACCAGGCTCTGCCGGCGTTCGGCCAGGTAATCCTGCATGGCCAGTTCACTGGCGCCGTCATACAGCAAGCCGATCAGCCCGGCATCCAGCTCGATGAATTCGTACAGGCCCACGCGCCCGACATAGCCGCTGCCCTGGCACAGCTCGCAGCCCACCGGGTGGTAGCTGCTACCCAGCGCCGCCAGTTCCGGCCACAGGCCACGCTCGGCATGTTGCAGCGGCTGCGCTACGGCGCAACTGCACAGGCGCCGCACCAGGCGCTGGGCCAGCACCCCACGCAGGCACGAGGCAATCAGGAACGGTTCGATGCCCATGTCGCGCAGGCGGGTCACCGCGCCCACGGCACTGTTGGTGTGCAGGGTGGACAGCACCAGGTGGCCGGTCAGGCTGGCCTGCACGGCGATCTGCGTGGTTTCCTGGTCACGGATTTCGCCGAGCATGATCACGTCCGGGTCCTGGCGCAGAATCGCACGCAGGCCACTGGCAAAGGTCAGCCCCGCACGCGGGTTGATAGCGGTCTGGCCGATGCCGGCGATGGCGTATTCCACCGGGTCCTCGACAGTGAGGATGTTGCGGCTGCCATCGTTGAGGCTGTTGAGGCTGGCGTACAGGGTGGTGGTCTTGCCTGAACCGGTCGGGCCGGTGGACAGCACGATGCCATTGGGGCGGGCCAGGCAGCTGCGCAGGCCTTGCAATACCGAGGGCGGCATACCCAGGTTGCCCAGCGCCAGCAAGCTGGCCTGCTTGTCGAGCACACGCATGACCACGCGCTCGCCATGAATGCCGGGCAGGGTCGAAACCCGCACATCCACCTCACGCCCTGCCGCGCGCAGGGTAATACGGCCGTCCTGGGGCTGGCGCTTCTCGGCGATATCCAGGCGTGCCATGACTTTGATCCGCGACACCAGCATGGCCGACAGCGCACGTGGCGGGCGCAACACTTCGCGCAGGTGGCCATCGACCCGCAGGCGCACCACCAGGCTTTGCTCGAAGGTTTCGATATGGATATCCGAGGCACGCAGGCGCAGGGCCTGGCCGAACAGACCATTGATCAGGCGGATTACCGGGGCTTCGTCATCGCTTTCCAGCAGGTCTTCGATCTGCGGCATCTCGCTCATCAGGCTGTCCAGGTCGACCTGGTCGCCAATGCCTTCGATCAGCGCTTCAGTGGCGCCATCGCCAGCCTGGTACAGCTGGCCGAGGCGCTCATCGAACACGGCAGGTTCCAGGTATTCGAGCCTGCACGGCTGGCCATGCACCCGCAGCAGCTCCTGCACCTGGGCACTGTCGGCGTCGGGCCGCAGCCACAGCTGCCAGCCCTGTTCCGTGGTGGTCATGGCCACCCCGCTCTGCCGCGCCTGGCGATAGGGCAGCATCACCAGGCACCGCCTTCGAGGCGCGCGCGGCTGGAGGGGAATACCTGCAACAGCGGCGTGCCCTCGGCAAGGTCCGGCAGTTGCAATGGCGTGGTCTGCTGCAAGGTGCGGTATTTTTCTTCGCTGAGCCCGGCCAGGCTCGGCCCGTCCCGCAGAATGCGCGGGCGGATGAACACCATCAGGTTCTGCTTGGTGTTTTTGCTGGCATCGGAGCGGAACAGCCGGCCCAGGTAAGGGATGTCACCGAGCAGCGGCACGCGCTGGTTGCTGGTGCTCAACTCGTCGCTGATCAGGCCGCCGAGAATGACCAGGCCATTGTCTTCCACCATGACTTTGGTCTTGATCTCGCGCTTGTTGGTGATGACGTCACTGGCCGCGCTGGACTCGGCGATCGACGACACTTCCTGGACAATGTCCAGGCGCACGCTGTTGTCGATGTTGATCTGCGGCTTGATGCGCAGCTTCACCCCGACTTCTTTGCGCTCGATGGTCTGGTAGGGGTTGGCGTTGTTTTGCGTCACCGAGCCGGTAACGAACGGCACTTCCTGGCCGACCAGGATCGATGCTTCGGCATTGTCCAGGGTCAACAGGGTAGGCGTGGACAGCAGGTTGAAGCCGCTCTTGCCCTTCAGCGCATTGACCAGCATGGCAAAGTTGAACCCGCCGCCGAAATGGCCGATGCCCGCCGTGGCGCCGGTAGTCGCGGACAACAGGTCGCCAAGGGCCTGGTTGTCACCGCCGGCAGCAGCCCCGGCAATGTTGGCGATGTTTACCCCATTGCTGCCGAAATTGACGATGCCGGCCCCGAATTTTTCGTCGGCAAACAGCCATTGCACGCCCAACTCCTGGGCGCTGCTATCGGACACCTCGGCGATGATGGCCTCCACCACGACCTGGGCGCGGCGGATGTCCAGCTGTTCAACGATGGTGCGGTAGGCGGCCAGCTCGCTGTCGGGGCCGACCATGACCACGGCGTTGGTGCCTTCTTCATACTCCAGACGGATGCCCGGGGCACCGGCAGCGGCCATCACCGGCCGGTCCTTGGCCTCGCCTTCGCCCGTGCCTTCAGCCGGCGCCATGCCTTCCTGACCAAGCCCGCGCAGCACCTTGACCACTTCACCTGCGTTGGCGTGCCGCAGGTAGATGACTTGGGTACTGCCGCTGCCGGGTGCTTCCTGAGGGCGGTCAAGCTGGCGCAGCAAGCTGGCGATACGGTCCAGGTTGCTGCGCCAGTCGGTTACCACCAGCTGGTGCGCCGCCGGGTACGGGGTGATCACCCCCACCCGTGGGTCGATCAGCGGTTTGAGGATCCCCAGCACCTGCTCGCTGGCGGCGTTGCGCACATTGAATACCCGAGTTGCCACGCTGTCACTGCCCTCGCCCTGCTGCCCACCCGCCTCCACCGGCACCGGCTCCAGGCGCGCGGCCTGGTCGGGGACAATCTTCACGCTGCCGTTGGGCAGGTCGACGGTGGCGTAGCCCTGGGCGCGCAACTGCGCCAGGAAGATGTCGTAGATGGCATCGGCGTCGTGCAGGTCAACGGTGCGCACGGTGACCTTGCCCTTGACCCGGGGGTCGACGATGAAGGTGGTGCCGGTGATGCGCGACACGCTGTCGATGAATTCGCCCAGTTCGGTGTCGACGAAGTTCACCTCGTACATCGGCGTACCATTTTCATCGAACACTGGCTCTTCGGCGCGGGCCTCAGGCAGGCCTGTGGCCAGGGCCAGGCTCAACACGGCGGCCACGCAGTATCTAACAGGCATCGTTCATCCTTGCCGCTTGAAGCCGGTCACGGCGGGGCGTGGCGGCCAGGGCAAGCGTTCACGCCGCCCCTGGTTGTTGAAAATCAGGCCATCGGTGTCGATGTCCTGCAGCACGATCCCCGGCGCCAGGCGCTGACCGCGGGCCAGGGTGCGCACCTGCTGGCCGTAGCGCAGCACCACTACGCTGGAAGACAGCGGCTGCGCCCTGAGGCCGCCGAGGTAGTGCAATGGCAGGCGGGTAATGGCGATGGCGCCATCGTCGATGGGCGCTTGCCAGTGCCCGACCATCAGCCCGGGCAGCGGGTTGGCGGCGGCCACCGGCGCGATGGCCGGTTGCGGCTGGCGGCTCAGTTGCAGCACGCACTGGGCGGCTAGCCAACCGGCCAGGGTCAGGCCAGCGCCGGTGAAAACGCGCGAGGCCAGCGTCACGAGGCCAACTGCCGTGGGTGCCAGCCCGGATGCCCCTGCACGTAACGCACTTCGGGCAGTGGCAGCGATGCCAACTGCCAGTCGCCACGCTGCCGGGCGAGCCAGGCTTCGACCCGTTGCCACAGGGGTTCGCCGGCCTGGCTTTCAAACTGCAGGCCGAAGGTGCGGCACAGGCCCTGCACTGGCTCCAGCCCAGTGACGCGCTTGCCTTGCGGGCTGTAGCTGACGCGCCAAGCCTGGCTCTGCCAGCGGGGCAGATCCTGGCTGTTGTCCAGCAACAGCGGGTCACCGAACAGCTGCTCTGCCGCGTTCTCCAGCACTTGCTCCACTTGCCGGGCCGGCGCTTCGACCACCGGCGCCGGGTAGCCACCGGTGAGGCTGATCAGGTGTTCGCGTGTGATCGATGCACCTGCGGGCAGCGGGTAGTCGTAACGCAGGCCCGGCAACAGCACGGGCATGCTGCTGTCATCGGCCAAGGCTTGATGCAGCAGGCGGTCCCAGCTACCGCCACGGGTATCGCGGCGCCACAAGGCCTGAGGCGCACGGGCCAGCGGTTGGTCGAGCCACGCCGCATGGCCGGCACGTTGCTGGCGCAGCTCTGCCTGCAATGGCGCGACGCGCAGCTGCGCGGCAGGCGCCAGTTGTTGTTCAAAGGCCGGGAAAAAACGCCCGTCGAAGTGCCACTGCCCGGCCACACGCTGGCAGCGCAGGCGGAACGCACCGCTGCCCCGGCAACCGGCGAACAGCACCGGTACCCGGCGACCACTGGCTTGGGTTACCTCGACGGGCGCCGGCCACAGGTCCTGGCCACGGGCGCACAACAGCACATCGATGTGGGGCACACGCTCGGCCAGCCAAAGGCCGGGGCCGGTGCCGACATCGGCCATGGCCACCACCAGGTCGGCCTCGCGCCGGGCCTGCTCGAAGACCGGCTGAAGTGACTGGTACCACTGTTTGAGAGAGGCTTTCTGGTCTTGGGCGTAGGGGTCGGTCACGCCGACCACGGCAACCCGGGCGCCGCCGCGCTCGAAGACGTGCAAGGCTTCCAGGCCCAGGGCCTGGCGTTGCCCGTCCGCCAGGCCGGCGCCGAGGCTAACTGCACCCGCCTGGCGATACAGCCCTGTGCTGCGTTGTGGCCACAGCACACGCTCGTCACTGCTGACCCGCGCTTCGATACCCAGCAGTTGGCTGCCCTGCACCCCGCTCTCGCCCTGGGTCAGGTAGGCCAGCCCACTGCCGTTCCAGCCCTGGCCATTCTCCAGGGTCAGGCTGTTGCCTGCGCCGGCCTCGCCGCGCAGTTGCTCCAGCAGGGCCGCCAGCACCGCATAGCCGCCGAGCTGGGCTGATGTTGCCTGGCTGGCATCGAGCAGCGGCGCCAGCTGCGGGTAGGCCAGGCTGGCGCTGCTACCGGTCATCCACGGCGCGCGGCCCAGGTGGCTGACCGGCCCCAGGCGGGTGGCTGGCACCACGGCCTGGCCGGGTTGGCGGGCATCGAGGGTATCGGCCACGTACAGCACGTCGAGCCGGGCGTTGCCGCCCTGCTGCCCAGGGAAGGCGGAACAGGCGCCGAGCAGCGGTGCCAATGCCCCGACACCCATCCAGCCGATCACTTCGCGCCTGTGCACACTGCTCGCCATCGCACCCGCCATCCTTTTTCGCACCATTCAGGGCCCCGGATGTTGCGGCGTTGGCATTACAGTTTGATGGCAGAAATCCGACAGCAATTCCAAATTGATCTGTAAGCGCAATTTCTAAGAGCGCGCCGTTTTAAAAGCCCCTTAACATTTCTGCCAATCAATCATCATATTTCCCCCCTAAAGTCGCGGGTTCCTCTAACTCAGCCACTACAAGGACACCCTGATGAGTCGAGATACCGGCGACAACCTGGACCGGAACCACAGCGGCAACATGCCGATGGCCAATGTCATGGACGCCTACCTGAGCCGCCGCAGCGTGATGCGCGGCAGCCTGGGCGCCGCCATCGCCATGATCGCCGGTACCGGCCTGACAGGCTGCTTCGACGGTGGTGGTTCCGATCACGATGATCCGGTCACCGAACCACCGGTGACCGAGCCGCCTGTCACCGAGCCAGAGGTGCCGAAACTGGCACTGGGCTTCCAGTCCATCCCCGGCTCGCGTACCGACGCCTGCGTGGTTGCCGCCGGCTACAGCGCCTACGTGCTGGCGCCCTGGGGCACGCCACTGAACAGCAACGCCAACCCATGGAAGCCCGACGGCAGCAACACCTCGACCGACCAGGCCAACGCCATGGGCATGCACCATGACGGCATGCACTTCTTCCCTATCAACGGCAGCTCGGAAGACGGCCTGCTGGCGATCAACTTCGAGTACATCGACACCGCCGCCCTGCACCCGGCCGGCCCGACCACCGATGTCAACGGCAAGCGCCCGGTCGAGGAGGTGCGCAAGGAAATCAATGCCCATGGCGCTGGCGTGGTACGCCTGCAGAAAGTCAGCGGCCGCTGGCAAGTGGTCGACAACGACCCGTTGAACCGCCGCTTCACCACGGCTTCGCGCATGGAAATCACCGGCCCGCTGCGCGGCACCGACCACGTCAAGACCAAATACTCCACCGCCGGTACCCACTGCCGCGGTACCAACAACAACTGCGGCAACGGCTATACCCCGTGGGGCACCTACCTGACCTGTGAAGAGAACTGGCCGGGCATCTTCGTCAACAAGGGCACCCGCCCCGAAGACCAGCGCCGCATTGGCGTAGGCACCTCCAGCGGCCAGTACAAGTGGGAAAGCGCTGCCGGTGACAGCACTGAAGTGGCTGACGAATTCGCCCGTTTCGATGTGACCGTCAAGGGCGCCAGCGCTACCGACGACTACCGCAACGAAGCCAGCACCTACGGCTATATCGTCGAGATCGACCCGTACAACAGCAGCACCCTGGCCACCAAGCGCACCGCCCTGGGCCGTTTCCGCCACGAGGGCTGCGCACCAGGCCTGCCTGTCGCCGGCAAGCCGCTGGTGTGGTACATGGGTGACGACTCGAACAATGAGTACCTGTACAAGTGGGTGTCCACCGCCGTGTGGGATGCCGCCGACGCCACTCCGGCGGACCGCCTGGCCACCGGCGCCAAGTACCTGGACCAGGGCAAACTCTACGTGGCCCGCTTCAATGCCGATGGCACCGGTGTATGGCTGCTGCTGGATGTGGCCACTGCCACCACGGGCGGTAGCACCTTGGGTGCGCTGTATGGTGACCTGCCGGGCATCATCCTCAACACCCGGGGTGCCGGCGATGCCGTGGGTGCAACACCGATGGACCGCCCGGAATGGACCACGGTCAACCCGCTGAATGGCGATGTGTACCTGACCCTGACCAACAACAGCGCGCGCACCCCGGAGAAGGTCGATGCGGCCAACCCGCGCGGCCCGAACCGCCACGGCCATATCATTCGCTGGCATGACAGCGACGACCAGTTGAGCTTTACCTGGGACATCTTCGTGTTCGGCGCCAACGCGGCCGGTACCGCCGACATCAACCGCTCCGGCCTGACCGAACTGAACCAGTTCGCCAGCCCCGACGGCATGAGTTTCGATAGCCGTGGCGTGTTGTGGTTCGAGACCGACAACGGCGAGAGCACCCTCACCGATTACACCAACGACCAACTGCTGGCGGTGATCCCTACCGACCTGGTGGACGCCACCGGCAAGCAGGTGCCGGTGAACGCACAGAACCAGGTGGACCTGCGCCGCTTCTTCGTTGGGCCGAATGACTGCGAAGTGACCGGGATTGCCTTTACCCCGGACAACAAGACCTTGTTCGTGAACATTCAGCACCCGGGGAACTGGCCGTATACCGACAAGGCGATCGATGCTGCGCCGGCCGGAACCAAGGTAAGGCCGCGGGCTTCGACGGTGGTGATTCAGCGGATTGATGGCGGGGAGATCGGGACTGCCTGATCGAGCTGTTTACGGGCCCGCTTTGCGGCCCTTTCGTCGGCAAGCCAGCTCCCACAGCGATATCACAGGCCATGAATGCCTTGGTTTCCTGGGGGAGCTGGCTTGCCGGCGAAAGGACTGCAAAGCAGCCCCGGCAATATCGAGCCCTACCAGGCCATCGGCTCCCGGCTACGCACCCGCACCTGCTGCGCCGGCACCCGGGCATGCCATTGCACCACTCCCAGCGCCTCCACCTGAAACTCGCTGCGTATCACCCGCCCCTCTTCCTCGAACGACAGCTGCAGCAGGAAGTACCCGCTGTTGAGCAGCAAACCCTCACTCAGCCGTTCAAACGTTTCGTCATCCACCGCCCCTAGCGCCTGGCGCAACGCGGCCGCATCCACATACCCCGACGCCGGCCGCCCGCTGATGATGCGGCTGAGCAGCGACCGCGAATAGCGCCCTTCGTACAGCGCTTCCAGCAACGGGAGGTGCTCCAGCCCGAGCGCATTGGCGTTCAGACGCCAGCCGGTGATCTCGGGCAAGGCGCACAGCATCGGATAACGCGCTTGGCGGCTGGCGTCCGGCTCCAGCAACAGGTTCAGTTCGCTGGTGTCGAGCATCGGCTGGTTGGCCGCCAGGCGCGGCGGTTGCTGGCGCAGGTACTGGGCACTTTCGGCGCCCTGCAGGCGGGTGTCGCTGTCGGCGTCGAGCCAGTCGGCCAGCGCATCGACCAGGCGTTCGGCGGCCATGTCGTCGCCCAGCAGGTGACGCAATTGGCGCTCGGCGCGCTCGCCATCGGCACCCAGCAGCGCATTGACGTTGAAGCAGGTGTGCTGGTCGCGCACCCGCAGCTGCGCCTGCCCGGCGCCAAAGTCGTAATTCAGCGGCTGCCCCCGCAAGGCCTGCCAGAACAGCGGGCTAAGCCGCCAGGCGGGGTCGCGCAGAGCCTGCTCGGCATAGGCCAGGCCGGCCTGCTCCATAGCCCGCACCTGTATGCGCTGGTGCAGCAGGCGCACTTCATCCACCTGGCGCCGGCCATCTTCCACCAACCAGGCCATGCCCGCCGCCAGCATTGCCAGCACCACCATCACCATCAGCAGGGCCGCACCCTGCTGTTGCCTGCCACCCATCCGTGCGTGCCTCGCTCGCAGAATAAAGACGCCAGTCAACACGCGGTGTGTTGCAGGTAGATGGCAATGCCAGTCCGTCATCTGCGCGTCATCTGCACGAGGCAGGATTGCCCTTCCTTTTCATGACCTTACAGGAGTGGTGGCAATGGGTGGCATTGGAATCTGGCAACTGGTGATCGTACTGCTGATCGTATTCCTGCTGTTTGGTACCAAGCGCCTCAAGGGCCTGGGCAGCGATGTGGGCGAGGCGATCCAGGGTTTTCGCAAGTCCATGGGCGGCGACACTGACGCCAGCGCAACTGGCCAGGCGCAGGTTCAGCAACAGGCCCCGCTGACCGGCCAAGCCGCGCAGCAGCCTCAAGCGGACCGTCAGGCCTGATGTTCGAGGTAGGCTTCAGCGAGCTGCTGCTGGTGGGCGTCGTCGCGCTGCTGGTGCTGGGCCCGGAGCGCCTGCCGGTTGCAGCGCGCACCCTCGGGCGCGGCCTGGGCCAGGCACGCCGGGCCATGTACGCCTTGCGCACGCAGGTAGAACGCGAAATCGAGTTGCCCAACCTCGACAGCGCACCGCTGCAGCGCCTGGAACAGGAAATACGCCAGGGCATCAGCCTGAACACGGTGCCGGCCAATGATGCCACCACGGTCGCCGCCCCCAAGGAAAACGCCTCATGAGTATTGCCATGGACCCGACAGCCAGCATGCCGCTGACCGAACACCTGCGGGACCTGCGCAAACGCCTGGTGCGTTGCCTGGCACTGGTGGCCCTGGTATTCGCCGGCCTGTTCCCCTTCGCCCAGACGTGGTACACGCTCATCTCCGAACCGCTGCGGCGCTTTTTGCCGGAAGGCGCCAGCATGATCGCCACCAGCGTCACCTCGCCGTTTCTGACGCCGTTCAAGCTGACCGCAATGTGCGCACTGTTCATCGCCATGCCGCTGCTACTGCACCAGGCATGGGGCTTTCTGGCACCGGGGCTGTACCGCCGTGAGCGGCGCATTGCCCTGCCACTGCTGGTGTCGAGCATCGTGCTGTTCTATGCCGGCATGGCGTTCGCGTTCTTCCTGGTATTCCCGATGATGTTCGGTTTCTTTGCCAGCGTGACGCCGGACGGTGTGGCGATGATGACCGATATCAGCCAGTACCTGGACTTTATCCTGGCGCTGTTCCTGGCATTCGGGCTGGCGTTCGAGATCCCGGTGGCAACGTTCATCGTTGTCTGGGTGGGGTTGGCGGATGTGGCCACATTGCGGCGCAGCAGGCCCTACGTGATCGTCGGGTGCTTTGTGATGGGGATGATTTTGACGCCACCGGATGTGTTTTCGCAGACGATGCTGGCGGTGCCGATGTGGGTGCTGTTCGAGGTGGGGTTGCTGGCGTGTGGAATGTTGAAGCAGCCTGAACAAGGCAAGGAGATGGTGGCTGACTGACAGGGCCCTATCGCCGGCAAGCCAGCGCCCACAGGGATATCACAGGATCTGAAAAGGGTGATATCCCTGTGGGCGCTGGCTCGCCAACGATGGCCTTGATGCGGTCTAGAACTCGGCGAGCCGCCAGACCTCATAGGCTGGCGTCTCGTACGGGTGGCTTTGCTTCAGCGCTGCGACAGCCTGGGCAATCAGCTCGTCAGCCACCACCAGCTCTACCTTCCACTCCTCCACCACCTCGACCTGACCGGCTTGCCCGAGGAACGGCTGGCTGCCGTCCAACGGGCGGAACTGGCCCTGGCCCAAGGTTTGCCAGGCGCAGTGGTCATAGTCGCCGATGCGCCCGCCACCAGCAGCGAACACAGCGGCCTTGACCACCTCGACATGGCTGGCGGGGACAAAGAAGGCGAGCTTGTACACGCCTTAGTTCACCCACACCCGCGCGTTGCGGAACATACGCATCAGCGCGGCATCTTCCTGCCACTCATCCGGGCGCCAGGAGTTCTGCACGGCGCGGAACACGCGCTCCGGGTGCGGCATCATGATGGTCACGCGGCCGTCGCGGCTGGTCAGGCCGGTGATACCACGCGGCGAGCCGTTCGGGTTGGCCGGGTAGGCTTCGGTGACCTTGCCGTGGTTGTCGACGTAGCGCAGGGCCACACAACCGGACAGGTCGGCTTCCAGCAGTGCCGCTTCATTGGCGAACTCGGCATGGCCTTCACCGTGAGCGATGGCGATCGGCATGCGCGAACCGGCCATGCCCTGCAGGAAGATCGAGTTGGACTTCTGCACCTCGACCATGGCAACGCGAGCCTCGAACTGCTCCGAGCGGTTACGCACGAAGTGCGGCCAGTACTCGGTGCCCGGGATCAGCTCGTGCAGGTTGGACATCATCTGGCAACCGTTGCACACGCCCAGGGCGAAGCTGTCGGTACGCTCGAAGAAGGCCTGGAACGCATCACGGGCACGGGCGTTGAACAGCGCCGACTTGGCCCAGCCTTCACCGGCACCCAGCACGTCACCGTAAGAGAAGCCACCGCAGGCGACCAGGCCCTTGAAGGCCTCGAAGTCGACACGGCCCGCCAGGATATCGCTCATGTGCACGTCGATGGCGGCGAAGCCGGCACGGTCGAAGGCAGCGGCCATCTCGACCTGGCCGTTGACGCCCTGCTCGCGCAGGATGGCCACTTGCGGGCGCACGCCCTTCTTGATGTACGGCGCAGCGATGTCGTCGTTGACGTCGAAGCCCAGCTTGACCGACAGGCCTGGGTTGTCTTCCTCGAGCAGCAGGTCGAATTCCTGGTCGGCGCAGTCAGCGTTGTCGCGCAGGCGCTGGATCTGGTAGCTGGTCTCGGCCCACTGACGCTGCAGCATGCGACGGTCGTCGTCGAACAGCACTTCGCCGTTCAGGCTGATGGACACTTCGGCGTTGTTGACCGGCTTGCCGATCACCGCGACGCACTCCTCGCCCAGGCCAGCCGCGCTGAACTGCGCCAGCACGTCCGGGGTGGCATCCTGGCGAACCTGGATAACCGCACCCAGCTCTTCGTTGAAGAGGATGGCCGGTACGTCTTTACGGTTGTCAGTCAGTGGGTCGAGTTGCAGGTCCAGGCCGCAGTGGCCGGCGAAGGCCATTTCCAGCACGGTGGTGATCAGGCCGCCGTCGGAGCGGTCGTGGTAGGCCAGCAGGTGGCCGTCGGCGTTCAGCCCCTGGATCACGGCAAAGAAGGCCTTGAGGTCTTCGGCGTCGTCCACGTCCGGTGCCTGGGCAGCAATCTTGCCGTAGGTCTGCGCCAGGATCGAGGCGCCCATGCGGTTCTTGCCACGGCCCAGGTCGATCAGGATCAGGTCGGTCTCGCCCTTGTCCATGCGCAGTTCAGGGGTCAGGGTCTTGCGAATGTCGGTGACCGGGGCGAAGCCGGTGATGATCAGCGACATTGGCGAGGTGACGCTCTTCTCGCCACCCTCATCGCTCCACTTGGTCTTCATCGACATCGAGTCTTTGCCGACCGGAATGGTAATGCCCAGCTCCGGGCACAGCTCCATGCCGACAGCCTTGACGGTGTCGTACAGGCGGGCATCTTCACCCGGGTGACCGGCGGCGGACATCCAGTTGGCCGACAGTTTGATGTCGGACAGTTTCTCGATGCGCGAAGCCGCCAGGTTGGTCAGGGTTTCACCGATGGCCATGCGCCCGGACGCCGGGGCATCCAGCAGCGCCAGCGGGGTGCGCTCGCCCATGGCCATGGCTTCACCGGTGTAGACGTCGAAGCTGGTGGCGGTGACGGCGCAGTCAGCGACCGGTACCTGCCACGGGCCGACCATCTGGTCGCGGGCAACCAGGCCGGTGATGGTACGGTCGCCAATGGTGATCAGGAAGCTCTTGCTGGCCACGGCCGGGTGGTTCAACACGCGCTGCACGGCATTGTCCAGGTCCAGCTCGCTCGGGTCGAAGTCATCGCCCAGCTCGGCCTCGCGGGTAACCGAGCGGTGCATGCGCGGCGGCTTGCCCAGCAGCACGTCCAGCGGCATGTCCACAGGCGTGTTGCCGAAGTGGCTGTCGCTTACGGTCAGGTGCGGCTCTTCGGTTGCTTCACCGACCACGGCAAACGGGCAACGCTCACGCTCGCAGATGGCCTGGAAACGCTCGAAGTCGACCGCGCTGACGGCCAGCACGTAACGCTCTTGCGATTCGTTGCTCCAGATTTCGTGCGGGGCCATGCCCGGCTCGTCATTGGGCACGTTACGCAGCTCGAAGCGGCCACCACGGCCACCGTCGTTGACCAGCTCGGGGAAAGCGTTGGAGATACCGCCCGCGCCCACGTCGTGGATGAAGGCGATCGGGTTGTTGTCACCCAGCTGCCAGCAGCGGTCGATGACCTCTTGGCAACGGCGCTCCATTTCCGGGTTTTCGCGCTGTACCGAGGCAAAGTCCAGGTCAGCCGAGCTGGCACCGGTAGCCACCGACGAAGCGGCGCCGCCACCCAGGCCGATCAGCATGGCCGGGCCGCCGAGCACGATCAGCTTGGCGCCGACGGTGATCTCGCCCTTCTGCACGTGGTCTTCACGGATGTTGCCCATACCACCGGCCAGCATGATCGGCTTGTGGTAGCCGCGCACTTCTTCACCGTGCGGGGTATTGATGGCCTGCTCGAAGGTACGGAAGTAACCGGTCAGGGCCGGGCGACCGAATTCGTTGTTGAACGCGGCGCCACCCAGCGGGCCTTCGATCATGATGTCGAGGGCGTCGACGATACGCTCAGGCTTGCCGTAGGCCTGCTCCCAAGGCTGTTCGAAGCCCGGAATGCGCAGGTTGGACACGGTGAAGCCGGTCAGGCCCGCCTTGGGCTTGGCGCCGCGGCCGGTAGCACCTTCATCGCGGATTTCGCCACCGGAGCCGGTGGAGGCGCCGGAGAACGGGGCGATGGCAGTCGGGTGGTTGTGGGTTTCCACCTTCATCAGGATGTGCACCGGCTCCTGCACCGCGCCGTACTGGCGGGTTTCAGGGTTCGGGAAGAAGCGGCCGGCCACGTTACCGACGATGACCGAGGCGTTGTCCTTGTACGCAGACAGCACGCCTTCGCTGTGCATCTGGTAGGTGTTCTTGATCATGCCGAACAGGCTTTTTTCCTGAGCCTGGCCGTCGATGTCCCAACTGGCGTTGAAGATCTTGTGGCGGCAGTGCTCGGAGTTGGCCTGGGCGAACATCATCAGTTCGATGTCGTTCGGGTTGCGCTTGAGCCCCTGGAAGGCAGCGACCAGGTAGTCGATCTCGTCTTCGGCAAGGGCCAGGCCCAGGTCGATGTTGGCCTGGGCCAGGGCGTCACGGCCACCGGCCAGGATGTCCACCGAGGTCATCGGCTTGGGCTGGGCGTGGCTGAACAGGTCGGACGCCTGCTCCAGCTGGCCGAGCACGCGCTGGGTCATGCGGTCGTGCAGTTCGGCAGCAATCAACGCGGCATCAGCGTCGCTCAGGGTGCCGGCAACGTAGTAGGCGATGCCGCGCTCCAGGCGCTGGATCGACTGCAGGCCGCAGTTGTGGGCGATGTCGCTGGCCTTGCTGGCCCACGGCGAAATGGTGCCCAGGCGCGGCACGACCAGGAACAGGCGGCCAGTCGGCTCCTGTACCGGCACGCTCGGGCCGTACTTGAGCAGACGGCCCAGCACCTGCTGCTGGTCGGCGGTCAGCTCGCCATCGACATCGGCGAAGTGGGCAAATTCGGCATACAAACCAGTAACAGCGGGGACTTTCTGGCTCAGTTGCTCGAGTAATTTACCGTGGCGAAAGGCAGAAAGGGCAGGAGCGCCGCGCAGGATCAACATCGTCGGGACAGCCTCAGGAAGGGGTGTGCTTAGAGGCCGTGCATTCTAGCCTACTTCGATGGTTTTCGGCACCCGCTCTAAGCCACGGCTGCCGGGCGGCGTAACCGGACTTTCGGGTCAGAATTTGAAGTGCTCGCCTTGAGAGGTTTGTCGCGTGGAAGATCGAGCGCCGCCCGCGCGGCGCTTCGCGGGGCAAGCCCGCTCCCACATTTGTTTCGGGCCAATCATTCCTGAACCATTGGCGCGCGGGCCCTTGTTTGCTCCATTCGATATCGCGTGTTGCGCTGATGCTTTTCATCCCTTTCCAGCCATGCACCCAGGGTGCGCGCGCCAATGGAGGCAGGAGAAACTGGCCCGAAACAAATGTGGGAGCGGGCTTGCCCCGCGAAGCGCCGCGCGGGCGGCGCTCGATCTCACAGGCGCAACACCTCCCAAGGCCAGCACCTGGGGGCCCCAACGCAATCCTCCGCCACGCCCCACAACACATAAACCGCTACCAGACAAGCTAACCGTTGTCGAGATATGGCTGAACCGGTCCTTTGCGTATACTGCAACCTATGTTCGCCCACACTGCTTTGCGCCAGCGTTGCGCCAAATGGCTTCTCGCAACCGGACTCTTTCTGCTGCTCGGTGCCTGCGTTGAAAAACCCAGCACCCTCGAGCGCGTGAAGGAGGATGGCGTGCTGCGCGTGATCACCCGCAACAGCCCGGCCACCTACTTCCAGGATCGCAACGGCGAAACCGGTTTCGAATACGAGCTGGTCAAGCATTTCGCCGACGATCTCGGTGTGAAACTGGAGATCGAGACTGCCGACAACCTCGATGAGCTGTTCGACGACCTCGGCAAACCCTCCGGCCCGGTGCTGGCTGCAGCCGGCCTGGTCAGCAGCGAACGGCGCACCGCCCAGGCGAAATTCTCGCACCCTTATCTGGAAGTGACCCCACAGGTCATCTACCGCAACGGCCGGCCCCGCCCAACCAACGCCAAGGGCCTGGTCGGCAAGAAGATCATGGTGCTCAAAGGCAGCAGCCATGCCGACCTGCTGGCCGAGCTGAAAAAGCAGAACCCCGGCCTTGAATATGAAGAGTCGGATGCGGTGGAGGTGGTCGACCTGCTGCGCATGGTCGACGAAGGGCAGATCGACCTGACCCTGGTCGACTCCAACGAGCTGGCGATGAACCAGGTGTACTTCCCCAACGTGCGCGTGGCCTTCGACGTGGGCGACACCCGCGACCAGCGCTGGGCAGTGGCAGCGGGCGAAGACAACAGCCTGCTCAACGAGATCAACGAATTTCTCGACAAGGCACAGAAGAACGGCACCCTGCAACGCCTGAAAGACCGTTATTACGGCCATGTCGACGTATTAGGTTATGTGGGTGCCTACACCTTCGCCCAGCACCTGCAACAGCGCCTGCCCAAGTACGAAAAGCACTTCAAGAGCTACGCCAAGGTCGAGCAGGTGGACTGGCGTCTGCTGGCCGCCATCGGCTATCAGGAATCGATGTGGCAGCCGGAGGTCACCTCCAAGACCGGTGTTCGCGGCCTGATGATGCTGACCCAGCGCACCGCCCAGGCCATGGGTGTGTCCAACCGGCTGGACCCGAAACAGAGCATCCAGGGTGGTGCCAAGTATTTCATGAAGATCAAGGCCGAGCTGGACGACAGTATCCAGGAGCCGGACCGCACCTGGTTCGCCCTGGCTGCCTATAACGTCGGCAGTGGCCACCTGGAAGACGCCCGTACCCTGGCCAAGCGCGAGAAGCTCAACCCGAACAAGTGGCTGGACGTGAAGAAGATGCTGCCGCGCCTGTCGCAGAAGCAGTGGTATCGGCAGACCAAATACGGTTATGCCCGTGGCGGCGAGCCGGTGCACTTCGTGGCCAACATCCGCCGCTACTACGACATCCTTACCTGGGTGACCCAGCCGCAACTGGAAGGCCAGGTGGCCGAAGGCAACCTGCATGTGCCCGGGGTCAACAAGACCAAGCCGGCAGAACAGTCGCCGCCGATGTAGGCACCATCGCCCTCAGGCCAATAGATTTCCTGCAGGAGCAGCCTTGCGCTGCGAAGAGGCCGGTATAGCCACAAAGAATCTATTGCCATGCGGGCCTTTCTGGAACGCTAGGTCTTGGCCCGGCGGGCCTTGAAGAAATCGCTGAGGATCTGCCCACACTCCTGCGCCAGCACCCCGCCCTCCACCATCACCCGATGGTTGAGGAAGCCTTGGCCGAAGAACTGCCCCTGGCTCTGCACAATGCCTGCCTTGGGCTCCAGCGCGCCAAATACTACCCGCATCACCCGCGAATGCACGATCAGCCCTGCACACATGCTGCACGGTTCCAGGGTCACATACAGGGTGCTGCCGGGCAGCCGGTAATTACTGGCTGTTTTCGCCGCTGCGCGGATGGCCACCATCTCGGCATGCGCGCTGGGGTCGCTGTCGATGATCGGCCGGTTGAACCCCTGGCCGATCACCTGCCCATGCTGCACCAGCACCGCGCCCACCGGCACCTCGCCGAGGGCCGCGCCCTCGGCCGCCAGGGCCAGGGCCAACTGCATGAACTCCTGGTCACGGCTGCGATCGATGATCTGCGGGCGCATCAGACCACCGCAATCGCGGCCATCAGGCCGGTTTCCATGTGGTCGATGACGTGGCAGTGGAACATCCAGGTACCCGGGTTATCCGCCACCAGCGCTACCTGGGCGCGCTCGTTCTTGCCCAGCAGGTAGGTGTCGGTGAACCACGGCTCTTTTATGTCGTGACGGTTGGAGGCGATCACCTTGAAGCTCATGCCGTGCAGGTGGATCGGGTGCTGGTACTGGGTCATGTTCTTGAGCTCGAAGATGTAGCTCTTGCCCTTTTTCAACGTGGCGATGGGGCGGTCGGCGCAGGTCTTGTCGGTGATATCCCAGGCCTGGCCGTTGATCTGCCACATGCTCGACGGTTTGTCCGTGTCGGGGGTGACAGAGACGCTGGCCGCCCACTCGAAATTGAAGTTGAGCTTTTCGGCATTCTCCAGGTCAGGCTCGGCGATCGGGTTGGGCGGCAGCGCTGGCGGCCAGCCACCCGCGGCGTCGTTACTGGGCACTGAACGCAGTGTACCCAGGCGCACGAAACCGTCGCGCAGGGAGATTTCTTCACCCGCTTCGGGAATACGTATGGCCAGACAGATGCGCATGCCGGGGCCGAGCCAGTACTCATCCTCCAGCGGCCGCGGGGTCACCGGGTTGCCGTCGAGCGCGTAGATTTTCGCCTCGCAGTTGCCCTTGAGGTTGAGCCGGTAGGTCCAGGTGTTGTCCAGGTTCAGCAGGCGCACCCGCACCACCTGGCCGGCCGGCAGCTCGGTGACCGAGTCGGCCTGGCCGTTGATGGTGATCAGCCGCCCAGCCGTACCGTTACGCGCCGCCTCGCGAGGGATGCTGAAAGGCAGCCAGGCACCCTGCTCGTCCACATGCCAGTTCTTCAGGCTCAACGTGCGCTCATGCTGGAACCCTGTAGGTTCGCGCTCCTCGACGATCAACGGGCCGACCAGGCCGCGGCCCAGCTCTTCGGAGCTGCTGACATGCGGGTGGTACCAGTAGCTGCCGGCGTCCGGCACGCGGAACTTGTAGTCGAAGTACTCGCCTGGCTTGACCGGCAGTTGCGACACGTAGGGCACGCCGTCCATTTCCAGCGGCAGGCGAATGCCATGCCAGTGGATGGTGGTTTCCACCGGCAGGTGGTTGATAAAGCGTACCCGCAGCCAGGTACCCTGGCGCACACGCAGCTCGGTGCCCGGTGCCGACGGGCCGAAGGCCCAGGCCTCGGTCTTGAAGCCCGGCACCAGTTCGACGTCCAGCGGCGCCGCGATCAGCTCGTAATCATGCCCGGCGTTGTCATCTTCGACCTTGCCCAGCCAGTAACGCACCGCGCCACCGGCGCCCAGGCCAACCACAACCAGGCCGGTCAGGCCTTTGAGCATTTGTCGACGGGTGAAGGACATCGGTGCGGGTACCTCGTGTTCGGCGCAATCAAGCTGCCAGCAGTGGCTGGCAATGAAGGGCGAATACGATACACCTGCAAATGCGAAAGATTAAGTGAAGTCTTGTTTTGCCTGGGCTGGCCTCTTCGCGGGTAAACCCGCTGCCACAGGGACCGCACAGTGATTGAGGCTTGTGCAGCACTTTGTGGGGGCGGTTTTACCGCGAAGGGGCCGGGACAGGCGACAGATACAACAAGGGCGCCTTGCGGCGCCCTTGTGGCTCAACTTATTCCCACTCGATGGTGGCCGGCGGCTTGCTCGACACGTCGTAGGTAACGCGCGAGATACCGTCGATTTCGTTGATGATACGGCCGCTGACAGTTTCCAGCAGCTCGTATGGCAGGTGTGCCCAACGCGCGGTCATGAAGTCCACGGTTTCGACGGCACGCAGGGCCACGACCCAGGCGTAGCGACGGCCGTCGCCAACAACGCCCACCGATTTGACCGGCTGGAACACCACGAATGCCTGGCTGGTCTTGTGGTACCAGTCGGCCTTGCGCAGTTCTTCGATGAAGATGTGGTCGGCGCGACGCAGGATGTCGGCGTATTCCTTCTTCACTTCACCAAGGATACGCACGCCCAGGCCCGGGCCCGGGAACGGGTGGCGATAGACCATGTCGTACGGCAGGCCCAGTTCCAGGCCAATCTTGCGCACTTCGTCCTTGAACAGCTCACGCAGCGGCTCGACCAGCTTGAGGTTCATTTCCTCCGGCAGGCCACCCACGTTGTGGTGCGACTTGATCACGTGGGCCTTGCCGCTCTTGGCGCCAGCCGACTCGATCACGTCCGGGTAGATGGTGCCTTGGGCGAGGAACTGGATGTTATCCAGCTTGCTGGCTTCGGCGTCGAAGACGTCGATGAAGGTGCGGCCGATGATCTTGCGCTTCTTCTCCGGGTCGGCTTCGCCTTCCAGGTTGTCGAGGAACTGCTTTTCAGCGTCGGCGCGGATCACCTTGACGCCCATGTTCTCTTTGAACATGGCCATCACCTGGTCGCCTTCGTGCAGGCGCAGCAGGCCGTTGTCGACGAATACGCAAGTCAGCTGGTCGCCGATGGCGCGGTGCAGCAGTGCAGCAACCACCGAGCTGTCAACGCCGCCGGACAGGCCCAGCAGGACGTTGGCCGAACCGACTTGCGCACGCACCTGGGCGATGGCGTCTTCAACGATGTTGGAGGCGGTCCACAGGGCTTCACAGCCGCAAATGTCCTGCACGAAACGGGACAGGATGCGACCGCCCTGCTTGGTGTGGGTCACTTCCGGGTGGAACTGCACGCCGTAGTAGCCGCGAGAATCGTCGAACATGCCGGCGATCGGGCAGCTCGGGGTGCTGGCCAGTACATGGAAGTTGCCGGGCATCTGGGTGACCTTGTCACCGTGGCTCATCCATACATCAAGGCCCAGCACGCCATCGGCGTCAACGTGGTCTTCGATGCCGTCGAGCAGGCGGCTCTTGCCGACCACGTCCACGCGGGCATAACCGAACTCACGCAGGTCGGAACCTTCAACCTTGCCGCCCATCTGCTCGGCCATGGTCTGCATGCCGTAGCAGATGCCCAGCACGGGTACGTTCAGGTCGAACACGGCCTGCGGCGCGCGCGGGCTGTTGGCTTCGTGGACCGACTCGGGGCCGCCGGCGAGGATGATGCCGCGCGGGTTGAATTCGCGGATCGCTTCATCGTCCATGTCGAACGGGTGCAGTTCGCAGTACACGCCGATTTCGCGCACGCGGCGGGCGATCAGCTGGGTGTACTGGGAACCGAAATCGAGGATCAGGATGCGGTGAGCGTGAATGTCGAGGGCCATGACTCAATCTCGTCAGTGGAAATCGGAAACGACGCGGGGCTGTCGTGACAGCCCCGCATGCTTGTATTGCTGGAAGCCTCAGCCTACGCGGTAGTTAGGGGCTTCTTTGGTGATCTGCACGTCATGCACGTGGGACTCGGCCATGCCGGCACCGGTGATGCGTACAAATTCCGGCTTGGTGCGCATCTCTTCGATGGTGGCGCTGCCGGTGTAGCCCATGGACGAACGCAGGCCGCCCATCAGCTGGTGGATGATCGCAGCCAGGGCGCCCTTGTAAGGCACACGGCCTTCGATCCCCTCAGGAACAAGCTTCTCGGCGCCGGCCGAGGAGTCCTGGAAGTAACGGTCCGACGAGCCTTGCGCCTGTGCCATGGCACCCAGCGAGCCCATGCCGCGGTAGGCCTTGTAGGAACGGCCCTGGAACAGTTCGACTTCGCCTGGGGCCTCTTCGGTACCGGCAAACATCGAACCCATCATCACGCAGGAAGCACCGGCAACAATGGCCTTGGACAGGTCACCGGAGAAGCGGATACCGCCGTCGGCGATCAGTGGCACGCCAGTGCCTTCCAGTGCGGCAGCAACGTTGGCGATGGCGCTGATTTGCGGCACGCCGACACCGGCAACGATACGGGTGGTGCAGATGGAGCCTGGGCCGATGCCGACCTTGACGGCGTCAGCGCCAGCTTCGGCCAGGGCCTTGGCTGCGGCGCCGGTGGCGATGTTGCCGCCGATCACCTGCACTTGCGGGTAGGTTTCCTTCACCCAGCGAACGCGGTCGATCACGCCTTTGGAGTGACCGTGTGCGGTGTCGACTACCACCACATCAACGCCAGCGGCAACCAGCGCGGCAACACGCTCGCCGGTGTCCTTGCCGGTGCCGACCGCAGCGCCAACGCGCAGGCGACCCTGGTCGTCCTTGCTGGCCAGCGGGTAAGCCTTGGCTTTTTCGATGTCCTTGACGGTCATCATGCCCTTGAGGTTGAACTTGTCGTCAACGATCAGGACCTTTTCCAGGCGGTGCTTGTGCAGCAGCTCGCGGACTTCGTTCTTGTCGGCGCCTTCGCGGACGGTGACCAGACGCTCTTTGGGGGTCATCACGTCGCGGACCTTGGCGTCCAGGCGGGTTTCGAAGCGTACGTCACGGGAGGTGACGATACCGACCAGGTCACCATTCGCCAGCACTGGAACACCGGAGATGTTGTTCAGGCGGGTCAGGTCGAACAGGTCACGCACGGTGGCGTCGGCTTCGATGGTGATCGGGTCCTTGACCACGCCAGCCTCGAACTTCTTGACCTTGCGTACTTCGCCGGCCTGCTGCTCGATGGTCATGTTCTTGTGGATGATGCCGATGCCGCCTTCCTGGGCCATGGCAATGGCCAGACGCGCTTCGGTCACGGTATCCATGGCGGCGGAAACCAGCGGAATGTTCAGCTCGATGCCACGGGTCAAACGGGTCTTGAGGCTGACTTCATTAGGCAGTACCTCGGAATAGCCAGGTACAAGGAGGATATCGTCGAAGGTCAGGGCTTCTTGGCTGATACGCAGCATCGCGGGGGCTCCCGGGCGGGAAAAATGGAAGCGCGCCATTATACTCATCCACGGCGCGCCGCTCAATGCAAAATAAGGGCCTTCGGTCAGCCTTGTGGCAGTTTTACCTGCACCACGGTCACCGGCTGGTCGAGCCAGTCGGCAAAGCTGTCGAGAAAGGCCTGGGTAAACCCGGCCTCGCCCCAGTTGTTGAAGATGAACCCCAGGTTGGAAAAGGCACATGGCTGCAGGTAAATGAAGCCATTGATGTCATCTTCAAAGCCGCACAGCGGGCAGGTGAAGTTGTCGGTCACCGCCGGCGTCCACTCCTCCAGGCTTTCGAACAGCGGCTCGCCCACCTCGCGCCGGCACTCCGGGCAACCGGCCTCTTCGAGAAACCCTTCGGTGGGGGTGTAGATGCAGCGCTTGAGCACCACCTCCATGCCGTTGACCGGCTGGTCGAAGGGCAGTTTTTCCGGATGAAGGGCCACCTTGCGCGCCCCTGCGGCCAGGGCATGGCCCATGCGGTTGCCGGTGCGGCCACAGGTGGTCAGCTGCTCTTCGACGACTTTTTCGCGCACCAGCCAGCGCACGATGGCGCGCGCGCGGGCTTCATGCACCGGGACGGTGGACAGCTTGGGAACGATGATGCTCTGGGTGTTCATGAACGGGACAAGCCTGAAAAACGCCGGTAATGGCGCAATTCTACCGCTCAGGCGCTCAGGTAGCGACCGATCAACGCCAGGCCGCTGGCCAGCACCAGCCAGGTGACCAGGCGAACGAAAGCCTCACGCGACAACCGGTTGGTCAGCCGGCGCCCCACCCAGAGGCCGACGAACATGACTGGCAGCAAGCAGGCGGCGAGCAGCAGCAGGCTTTGGTCGGCATAGACACCGGCGATCAGGAACAGCGAAAGGCGCACTACGGTACTGCAACTGATCAGCGCACTCTGGGTGGCGCGAACCTGTTCCTTTACCTCCAGCCGTGCGCTCAGGTAAAGCGCATAAAGAAACCCGCCACTGCCGAACAGCGCCCCGAACAACCCGCCTGCCGTACCCATCGGCACCGCCCACAAGCCTGACAGGGTGGCCGGCCGGGCCTTCACTGCCAGCCCGTATAACGCATAGGCGGTCACGAACACGCCCATCAACAGCAGCAAAAGGTCGGATTTCAGTTGCAGCAGGAACACCACGCCCAACGTGCAGCCCAGGGCCATGAACGGTAACAGCCGCAACAACTCGCTGCGCACCACATCCCGGCGCGACGGCAGCAGGTTGCCGAACGCGGCAACGAAGTCCAGCAGCACCAGGAGCGGGATGATGCGCGACAACGGCATGAAATGGATCAATATCGGCCCGGCCACCAGCGCGGTACCGAAACCGGCAATGCCGAATACGACATAAGCAACGCCGACACCCAGCAGGATGGGTAGCCAATCGAGGCCGGAAAACGACAGTTGGGCGAGCATGGCAGCGGTTCCTGGGAAGACAGGCAAAGATTAGCCAGACACGAGCCATGCCGACTAATATGCCTTTACTGTCAAACCCATCTCAAAAAGGCATGGCATGACCTCGATCCGCCAGTTGCGTTACTTCGTTGAAATCGCCGAGTGCGGCAGTTTCAGCGCTGCCGCCGAACGGCTGTACATCGCCCAGTCGGCGCTTAGCCGGCAGATCAAGGAGCTGGAGCAGCAACTGGGCACGCCGCTGTTCGAACGCACCGCGCGCCTGCCACGCCTGACACTGGCCGGCGAAGCATTGCTTGAACGGGCGCGGCGCTTGCTGGCCGACCTTGCACAAGCCGAGCGGGTAACCCGCGACATTGGCGAGGGGTTGCAAGGCAGTCTGCGCCTGAACCATTCCAGTACCGTGCCGCTGACCGGCACGCTGCTGGCTCGCCTGGCCGACTACCTGAAAGACAACCCGGGGGTTTCGCTGGAGATTGCGCAGCAGTCTTCGGAGGCACAGCTGGAAGATATTGCTGCCGGGCGGCTGGATATCGGCCTGCTGCGGTTGCCGGTGCTGCGTCAGCACGAAGGTGTGGTGCTGCATGAACTGTTCAGCGAACCCTTGTTGCTGGCGGTCGCTGCCGGGCACCCGTTGGCCAGCGCGCCACGGGTGAAACTGGAGCAGCTGAGGGAAGAGCGCTTCATTTCCATCCCGCACCGGGACCGTGGCGGGCTGAGTTACCTGTCGGCTTCGCTGTGCATGGAGGCAGGCTTCTTCCCGCAAGCGGCGCAGGTGCTGTCGCGCAAGACCACGCAGTTGCAGCTGATTCAGGCGGGGTTCGGGGTGGCGCTGTTGCCGCAGTGCATGCGTGAGATTGCGCCGGCTTCAGTCAGCTTCGTGGCGCTGGACGGTGATTGCCAGAGCACAGTGGCACTGGCCTGTCGTCGCGATGCAGGCCAGATGGTGCGGCAGTTCGTGGCGACGATGCAGGGCTGAAGGCACCGGCTGCGATCTTGTGGGAGCGGCCTTGCGTCGCGAAAGGGCTGCGAAGCGGCCCCAGGTTTTCAGCTTCGCCGCATGAAGTGCCGGGGCCGCGTTGCGGCCCTTTCGCGACGTAAGGCCGCCTCCACAAGGATTGGGTCAAGGCTGGCAGTAGGGGCAAGACAGACAACCGGGGCCGATGTCCTTTATGATGCCTGCCATGATCAAAGACCCCTTCGAACGACTCGGCCTGGACCGTGAGGTCCTTACCGTCAGCCAACTCAACGGCCGCGCCCGCGTGCTGCTGGAAGACGTGTTCCGCAGCGTCTGGGTGGAAGGCGAAATCTCCAACCTTGCCCGCCCGGCATCCGGCCACATGTACTTCACCCTCAAGGACAGCGGCGCTCAGGTGCGTTGCGCGCTGTTCCGGCAGAACGCCACGCGGGTGCGCCAGGCGCTGCGCGACGGCCTGGCGGTGCGGGTACGCGGCAAGGTTTCGCTGTTTGAAGGGCGTGGCGACTACCAGCTGATCCTCGACACCGTCGAGCCGGCCGGCGACGGCGCACTGCGCCTGGCCTTCGAGGCGCTGAAGGAAAAGCTCAGTGCCGAGGGGCTGTTCAGCGCCGAACGCAAAAAACCGCTACCGGCCCACCCTCAACGTATCGGCATCATCAGCTCGCCTACCGGCGCCGTGATCCGCGACATCATCAGCGTGTTCGGCCGCCGCGCTCCACAAGTGGAGCTGAACCTGATTCCCACGGCGGTGCAGGGCCGTGAAGCCATCGCGCAGATCGTGCGCGCCATTCGCCTGGCCGACAGCCTTGGTTTCGACGCGCTGATACTGGCCCGCGGTGGTGGTTCGCTGGAAGACCTGTGGTGCTTCAACGAAGAAGCCGTGGCGCGTGCCGTAGCCGCCTGCGTCACCCCTATCGTCAGCGCCGTGGGCCATGAAACCGATGTGTCGATCAGCGACTTCGTTGCCGACGTACGGGCACCCACGCCGTCTGCCGCCGCGGAGTTGCTGGCCCCCGACAACAGTGGCTTGCAGCAACGGCTGGACGGCCTGCAGCGGCGCCTGCTGCTGCGCATGCAGAACCGCCTGACCCATGACCGGCTGCGCCTGGAATCACTGACCCGGCGCCTGCGCCACCCGGGCGAACGCCTGCGCCAGCAGGCCCAGCGCCTGGACGACCTGGACATGCGCCTGCGCCGCGCTTTCATGCTCAGCCTCAATCAGCGCCGCGAGCGCGTGGCACGCATGGACACGCGCCTGGCCGCGCAGCACCCGGGGCGCAACCTGAAATTGCTGAGCCAGCGCCTGGACAGCCTGGCCGAGCGCCTGCCACGGGCCATGCGCGAGGTGCTGAAAGACCGCCGCCAACGCTTCCAGGCCCAACTGCAAACCCTGCAGGTGGTGAGCCCGCTGGCCACCCTCGCCCGCGGCTACAGCATCCTGCTGGACGACCAGGGCCAGGCCATTCGCAGTGCCGAACAGACCCGCAATGGCCAGCGCCTGACCGCCCGCCTGAACGAAGGCGAACTGCAGGTGCGGGTCGAAGACAACCACCTGACCCCGGTCACCCTCTCATTACTGGACTGACACATGCCCCGCCTGCTCGCGCCCCTGCTCGCCCTCTCCCTCGTGCTGCTCGCCGGCGGCGCCCAGGCCAGCTATATCACCCGCACACTGAACAAGCCGGTGCCGGGTGGCGTGGCGGTGGTTGACCTGGGCCCCGCCACAAGCGCGCCCAGCGCCCGTTTCGACGGCAAGCCGGTGCTGGTGGTGAAGGAGCAGGACAACTGGCTGGCCATCGTCGGCATCCCGCTGACCCAGAAGCCCGGCACTGCCGTGCTGAGCCAGGACGGCCGCACCCTGCCCTTCAGCGTCGGGAGCAAGAAATACCCGGAACAGCGCATCACGCTGAAGAACACTCGCCAGGTCAACCCGAACCCGGCCGACCTCAAGCGCATCGACCGCGAGCTGGCCGAACAGATCAAGGCCTACCGCAGCTTCAGCCCGACCCTGCCAAGCAACCTGGTCCTCGACAAGCCGGTCAACGGCCCGCTGTCGAGCAAATTCGGCGTGCGCCGCTTCTTCAACGGTGAAGAGCGCAACCCGCATGCCGGGCTGGACTTTGCAGTGCCAGCGGGGACACCGATCAAGACACCGGCCAATGGCAAGGTGATCCTGGTGGGGGATTACTTCTTCAATGGCCGCACGGTGTTCGTCGACCATGGGCAGGGCTTTATCAGCATGTTCTGCCACATGTCGAAGATCGATGTGCAGGTGGGGCAATCACTGCGCCGTGGCGAGGTGGTCGGTCGCGTGGGCTCGACCGGGCGGGCAACCGGGCCGCACATGCACTGGAACGTCAGCCTGAATGATGCGCGGGTGGACCCGGCTATTTTCATCGGCGCGTTCCAACCCTGAGACCTGTGCTGCCTATGCTGGCCTCTTCGCGGGTAAACCCGCGAAGAGGCCAGCATAGGCAGCACCCTTACCACTGGGTTGCGCCATCGAAATATACCGCGCAAAAATCACGAAACACTCAACAAATTAAAGCCATAAAATCTCGCCTAATCGCTTTTTTTAAGCATTTCTCTCAATTTTTTCTGGACACTTGCCATCCCTGACCTCTCTGGTTAGGGTTGAGGGCATGAAAACCTTCAGCACCCTCATCCTGCTCCGACAACATCGCAGCCTCTGCCTGGTCAGCGCCCGACTACCAGGCTGAATCGCGTCGCCTCGCCTCTTCATCTCGTTATCGCTCGGCAGGCCCGATCTCGGCCGCACACAAAAGGATTGCTTCCATGACCATGCTCAAAGACCCTTCGAAGAAATACCGCGCCTTTCCGACCATCGACCTGCCTGACCGTACCTGGCCGTCGAAGACCATCACCGCCGCGCCGATCTGGTGCAGCTCCGACCTGCGTGATGGCAACCAGTCGCTGATCGAGCCGATGGATTCGGAGAAGAAACTGCGCTTCTGGAAGACCCTGGTGCAGGTGGGCGTGAAGGAAATCGAAGCGTCGTTCCCGTCTGCCTCGCAGACCGATTTCGACTTCGTTCGCACCCTGATCGAGGACGGCCACATCCCGGACGACACCACCATCCAGGTGCTCACCCAGGCCCGTGAAGACCTGATCGCACGCACCTTCGAATCGCTGCGCGGTGCGAAGAAGGCCATCGTCCACCTGTACAACGCCACCAGCCCGTCGTTCCGCCGCATTGTCTTCAACCAGGACAAGCAAGGCGTAAAAGACATCGCGGTGAACGCCGCCAAGCTGTTCGTCAAGTACGCTGCCCAGCAGCCGGAAACCCAGTGGACCTTCCAGTACTCGCCAGAAACCTTCAGCGCCACTGAAATGGAGTTCGCCAAGGAAGTCTGCGATGCAGTCATCGAGGTGTGGAACCCGACGCCTGAGCACAAGATCATCCTCAACCTGCCGGCCACGGTGGAAGTGTCCACGCCAAACATCTACGCCGACCAGATCGAGTGGTTCTGCCGCAATGTCAGCCGCCGCGACAGCGTGATCATCAGCCTGCACTGCCACAACGACCGTGGCACCGGTATTGCTGCCACCGAGCTGGGCCTGATGGCCGGCGCCGACCGCGCCGAAGGCTGCCTGTTCGGCAATGGCGAGCGTACCGGTAACGTCGACCTGGTGACCTTGGCCCTGAACCTCTACACCCAAGGCATCGACCCGTTGCTGGACTTCTCCGACATCGACGGCGTGCGCAAGGTGGTCGAAGAGTGCAACCAGCTGCCGGTGCACCCACGCCACCCGTACGTGGGCGACCTGGTCCATACTGCCTTCTCCGGCTCGCACCAGGATGCCATCCGCAAGGGTTTCGCCAAGCAGCAGGAAGGCGAACTGTGGGAGGTACCGTACCTGCCAATCGACCCGGCCGACATCGGCCGCAGCTACGAGGCGGTTATCCGCGTCAACAGCCAGTCGGGTAAAGGCGGCATCACCTACCTGCTCGAACAGGAATATGGCATCAGCCTGCCACGCCGCATGCAGATCGAGTTCAGCCAGGTGGTTCAGGGTGAAACCGACCGCCTCGGCCTGGAAATGACCGCCCAGCAGATCTACAGCCTGCTGCACAAGGAATACCTCCAGGCCAACGCGCCATACGCGCTGGTCAGCCACCGCCTGCAGGAAGAAAACGGCCACAGCGCTGTGGAAGTGGAAGTTGCCGGTGAAGGCGAAACCACCCTGCACTGGCGCGGCAAGGGCAACGGTGCCCTCGAAGCCCTGGTAGCCGGCCTGCCGATTGCCGTGGAGATCATGGACTACAACGAGCACGCCATTGGCGCAGGCACCAATGCCAAGGCCGCAGCCTACATTGAACTGCGCGTGGCCGGTGGCCGCCCGGTGCATGGCGTGGGCATCGATGAAAACATCACCACGGCCAGCTTCAAGGCACTGTTCAGCGCGTTGAACCGCTCGCTGAGCCAGCAGGATGCCAAGGCAGCCTGAGCACGCTTGCGAAAAGAAAAAGCCCGCTGTTGAAAGCGGGCTTTTTCCATTATTCGGGGCAAAAAAAAGGGGCGCCGACCAAGCGCCCCACAAGCCGTAAAGCACACAACAAATTCAGTTGGCGTCCAGCAGCGCCATCGCCTCGGCACTGCACGCTTCGATCCGCGCCCAATCGCCGTTCTTGATCCAGCTGCTGTCGAGCATCCAGGTCCCCCCCACGCACATTACATTGGGCAAGGCCATGTAGTTACGCACGTTGGCCGGGTTCACGCCGCCGGTTGGGCAGAAGCGAATATCGCCGAACGGGCCACCAAAGGCCTTGATCGCCGCCACGCCGCCGCTGATTTCGGCCGGGAACAACTTGAACCGGCGGTAGCCCAAGGCATAGCCCATCATGATTTCGGATGGCGTACTGATGCCCGGCAGCAGCGGGATTTCACTGTCCACGCCCGCCTTCAGGATGTCCTGGGTAATGCCCGGGGTAACGACGAACTGTGCTCCGGCAGCCTCGACAGCGGCGAACATACTGCGGTCGAGCACGGTACCCGCGCCTACGCACAACTCCGGGCGCTGTTCACGCAGCACCTGAATGGCTTTGAGCCCATGCTGCGAACGCAGGGTCACTTCCAGGGTACGGATCCCACCGGCGGCCAGGGCATCGGCCAGCGGCAGGATGTCTTCCTCACGGGCGATGGTGATTACCGGCAGGATGCGCGCCTGTTCGCAAATGGCGTCGATCCGGGCGGCTTTGGCGGCCATCGAGAGCTTTGGCTGTGGGCGTTCGAGGGTGGTCATGACAGTGGATCCTTGGCTCATGGGCACCAGTAGATGTCCAGGGGGTCGTGAAGAAAAGCGCGAATCGGCATTTCAGTAAGGTCGTTGCCAGCCAGCGCGGCGCGCAGGGTAGCGAGTTTGCCCGGCCCTTGCACGGACAGCGCTGTGAAGGCGGCGCTGGCCAGCAGCGAGCGGGTCATCGACAGGCGCTGGTGCGGCACGCTCGGCGCCAGCAACGGCAGGCAGCGACGCCCGCTGGCGAGGTCCAGGCCTGCTTTCAGGTTTGGGCTGCCAGGGAACAGCGAGGCGGTATGGCCATCATCACCCATGCCCAGTACCAGCACGTCGATTGGCGGCAGTGCAAGCAGAGCCTGGTCGGCCTTGCCAGCTGCGGTATCGAGGTTGTCCGCCTGCTGGTACAGGCCGACAAAGCGGGCCTTGGCTGCCGCGCCTTTGAGCAGATGGCGGGCCAACAGCCCGGCGTTGCTGTCAGCGTGCTCCACCGGCACCCAGCGCTCATCGGCCAGGCTGACGGTGACCTTGGCCCAGTCCAGGGTTTCACTGGCCAACTGCTCAAGGAATGGCACCGGGCTGCGGCCACCCGACAGCACCACGCAGGCCTGGCCCTTGGCAGCAATCGCTGCACGAAGGCGTTCGGCAACATCTTGGGCCAGGGTGGCAGCCAACGCCTTGGCATCCGCCAGGTCGTGAACCTTCACAGTCGCTGGAAAATTCAATTCAGATATCTCCATACCACGCCCTCCCATCGCGTGTGATCAAAGCTATCGAGCTCATCGGCCCCCAGGAGCCCGCCGCGTAAGGCTTGGGCGCATCGCCTGCATTACGCCAGCCGGCAATCAACTGGTCGCACCACTTCCAGGCATATTCGATTTCGTCCTTGCGCACGAACAGGTTCTGGTTACCGCGCATCACTTCGAGCAACAGGCGTTCGTAAGCGTCCGGAATCCGCGTGCTGCGCCAGGTGTCGGAAAAATTAAGCTGCAACGGGCCACTGCGCAGTTGCATGCCTTTGTCCAGGCCCTGCTCCTTGGTCATCACCCGTAAAGAAATACCCTCGTCCGGTTGCAGGCGGATGATCAGCTTGTTGCCGACTTGCAAACGCTGTTCCGGGGCAAAGATGTAGTGGGGCGTTTCCTTGAAGTGAATGACGATCTGCGACAGCTTCTGCGGCATGCGCTTGCCGGTACGCAGGTAGAACGGCACGCCCGACCAGCGCCAGTTGCGGATGTCGGCACGCAGGGCGACGAAGGTTTCCGTGTCGCTGCTGGCGTTGGCGTTGTCTTCTTCCAGGTAACCCGGCACCGGCTTGCCCTCGCTGTAGCCGGCAATGTACTGACCACGCACCACTCGGGTGCTCAAACCCTCGCCAGTGATCGGTGCCAGGGCCTTGAGCACCTTCACCTTTTCGTCACGAATGGCATCGGCGGACAGCTCGCTCGGCGGGTCCATGGCGATCAGGCACAGTAACTGCAACAGGTGGTTCTGGATCATGTCGCGCAACTGGCCAGCCTTGTCGAAATAGCCCCAGCGGCCTTCGATACCCACCTTTTCGGCCACGGTGATCTCCACGTGGGAGATGGAATTCTGGTTCCACTGGGTTTCGAACAGGCTGTTGGCGAAGCGCAGCGCAATCAGGTTCTGTACCGTCTCCTTGCCCAGGTAGTGGTCGATGCGGTAAACCCGGTTTTCGGGGAAGAACCGTGCCACGGCATCGTTGACCCGGCGTGACGACTCCAGGTCGTGGCCGATGGGCTTTTCCAGCACCACCCGGGTACGCGGAGCCAGCCCGGCCTTGTCGAGGTTTTCGCAAATGGCCCCGTACACCGCTGCCGCCGTGGCGAAGTAAGCGATCAGCGGCAGTTCGCCCGGCAGCTGCTCGGCCAGTGCCTGGTAACCCTCGGGTTGCAGAAAGTCCAGGTGCTGGTAGCTCAACCGGGCCAGGAAACGGCCTAATGCAGCAGGCTCGATATCGGCCTCGGGCACATGCCGGCGCAAGTGGGCTTCGATGCTGTTCAGGTGCTCCTGTGCGCTGCCTGCCTCGCGGGCCAGCGCCAGCAGGCGCGTGTCGGGGTGCAGCAGGTTAGCCCGGTCGAGCTGGTAGAGCGCAGGAAACAGCTTGCGCAATGCCAGGTCACCGAGGGCGCCAAACAGGGCAAATGTGCAAGGTTCGACACTGATTGCAGCCATGATGTAGGTTCTTTCCTAAAGTTGGTCTAGGAATACCGCTTTCACATACGGTTTTCAAGGGATAATGTAGTAAAAACCACAACATTACACACAAGTATTACAGACAAGTGGTGCGCCATCCGCACCAACAGTACGATAGACGACCGTGCAAAAAGCCTGCTGCTTCGCCAGCCGGCTGTCTTCCCGACCCAAGGACACACCCATGGACCGCGTGCGAAACCTCCTGGAACAGATCCAGGGACGCCTCGACGAGCTGAACAAGGCCGAACGCAAAGTCGCCGAAGTCATCCTGCTCAACCCGCAACAAGCCACCCGTTTCAGCATTGCTGCGCTGGCACAGGCGGCCAAGGTCAGCGAACCGACCGTCAACCGCTTCTGCCGCTCGTTCGGCGTCAGCGGTTACCCCGAACTCAAGCTGCAGCTGGCGCAGAGCCTGGCCAGCGGCGCCGCTTACGTCAGCCGAGCGGTAGAGGCCGACGATGACCCGGCAGCCTACACCCAGAAAATCTTCGCCAGTGCCATCGCCTCGCTCGACGGCGCGTGCCAGCTACTGGACCCGCAGCAGGTCAGCCGTGCCGTGGACATGATGATCCAGGCCAGGCAGATCCACTTCTTCGGCCTGGGCGCCTCAGCCCCGGTGGCCCTGGATGCGCAGCACAAGTTCTTCCGCTTCAACCTGGCTGTATCGGCCCACGCCGATGTGCTGATGCAGCGCATGCTGGCCTCAGTGGCCCATACCGGCGACCTGTTCGTGATCATTTCCTACACCGGGCGCACCCGCGAACTGGTCGAAGTGGCCCGCCTGGCCCGCGAAAACGGCGCCTCGGTGCTGGGCCTGACTGCCGCCGGCTCGCCACTGGCCAATGCCTGCAGCCTGAGCCTGCACATTCCGTTGCCGGAAGACACCGACATCTACATGCCGATGACCTCACGGATCATCCAGCTGACCGTGCTCGATGTGCTGGCTACCGGCATGACCCTGCGCCGCGGCGTCGACTTCCAGCCACACCTGCGCAAGATCAAGGAAAGCCTGAACGCCAGCCGCTACCCGATCGAGGACGACGAACTCAACTGAGCCGGTGCGCCTGCAGGCGCAGGTGGGCACGCTGCCCCGGCGCCAGGCTCAGGCCCTCGCCACTGCCACTGGCGGCCTCGACGCAGACAAAACGCTGGCTTTCACGGCCAGTCACGCCCATCAACGGTCGGTTACCCGGGTGCCAGACCACGGTGTCATCGCTGTCACCGGTGTCAATGCACAGCTCGCGCTGCCAGGCCGGGTCCTGCAACTGCACCCGCGGCGTGCCCGGGTAGACCTTCTGGCAGCCACCCTTGAGCTTCAGCGCGCCATCTTCACGGCAGGCCTGACGATTCAGGCGGTCATAACCTTCGATATCCTCCAGCCCGGACAGCGCTATCTCGGAGACGTCACTGATCCGCCAATAGGCCAGCAATGCATGGCTCAGCTGGCAAGGTTCGCTGTCCTGGTGCTCGGTACTCAGGCTCAGTTCCATACGGCTACCCAGCCTGGCGTGCAGGTCGACCTGCCAGTCGCACAGGTCCAGGCGCCACTTCAAGGTAACGCCCTCCTCGTCTTCGCGGCTGTCTACGAGCTTCCAGTCCAGCAAACGCGCCCAGCCGTGGGCTGGCCACAGGTCCTCGCTGGGGTGGCGGCCATACCACGGCCAGCACACCGGCACGCCGCCACGGATCGCCCCCACCTGCGGCCACTGCTCGGCGCACCACAGCCACGGCCGCTCACCTGCCGGCTGAAAGTGCAGCAGTTGCGCGCCCTGGCGGCTGAATACCGCCTGGCAACGGGGGTGATCAATGATCAGCACATCGCGCTGCTGGTAACGCTCCCACTCGAATGTCGGCCTTGGCCGCTGCGAGGAAAAGAAGCGATGGAGCGGATGTTCGGGCATGGTTCAGAGCTCTTGTTGTTTGAGATAGCGCTGTCTCGGCCTATCCCCGACAACCACTGCAGGCCAGTGGGTGCCGGGAACCGAAAAGGGATTGGCGTAAATTTACAACAAATGGCCTCAGAATGACGACTGAATCTTCAAGCCTGCGACCAGCGCGTTGTCCACTTCATCCACCCCGCCCGGGCTCTTGATGTACTGCAGGTTAGGCCGCACGGTCAGCCAGTTGGTGACGTGGAAGCCGTAGTAGAGCTCGGCGTTGTACTCGGTGCGTTGCAGCGGCACGAAGCCTGGGTTGTCGTAATCGTTGATACCACTCTGGGCGTTGAGCAGTTCGGCGCGTTTCTTCACGTCGTCATTCACATGAATACGCGCCACACCGAAGCCGATGTCATCCTTGGGCCGGGCGTCGAAGGCGCCTTTGTAGACCAGCCCCACCTGCTGGTAGTTGTCGACCACGTTGGTGGCCTTGTCGTGCACGGTGAAGTTGGCGAACAGGCTGAGGCCGCGGTTGACGTCGCCACCATGATCCGTGACCTGCTGCTGCGCCACTACCCACCAGCCATGCTTGCTGGAGTGCGACTTGAAGGCCCCGCCAGTCAGCGCCTGCGGGTTGCCGTTGACGTCGTCGAACACATCGTCGGCCTTGGCCGTGCTGTAGTAGTAACCCAGGCGGTACTCACCCGGCAGGCCGTTGACCTTGGGCGACCACACCGCCTCCACCGGCAGGATTGCCCCCTTGGTGCCGCTGCCGCTGAGCTTGAAGCCGTTGCCGGTTTCCAGGTTGGAGGGGTTCTGCTCGAAGGCGCCGACCTGTACGAAGAATTCCGGGGTGATGTTGTATTTCACCCGCAGCGCCCACTGGCTGACCGGCCAGTTGTACCAGATGCCGCCCACCCAGTTGCCCACCTGAGAGCCGCAGAAGGCCAGGTTCTGGAAGTCGCAAGGGAAGCTGTTGAAGTCCTCGCCCTCGCCGAAGCGGCCGAATTTGACGTCCAGGGCACCGTCGAAATACTTCTGCTTGAACCACATCTGGGTCAGACGCCAGGTCTGTCCTCGGCCCCACACTTCCTGCACCGAGCTGAACTGCCCGGCGCGCGGGTCGCTGATACGGTCGTTGGACAGGTTGCGGCCGCTGCGCTCGGTGATCGCCAGCTTGAACTCGGCATCGTGCCAACCAAAGATCTTCTGCAGGTCCAGGTGTGCGCCAAGGGCGAACTGGTCGCTGTAGCGTGCAGTCTTGTCGTCGTTGTAGCCACCGTGCAGGTTGCCGGCCACCTCGCCGACGTAGTCGAGGGTGAAGTCGTAGCCCTTCTCCAGCAACTCGGTACGGGTGCCGCCCCAATCGCCGGTCATCCACTTCGATTCACTGGAAAAAGCCTCGGCAGCCTGCGCGCCGCTGCTGCCGACAACGGCGAGCAAAGCCAGCGAGCCCAATGTCCTGATACGTTTGCGCTGTTCCATCCCTATGCGTCCTCTTTTTTCTTATTGATGGTGTAGACGAGTCAACGGCCTTTGAAGTGAGCCACGTTGTCCTTTGCGGTTGCGTCCGTGCTGGCCAGGCGTATGCGCTCGCCACTGTCGGCGTCGAACAGCAGCACCCGGGCCGGGTCGAATTGCAGGTTGAGGGTGTCACCCACGCGGCACGCCACATCCGGCGCCAGGCGGCAGCACACCTTGGTCTGGTTGAGCGTGACGAACACCAGCAGGTCCGGCCCGGTAGGTTCGGTTACCTGCACCTCGGCACGAATGCCCGGCAGGCCGTTGCACTCGCCGTCGCCCAGGGCGATCTGCTCGGGGCGGATGCCAAGGATGAGGTCGCGGCCATCCAGCTCGCCATCGGCCACCCCCAAGGGCAGCTCACAGCGCGCCTGGCCACTGTCAAGCACGGCCCGCAGGCGCCCCTGCTGTTGCGTGAGGCGCACCGGGATGAAGTTCATCGGCGGCGAACCGATGAAGCTGGCCACAAACTGGTTGGCCGGGTCGTTGTAGATCTGCTGCGGGGTGCCGAACTGCTGGATGATGCCGTCCTTCATCACCGCCACCTTGTCACCCAGGGTCATGGCCTCGATCTGGTCATGGGTGACGTACACGGTGGTGGTCTTCAGGCGCTGGTGCATCAGTTTCATTTCGGTGCGCATCTCGACCCGCAGCTTGGCATCGAGGTTGGACAGCGGCTCATCGAACAGGTAGATCTTCGGCCGCCGCGCCAGCGCCCGGCCCATGGCTACCCGTTGCTGCTGACCACCGGACAGCTGTGCCGGCTTGCGCGCCAGCAGGTGCTCGATCTGCAGCAGCTTGGCGACCCGCGTCACTTCTTCATCGATGGCCGCCTGCGGCATCTTGCGGATCTTCAGGCCAAATTCGATGTTCTCGCGCACGCTCATGGTCGGGTACAGCGCGTAGGACTGGAACACCATGGCGATGTCACGGTCCTTGGGGCTCATGCCACTGACGTCCTGCTCGTCGATGAGGATCGCACCGCCGGTGATCTGCTCCAGGCCGGCGATGCAGTTCATCAAGGTCGATTTGCCACAGCCAGAGGGGCCGACCAGGATCAGGAACTCGCCATCTTTGATCGACAGCTGGATGTCCTTGAGGGTGTCCGGCAGGCCGCTGCCGTAGGTCTTGTTCACATTGCGAAGTTCGAGCGTTGCCATGACTTACCCCTTTACCGCGCCGGCCGTCAGCCCGCGCACGAAATATTTGCCAGCCACCACATACACCAGCAGGGTTGGCAGGCCGGCGATCATCGCTGCAGCCATGTCGACGTTGTATTCCTTGGCCCCGGTGCTGGTATTGACCAGGTTGTTCAGGGCCACGGTGATCGGTTGCGAATCACCGCTGGAAAACACCACGCCGAACAGGAAGTCATTCCAGATCTGGGTGAACTGCCAGATCAGGCAGACCATGATGATGGGCGTGGACATCGGCAGGATGATGCGCCGGAAGATGGTGAAGAACCCGGCCCCGTCCAGGCGCGCGGCCTTGACCAGTGCATCGGGGATGCTCACGTAGAAGTTGCGGAAAAACAGCGTGGTGAAGGCCAGGCCGTAGACCACGTGCACCAGCACCAGGCCGCCGGTGGTGCTGGCCAGGCCCAGCTTGCCGAGGGTGAACGAGGCCGGCAGCAGCACGGTCTGGAATGGCAGGAAGCAGCCGAACAACAGCAGGCCGAAGAACAGCTGCGAGCCACGGAAGCGCCACATCGACAGCACATAGCCGTTCAGCGCGCCAATGGTGGTGGAGATCAGCACCGCTGGCACGGTGATCATGATCGAGTTCCAGAAATAACCGCTGACCGTGCCCCAGGCCTTGACCCAGCCAATGCCGGTAATCACCGCCGGCCAGCTCAGCAGGTTGCCGGTGCTGATGTCTTCGGGGGTCTTGAAGCTGGTCAGCAGCATTACCACCAGCGGCACCAGGTACAACAGCACAGCGATCCACAACACCGCGTGGATGGCGATGCGGCTGAGGCTGAGCGCCGGTTTGTCGACAGGGCTATGCATGGCGTTTGCTCCGCAGCTCCGAGTACAGGTACGGCACGAGGATCGCCAGGATCGCCCCGAGCATGAGGATGGCGCTGGCCGAGCCCATGCCCATCTGGCCGCGGCTGAAGGTGAACGAGTACATGAACATTGCCGGCAGGTCGGACGAGTAACCCGGGCCGCCGGCAGTCATCGCCGCCACCAGGTCGAAGCTCTTGATGGCAATGTGCGAGAGGATCATCAGTGCACTGAAGAACACCGGGCGCAGGCTGGGCAGCACCACGGTCCAGTAGATGCGCGGCAGGCTGGCGCCATCCATCTGCGCCGCACGGATGATCGAAGGATCGACGCCCCGCAGGCCGGCCAGGAACATTGCCATGATGAAGCCCGAAGCCTGCCACACTGCGGCGATCACCAGGCAATACACCACCCGGTCGGGGTCGATCAGCCAGTCCAGGCGAAAGCCCTCCCAACCCCAGTCGCGCAACAGTTTGTCCAACCCCATGCCGGGGTTGAGCAGCCACTTCCAGGCAGTGCCGGTAACGATCATCGACAGCGCCATGGGGTACAGGTAAATGGTGCGGATGAAGCCCTCACGGCGGATGCGCTGGTCCAGCAGCACCGCCAGCAGTACGCCGATGGCCAGGCTGATGCCGATGAACAGGCCACCGAACAGCAGCAGGTTCTTGCTCGCCACCCACCAGCGGTCGTTGTCGAACAGCCGGGCGTACTGCGCAAGGCCTGCCCATTTGTAGGTGGGCAGAAAGGTCGAGGTGGTGAAGGACAGCACGAAGGTCCAGAGGATGTAGCCGTAGAAGCCCACCAGGACGATCAGCATGCTGGGTGCCAGCACCAGCTTGGGCAGCCAGCGCTGAAGCGCGTCCAGGGGTGAGGCCCGCAGTTGGGCGGTAGACGTGATCATGGTTCACCTCAAAGGTACCGCACTCCCCTGTAGGAGCGGCCTTGCGTCGCGATGGGCTGCGCAGCAGCCCCAACGGACCCAAGGTCAACACCTACCTGGAAGATCGAGTGCGCAGGTTCTGGGGCTGCTGCGCAGCCCATCGCGACGCAAGGCCGCTCCTACAACGGGGATCGCGTCAGCTCTACTGGGCAGCCTTGATCGCCGCCGCCAGCTTCTTCGCTGCATCGGCCGGGTCGGCCTTGGGGTCGTTGATGTAGTTGGTCACCACATCGAAGAACGCGCCCTGCACGGCCAGCGTGGTGGCCATGTTGTGCGCCATGCTCGGCTGCAGGCCGCCATTTTTGGCGTCGGCCAGGAAGTCCTTGGCAGAGGTCTGCGCGCACGCATCGAAGCCATACTTGCCCATATCGGCGAGCATGTCGTTGCGTACCGGAATCGAACCCTTGTTGCTGCTGAAGACCTTCTGGAAGTCCTCACCCAGCACCTTGCGGGCAATGTCCTGCTGGCCGGCAGACGTGCCGGGGTTGTTCTGCTTGAACACCACCAGCGAGTCGATGTTGTAGAGGAAGGCCTTGTCGGTGCCCGGGAAAGGCACGCACTGGTAATCCTTGCCGGCGGTTTTCTTCGCCAGGGTCCACTCGCTCTTGGCCCAGTCGCCCATGATCTGCATGCCGGCCTTGCCGTTGATGACCTTGGCCGCTTCCAGGTTCCAGTCCTGGCCTTTGCCGTCCGGGTCCATGTAGGTGGCAACCTTCTTCAACTCAGTCAGCGCCTTGACCATGTCCGGGCCGGTCAGGGTAGCGCTGTCGAGGTCGACCATGGCCTTCTTGTAACCATCTGCTCCCATTACCGACAGCACAACACTTTCAAATACCGTGCTGTCCTGCCACGGCTGGCCACCATGGGCGAGCGGGATGAAGCCGGCAGCCTTGAGCTTGTCGGCAGCAGCGTAGAATTCGTCGAGGGTGGCGGGCACCTTGCCGATGCCAGCTTTCTTGAAGACTTCGGGGTTGATCCACAGCCAGTTGATGCGGTGGATGTTCACCGGCACGGCGACATAGTCACCTTCGTACTTCACGGTATCGGCGACTTTCTTGTCGAGCAATGCGTCCCACTTTTCCTCTTTGGCCACATCCTTGAGCACATCGGTGTCGAGCAAGCCGGTGGAAGCCCAATCCTGAATGTCTGGCCCTTTGATTTGCGCGACACCCGGTGGGTTGCCGGCTACGGCGCGGCTTTTGAGCACGGTCATGGCCGTGGCACCACCACCACCGGCCACGGCGCCATCCTTCCACGTAAAGCCGTCTTTCTCGACTTGGGCCTTGAGCACATCGACGGCCGCTTTTTCACCACCGGAAGTCCACCAGTGCACCACCTCGACGCTGCCTTTGGGTTCGGCAGCCAGGGCACTGAGCGGGAGCAAGGAAGCCAGGGAAATTGCGGCAGCGAGACGGAACGTGGGATTCATCAAAGCACCTTTCTTGTTGTTATGCCGTGCAAGTCGATCGCTTGCGTTGCATGAAGTCTAAACAGCGTGCCCGCCTCGTCAGGTAACGAAGCGATGCGCGAATGTCATCGTCTGGTTACATTGGCGGCGAGGTTGCTGGCCAGGCTGGATGCCAGCGGCAAGCCTGGCAGCAACAGCGCCTGGTAGGCGTGATAGAGGTCTGGCTTGCCCGGCCAGATGGTCCCGGCCGGCTGGTTGGTTGCATCGAGTTCGTGGTGCCAGCTGCCGCCATGGGTATCGATAAAGTGGCTGGCGATGAAATCCCAGCCGTTGCGGTACCACTGCTCGTAATGCGCCTCGCCGGTGCGCTGCAAGAGCGCTGCGGCGGCGGCGCAGGCCTCGGCGTGCACCCAGTGCAGGCGCGCATGCACTACGGGCTGCCCGGCCCAGTCCAGGGTGTAGACATAACCGGGCGCGCCATCGACCTTCCAGGCCTGCTGGCAGGCTGTGTCGAACAGGGCCCGAGCGCTATCCGCCAGCCACTGCGGCGCCTGCAGGCCGGCCCGGTCGAGGCTGGCCTCCAGGTGCAGCAGCAGCCGCGCCCACTCAAGGGCGTGCCCGGGCGTGGTGCCATAAGGCCGGAAGTGGTCGGCCGGATGCTCAATGTTGTAGTGCGCCAGTGGCTGCCAGAGCGCGTCGAAATGCTCGATGACCCGGTAGCCGTTGGCCGCGGCGTGGGTATGAATGATACGTTCGGCGATGCGCAGGGCGCGCTTCAGCCACAGGCTGTTGCCGGTGACGTCTGCCAAGGCCAGAAAAGCCTCGGTCGCGTGCATGTTGCTATTGGCGCCACGGTACGGCTCGGGCAGTTGCCAGGCGCGGGAGAAGGTTTCCCGCAGGGCGCCTTCTTCTTCGCTCCAGAAATGCGCTTCGATCACCTGGATGGCGTCAGCCAACAGCGCGGGGGCATCGACCGCGCCCGCCACCACTGCCGAGCTGGCGGCCAGGGCGACAAAAGCATGCAGGTAAGCCGCCTTGCCACTGTCGTCGTGGCCACCGGGGTGGGCGAACCAACCGCCGTAGCTGGCATCCTGCATGGCACCGCGCAAAGCGGCCACGCCGTGTGCGACGTAGTCCAGGCAGCCGGGCATGCCCTGCAGGTGAGCCAGGGCGAAGCAGTGGGTCATGCGAGCAGTGTTCATGGTTTCGGCGCAGGCGCCGGGCGCTAACCGCCCCTCGGCGTCCAGGTTGCCGAAGCCGTCGGGCAGTTTCGCGGCCTTGGCGAAGGCCAGCAGGCGCTGTGCTTCGGCCAGGCGCCAGGCAGCATGGGCCGGGGCGTTGAGCCAGCTGCTGGAAGGCAGGTTGGAGGTGTTCATGGGCCAGCTTGATCCTTGCCAGTCGTGTGCGAATTCTAGCCAACCGGTTTGGCCGGCAGGTCACGAAGCAGACCAGGATTGTCACGGGGCAGTGACATCTATGTGGCCTGCAATGGCCCGATCGCCGGCAAGCCAGCTGCCACAAAGACCCTAAAACTTTCAAGGTTTACGCTGTACCTGTGGGGGCTGGCTTGCCGGCGATAGGGCCCGAACTGCCACCACCAACCACTCAGTCCTGTCCCCGCGGCAGATACAGGGTCACCCGCAACCCGCCTTCGCGCAGGTTGAGCAAGCTCACCTCGCCGCCGTGGCTGTGGGCAATGTTGCGCGCAATCCCCAATCCCAGCCCATAGCCCTGCTGCTGTCCGGCCAGCCGAAAATGCGGCTCGAACACTTGCTCAAGCTGCTGCTGCGGTACGCCCGGCCCCTGGTCGTCCACCTGCAGCACAAAACCTTCGGCACTGTCGATGATGCGCAGCCGCGCCTGCTCGCCGTACTTGATGGCGTTGTCGACCAGGTTGCCGATGCAGCGTCGCAGCGCCAGCGGCTTGCCTGGGTAAGGCGCCAGCGCCCGGCCGTCGACCGTGATGCGGCCATCACGCAGATAAGGCTCTGCCAGAATCTCCAGCACATGGTTAAGGTCGACCGGCTCGATGTTTTCGTGGATATCGGTGTCCTTCACGCACTGCAACGCCCCTTTGACCAATAGCTCAAGCTCGTCCAGATCCTGGCTGAACTTGGCCTGCAGGCGCTCGTCCTCCAGCAGTTCGACACGCAGACGCAGGCGGGTGATCGGCGTGCGCAGGTCGTGGGAGATGGCACTGAATAGCTGGCTACGCTCGGTCAGGTAGCGGCTGATGCGCTCGCGCATGCTGTTGAATGCCCGGCTGACTTCCACCACTTCGCTCCCCCCTCCTTCAACCACCGGCGCCACATCGGCACCCAGCGACATCTCCCGGGCAGCGCGCGCCAGGCGCTTGAGCGGCCAGCTCTGCCAGTGCACCAACAACCCGATGAACAACAGCAGCAAGGCTGTGGTGAGCACGATGAAACCGATCTGCTGCCGTGGCAGGCGTTCGGCCTCAAGGCTGGTATAGGGCTCGGGCAGCAGCGAGGCAATGTACAGCCACTCGCCCTCGTCCAGGCGAATCTGCGTCACCAGCACCGGCGGGTTGAGCGGCTCCAGTGTCAATGAGTAATGCGCCCAGGAGCGTGGCAGCTCGTCGAGTTTCAGGCCGCTGTTGAAAATGCGCAGGTCGTCAGGCCCGACGAATTCGACAGAAATGTCCATTTGCGAACCCAGTCGCTCGTGCAGTACCTGCTGGAATACCTCGATCACCGCCTGCTTGCGTGCAGTGATGGGCAGCACCGGCATGTCCAGCGGCTTGACGTTGAGCGAGACGAAAAAGCGCGTGCCGCCCATGCTGCGCAACTGGTCGAGCACCATGGGCCGATAGGCCACCGGCAACGAGCGGAAGTAACTGACACTGGCGCTCATCGAATGGGCCAGGCTGCTGGCGCTCGCACGCAGACCCTGCAGTTGGCTGGCACGCAACTGGGCCACCCAGATGATGCTCGACAAGCCTTGGGCCAAGAGCACTACCAGCAAGGTCAGCAGCAGCATGCGCCCCAGCAGTGAGCGCGGCAGCAGGCGCCAGCGCCGCTCAGGGCGCACTGCAGACATGTGCCGCCAACAGGTAGCCACTGCCGCGCACCGTGCGGATCAGCCGGGGGGGCTTGTCGGTATCGCGCAGGCGCTGACGCAGGCGGCTGACCGCCATGTCGACGATGCGGTCCAGCGGCATTGGCTCGCGGCCACGGGTGGCGTTGCCGATGGTGTCGCGGTCGAGAATCTGCTGCGGATGGTCGAGGAACAGTTTGAGCAGGGCGAAGTCGGCACCAGACAGAATCACCTCTTCACCGTCGTGATGGAACAGACGGTGACTGACCGTGTCCAGCCGCCAGTCGTCGAAGGCCAGCACCGCGCTGCCTGGCGCCGACAGGCCGAACTCGGCGCGGCGCAACAAGGCCTTGATCCGCGCTTGCAGCTCGCGAGGGCTGAACGGTTTGCCCAGGTAGTCGTCAGCGCCCAGTTCCAGGCCGATGACACGGTCGGCTTCGTCGGAGCTGGCGGTGAGCATGATAATGGGCACCCGCGCCTGGCGCGGGTGCTGGCGTACCCAGCGGCACAGGCTGAAACCGTCTTCGTCGGGCAGCATGACGTCGAGGATGACCAGGTCGCAGGGGGTGGTTTCCAGGGCGCGGCGAAAGCCCTTTCCATCGGCTTCGGCATGCACCTGGAAGCCGGAGCGGCTCAGGTAGGTTTGCAGCAGTTCGCGGATTTCCTGGTCGTCGTCGACCATCAGGATCGATTTGCCGGCAGTGCTCAAGGTGGTCCTTCCTCTTGTTAGTTACAGGTCTTGGTTGCCTGTTATTGGGGCCGCTTCGCGCCCCATCGCGGCACAAGGCCGCTCCTACAGGGACCGCGCTGTGCCGGAACTATCAGCGGCCCTTTACACTTATCTGTGGTCCAAGGCCTGCTGCAAGGCCACACCGGAGCCCAGCAAGCCGGAAAACTCTGCGGTTACCAGCCACACAGGCACGCCAGCGAAATAGCCACTCATGCAGCCCTTGTCGGCAAAACTCGCGGCAAACCCGCTACGCAGGAACAGTTCGGCAAAGCGGGGAATGACGCCGCCGACAATATAGACCCCGCCTCGCGCGCCCAGCGTGAGCACGTTGTTACCCGCCACGCGCCCAAGGAACCGGCAGAACTGCTCGACCACCGCCAGCGCCCTTGGCTCACCGCCCAGCGCGGCTTCGGTAATCTGTGCCGGGGTCTTGTGTCGGGGTGTGTCGCCATCCAGCGCACAGATCGCCTGGTACAGCCGCACCAGGCCACCACCGCTGAGCACGGTCTCGGCACTGACATGGCCGATCTGGCCGTGGATCTGCTGATGGATGGCCGCTTCGCGCGCATTGCCCACCGGCAGGTCGACATGCCCGCCCTCCCCCGGCAAGGCCTGCCAGTGCTGTTCGCCAAGGCGCAGCAACGAGCCCACGCCCAGGCCAGTGCCCGGCCCGATCACCAACGCAGGCCGCGAAGGGTCAGCCTGACCAGGGCACACCTCGCGAAATTCCCCATCGCGCAGGCGGGTCATGCCCAGCGCCATGGCGGTAAAATCGTTGATCAGCAACAACCGGTCGACCTGCAAGGTCTTGCAAAAAGCCGTACGGCTCAAACGCCAATGGTTGTTGGTAAAGCGAAATTCATCGCCATCGACCGGCCCGGCTACCGCCAGGCATACAGCCGCCAAGCCGCCGCGGGCTATGCCCTGGCCTTCGAGGTAAGCCTCGATGGCCTGCTCCGGGCTGGTGTAGTCCGCAGTGGCAAAAACGTTTACCTCATGCAGCTGGTTGTCACGCCACAACGCAAAACGGGCATTGGTGCCGCCAATGTCGCCAACCAGCAGGTCTTTCATTTAAGGTTCTCCAGGGCCGAGGTAAAGGCACTCGCGCCCTGCTCTGCCGGGCTGAACGCCATGCGCATGAAGCCGAACAGCTCACGCCCGCAACCCAGGTCATTGCCCTGGGGCACCGGCGGCAGGTCGCGGCTGGCCAGTTCTTCGGCCGATACCATTACCCGCAGTGTGCCTTCGACACCATCGACCCGCACGATATCACCATCGCGCACGCGCGCCAGCGGGCCGCCATCATAAGCCTCGGGGCAAACGTGGATGGCCGCCGGGATCTTGCCCGAGGCGCCGGACATGCGCCCGTCGGTAACCAGCGCCACCTTGTAGCCTCGGTCCTGCAAAACACCGAGGAAGGGCGTGAGCTTGTGCAGTTCGGGCATGCCGTTGCAACGTGGGCCCTGGAAGCGCACCACGGCAACAAAGTCACGCTCCAGCTCACCGGCCTTGAACGCGTCGGCGAGCGACTGCTGGTCATGGAACACCAGCGCGGGGGCCTCGACCACCTGATGTTCGGGGGCGACGGCGGAAACCTTCATCACGCCACGGCCCAGGTTGCCTTCCATCACCCGCAGGCCGCCTTCAGCCGAGAATGGCCGCGCCACCGGGCGCAGGATGCTTTCGTCCAGGCTTTGTTGCGGCCCCTCGCGCCACACCAGCTTGCCATTGTCGAGGAACGGCTCCTGGGTGTAGCGGCGCAGGCCGGGGCCGGCCACGGTGTTGACGTCTTCGTGCAGCAGCCCGGCATCCAGCAGTTCGCGGATCAGGAAGGCCATGCCCCCGGCGGCCTGGAAGTGATTGATGTCGGCCTTGCCATTGGGGTAGACGTGGGACAGGGTCGGCACCACTTCGGAGAGGTCGGCCATGTCCTGCCAGGTCAGCTGGATACCTGCTGCCTGGGCAATCGCCGGGATGTGCAGGGTGTGGTTGGTCGAGCCGCCCGTGGCGTGCAGGGCAACGATGGAGTTGACCAGTGCCTTTTCGTCGACGATTTCGCCCAGCGGCATGAAACTGCCGCTGGCCTTGGTCATGCGCGTCACCTGCTGCGCGGCGTGCGCTGTAAGTGCGTCGCGCAGCGGGGTGTACGGGTTGACGAACGAGGCGCCCGGCAGGTGCAGGCCCATCACCTCCATCACCAACTGGTTGGTGTTGGCGGTGCCGTAGAAGGTGCAGGTACCCGGGCTGTGATAGGAGTTCATCTCCGACTCCAGCAGCTCTTCACGGCTGGCCTTGCCTTCCGCATAGCGCTGGCGCACGTCGGCCTTCTGCTTGTTGGAAATGCCGGAAACCATCGGCCCGCCCGGCACGAAGATGGTCGGCAGGTGGCCGAAACGCAGCGCCCCCATCATCAGGCCTGGGACAATCTTGTCGCAGATGCCCAGCATCAGCGCGGCATCGAACATGTTGTGCGACAACGCGACCGCCGTGGACATGGCAATCACTTCACGGCTGGCGATGGCCAGCTCCATGCCCGGCTCACCCTGGGTCACGCCGTCGCACATGGCCGGCACGCCGCCGGCGAACTGGCCGACCGAACCGACCTCGCGCAGGGCCTGCTTGATCTGCTCCGGGAAGTGCAGATACGGCTGGTGGGCAGACAGCATGTCGTTATAAGCCGAGACGATGGCCACGTTGGCCGCGTTCATCAAGCGCAGAGTCTGCTTGTCCTCGCTGCCGCAACCGGCCACGCCATGGGCGAAGTTGGCACACTGCAGGCTGGCACGCATGGGGCCTTCACTGGCCGCGCCGCGAATCAGTTGCAGGTAGCGTTCGCGGGTGGCACGGCTGCGGTCGATCAGCCGTTGGGTGACCTCAAGGATGCGCGGATGCATGTACTGGACTCCAGGCTAATTGTAAGGGCGGTTTACCGGGCATTTCCCCTCCAAACGATTGCGGCCTAGGCTCAAGGCAAGGAGCCTGCTGCATCGGTGGAGGCACAACGCCCAACCACTCGTTGTATGTTTAAACAAAATACTGCCACTAAAAAGGCTTGTTTTCTATCAGCCAGTGAATAATCTTGTAATTCCAACAACAAAACCGTTTCAGTGAAGCTCCTTTTTGCCACAGGTTTCACTCGGACTGCCAGAGGTACTGCCATGACCCTACGCATCGCGATCAATGGATTCGGCCGCATCGGGCGCAACGTCCTGCGCGCACTGTATACCCAAGGCTACCGCCAGGACCTGCAGGTCGTCGCCATCAACGACCTGGGCGACAGCGCCATGAATGCCCACCTGCTCAAATACGACAGCGTGCATGGCACGTTCGAGGCCACAGTCGAGGCCGACCACGAAAGCCTCACGGTCAATGGTGACCGTATCGCCGTCAGTGCCATCCGCAACCCGGCCGACCTGCCCTGGAAGGCCGAAGCGATCGACGTGGTGTTCGAGTGCACAGGGCTGTTCACCGACCGCGCCAAAGCCGCTGCCCACCTGACCGCCGGGGCGGGCAAGGTGATTGTCTCGGCGCCGGCCAAAGGCGCCGATGCCACCGTGGTCTACGGGGTCAACCATGACATCCTGCGGGCCTCGCATCAGGTCATTTCCAACGCCTCCTGCACCACCAACTGCCTGGCGCCGATCGCCCAGGTGCTGCACCGCGAGTTCGGCATCGAGCAAGGCCTGATGACCACCATTCACGCCTATACCAACGACCAGGTGCTGACCGACATGTACCACAGCGACCCGTACCGGGCGCGGTCGGCCACGCAGTCGATGATCCCCAGCAAGACCGGCGCCGCCGAAGCCGTGGGCCTTGTGCTGCCGGAGCTGGCGGGCAAGCTGACCGGCATGGCAGTGCGGGTACCGGTGATCAACGTGTCGCTGGTGGACCTCACCGTCAACCTCAAGCGCGAGGCCACGGCCGAGCAGGTCAACCAGCTGTTCCTTGAAGCCAGCAGGCATTCCAAGGTATTGGGCTACAACGCGTTGCCATTGGTTTCCTGCGATTTCAACCACAACCCGCTGTCGTCGATTTTCGATGCCAACCATACCCGGGCCAACGGGCGCATGCTCAAGGTGCTGGCGTGGTATGACAACGAGTGGGCGTTCAGCAACCGCATGCTGGATAACTGCCTGGCGTTGTGCCAGGCCCGTTGAGCCGGACACAGCATCTTCATCGCTTATGAGATCGAGCGCCGCCCGCGCGGCGCATCGCGAGCTGCGCTCGCTCCTACGTTTGTTTCGGGCCAATCAATCCTGATCCATGGCGCGCGGTCCCTTGTTTGTCCCCTTCGATGTCGCGTCGTGCACCAAGGGGTACGCGCGCTAATTGCACAGGCATGACTGGCCCGAAACAAATGTGGGAGCGGGCTTGTCCCGCGAAGCGCCGCGCGGGCGGCGCTCGATCTCAAAAGCACAGGATATCCATCGCCATACACACGTCACTCACAATCTTTACCATTTCCTAACACATCCACACTTGACCAACAGGGAAGATGATAAGCATTATCATTAAACTTTCGTCGGCCAGGTCCCCCTGTGAGTCAGTCCCGGTTCAACTCCGTCTTCCTCGTCCAGCGCCTTACCCTGTTGCGCACCTTGCAGCGCATGGTCGGCAACCCCAGCACGGCCGAAGACCTGCTGCAGGAAACCTACCTGCGGGTGTCGCGCGCCCTGGGCGAACGGCCCATCGAGCACATCGAGCCGTTCGTGTTCCAGACCGCGCGCAACCTGGCACTGGACCACTTGCGCGCACGCCGGGTACAGGCGCGCATGCTGGTCGACGACGTGCCCGACGAAGTGCTGCACAGCGTGGCCGCCCCCGCCACCAGCAGCGAGGATGCCGCCCATGCCGAGCAACTGCTCAAGCACCTGAGCGTCAGCCTCAACCAGCTGAGTGAACGCCAGCAGCGCATTTTCATCCTCAGCCGCCTGCACGGCGCCACCTACCTGGAAATTGCCGAACAACTCAGTGTTTCGCCCAGTACGGTGCAAAAGGAACTGAAACTGATCATGGCGATCTGCATGGGTGTTGCCGAACGCCTCAAGTAAGCTGACCGCCGGCGAACGGCGACGCAAAGCCCTTGCCACACCCCGTCTTAGCCTTGATCATTCGCAAAAAACCATTCAAGGATTTACCGTGACCGACAGCCCTGCCCCTCGCCCGTCACCTGCCGGGCCTAGTGCCCGTGCGCGTGCCATGGACGAGGCGCTGGACTGGCTGGTGCGCCTGCAATGCGCCAATACCGAGGACACCCTGGCTTTTGAAGCCTGGCTGAGCGCTGCGCCGGAAAACGCCGAGGCCTATGTCGAAGCAGAGGCGCTGTGGAACGGTATACCGTTGCACCAGGCAGCCACGCAGATGCACCAGCAGCAACGCCGCTCATGGCGCGGGCGCCTGCGCAGCCACTGGAAACCCCTGGCCACCGCAGCAGTGCTGCTGGTCGGGCTGTTCACCGTCGGCAACCTGCCCACACGCTTGCAGGCCGACCACCTGACCGTGGTGGGCGAGCGCCAGCGCCTGCAACTGGAAGACGGCGCAAAAGTCCTGCTCAACACCAACTCGGCATTTGCCAGCGACCACCGTGACGGCCGCCAGATCGCCCGCCTGCTGCAGGGTGAGGCCTACTTCCAGATACCCGACGGCGCACAGCTGCCACTTGAGGTAGAGGCCGGGCCGTTGCGCGCACAGGTGCGCGATACCGACTTTGCCGTGCGCTACCTCGACGGCGAGGCCCAGGTACGGGTACAACGCGGCGATGTCGACCTGCAAGGGGCACGCGACCAACGCATTCGCCTGAGTGCCGGGGATAGCATCAGCGTCGGCCCCCAAGGCTTCGGCCAGCGCCAACGCGCCGACTTGCAAAAGGACCTGGCCTGGGTCGACGGCCGCCTAGTGTTCGAGAACTGCCCGCTCAGCCAGGTACTGGCTGAAGTGCGTCGCTACTACCCAGGCTGGATCATCAACCGCAATGCGCAGCTGGAAGACGTTGCAGTCACCGGCAACTACCGCCTTGACCAGCCGTTGGAAACCCTGCGCGCACTGGCCCACATCACCTCGGCACAGCTGCATGAGTACCCTGCGCTGGTGATTCTGAACTGACCCCGAAATTATTTTTACGCGATCGCCCTGCCCCGCCCGTCTCGTTATAGCCAATGCAACTGATTCTTGTTTGAAAACGAGAACAGCAATCACCTATAACAGTCCGCGCATCAGGGAGCGCTTTCGATGTCCACTGGTCCTACCCGCTCGTACACCCTTCCCCGCCGAACCGGGCAACTGTCCCTGTTGACCCTGGCCCTGCTCGCCAGCGGTGCCTGCAGCCTGCCGGTGCTGGCCGCCGAACCGGCCCGCGCCAGTAGCCCGCGTATGGGTGATTACCGCTTCAGCATCGGCCAGCAACCGCTGGTATCGGCGATCAATGCCTTCAGCCAGGTCACCGGCTGGCAGGTCGGTTTCAGCGCCGAGCTGGCTGACGGCGTGGCTTCGCCGGGCGTGCAAGGCTCGCTGCCAGCAGATGCCGCCCTCAAGCGCCTGCTGCAGGGTACCGGGCTGGGTTTTCGCAAGATCAGCAACGGCAACGTGATCCTCGAACGTCAGACCGGCGGCAACGTGATCGCCCTGCAACAGGTGACCGTCAGCGCCACACGTAGCGCCCAGGACGTCAGCCAGGTGCCGAGCACTGTCAGCGTACAGACCCGCGAGCAACTGGACCGGCAGAACGTCAACAGCATCCAGGACCTGGTGCGCTACGAGCCGGGTGTGTCGGTGGCCGGTACCGGCCAGCGCAGCGGCCTGAACGGCTACAACATCCGTGGTATCGACGGCGAGCGGATCCTCACCCAGGTCGACGGTGTGTCGATCCCGGACAGCTTCTTCTACGGCCCCTATGCACAGACCCAACGCAACTACGTCGACCCGGAAATCGTCAAGCGTGTGGAAATCCTCCGCGGTCCGGCCTCGGTGCTGTACGGCAGTAACGCCATCGGCGGTGCTGTGAGCTACTTCACCCTCGACCCCGACGACATCATCAAGCCCGGGAAGGACGTGGGTGCACGGTTGAAGACCGGCTACAGCTCGGCCGACGAAAGCTGGCTCACCTCCGCCACCGTCGCCGGCCGCGAGGGTGATTTCGATGGCCTGCTGCACCTGAGCCAGCGCAACGGCCACGAGACCGAAACCCATGGCGGCCACAGCGGTGCCGGCCTGTCGCGCACCGAAGCCAACCCGATGGACGTGCGCACCACCAACGTGCTGGCCAAGCTTGGCTGGAACTACGACGACGACGCCCGCCTGGGCTTCACCTACGAGCGCTACAAGGATGACCGCGACCAGAACATCCTCAGCGCGGTGGGCGGGCCGTTCATTCCGGGCTTTGGTGGCATGGGCTATTACAAGGCGCGCAGTGGCAACGACACCATTACCCGCGAGCGCTATGGCATCAACCATGAGTTTGGCCTGGATTCGCTGGTCGCTGACCACGTCCAGTGGAGCCTCAACTACCAGATCGCCAAGACCGACCAGCACACCGAAGAAGTCTACGCACCGCCTGGCCGCCAGGTACTGCGCACGCGTGACACGACCTACAAAGACCGCCAGTGGGTATTCGATGCCCAGCTGGACAAGGCCTTCAGCATCGGCGCCACCGACCACCTGCTGACCTATGGCACCACCATCAAGCACGAGAAAATCACTGGCTCGCGCAGCGGCACGGGCACCTGCCTGGCCGTGGGCTCCGGTTGCTCCGCCGCCGGCGCCGAACGCCCGGCAGACGGCCAGGTTCTGGTCAGTGACTTCCCGGACCCGACCGTGAACACCTACAGCCTGTTCGTGCAGGACGAGATCCGCTGGAATAACTGGACCTTCATGCCCGGCGCGCGCTACGACTACACGCGCATGGAACCCAAGTTCACCGACGAATTCTTGCGTGGCCTGGAGTCCACCGGCACAGCGCCCACCTCCCAGGACGACTCGGACAAGAAGTGGCACCGCGTCTCGCCCAAGTTCGGCCTGACCTACGCCTTCAACGACAACTACACCTGGTATGGTCAGTATGCCGAAGGCTTCCGCACCCCGACCGCCAAGTCCATGTACGGGAAATTCGTGAACCTTGAGGAAGGTTATCGCGTAGAAGGCAACCCAGGCCTGGAACCGGAAAAGAGCAAGAGCTACGAAACCGGCCTGCGTGGCAACTTCGACGCGGGTAACTTCGACGTGGCGGTGTTCTACAACAAGTACCGCGACTTCATCGACGAAGATGCGGTGCAAAGCGCCAACCTGGAACAAACCTTCCAGGCCAACAACATCAAGCACGCCACCATCAAGGGTGCCGAGGTCAAGGGCCGCCTGAACCTCGACCGCTTCGGCGCGCCGCAAGGCCTGTATACCCAGGGTTCGATTGCCTACACCTATGGCCGTAACGACGACACCGGTGAGCCGCTGAACACCGTCAACCCACTGAAGGGCGTGTTTGGCCTCGGTTACGAGCAGCAGAACTACGGTGGCCTGCTGAGCTGGACACTGGTCAAGCGCAAGACCCGCGTCGACGACTCCAGCTTCTACTCGCCAGATGGTGCGAGCTCGAAGTTCCGCACCCCGGGCTACGGTGTGCTGGACCTGACCGGCTACTACAAGGTCACCGACGACGTGACCATCAACGCCGGCCTGTACAACCTCACCGACAAGAAGTACTGGCAGTGGGATTCGGTGCGCAGCTACGACGGCCAGGGTGAAGCGGCTGTGACCCAGCCAGCCAACATCGACCGCCTGACCATGCCGGGGCGCAACTTCGGTATCAATGTGGTTTGGGATATCTGATCCCTTACGCCTGTACCGGCCCCTTCGCGGGCGCGCCCGCTCCCACAGAAACATCATAGGTCCACGGCCTGCGTTGAACCTGTGGGAGCGGCGTGCCCGCGAAGAGGCCGGTACAGACAACACTACAACCCAGTTTTTTTACTGTCCCGCCGCCGCTGTTTCGTCTTGTATCTAAACGCCCCTCTTTCCAAGGACTGCCCCCATGACCGAACGCCCAGCCCTGCGCTCCCAGCGCCTGAACCAGATCACCCACGCCCCGCACGCAGAGCTGGATGCCCTGGTCAAATCCCACGCGCCTTTCGACAGCCGCGAAAGCTTCGCCCGCTTCGTCGTTGCCCAGTACCTGTTCCAGTCCGAGCTGCAAGCCCTGTACAACGATCCGCAGCTGATCGCCATCGTTCCCGATCTGGCCGAGCGCTGCCGTGCCGAGCAGGCACGCCTGGACCTCGCAGACCTGGACACCGAAGTGCCAGCCGCCGTGCCGGGCGCCCTGGTCAACCCGAGCCTGGGCGAGGCAATGGGCTGGATCTTCGTCTCTGAAGGCTCCAAACTGGGCGCTGCGTTTCTGATCAAGCGTGCCGTGGCCCTGGAACTGTCTGACAGCTTTGGTGCCCGCCACCTGGGTGAGCCGGCCGGTGGCCGTGCCGAGGGCTGGAAACAGTTCACTCGCATCCTCGATAGCCTTGAGCTGTCGGCTGAGGAGGAAGCCGCTGCCGAGCGCGGTGCAGTGGCCGCCTTCGAGCGGTTCACCGAGCTGCTCAAACATGCCTATGCTGCGGATACCGCGCTGGTCTGATACGCCGAATCCGGCCACCCTACCGGTGGCCAAACCGCTTTTTGCAGTGAGACCATGACCCGACCTGCCCGCTCGAAGATCGCCCGCCTGTTGTACGGAATCCTGGCCTACGTGAGCCTGGGGGTGGGCTTGGTCGCGATCGTCATTCCCGGCTTGCCGACCACCGAATTCATCCTGCTGGCCGCCTGGGCGGCGACCCGCAGTTCGCCGCGCCTTTCTGCCTGGCTGGAGAACCACCGGCTGTTCGGGCCAATCCTTTACAACTGGCGCAATGGCAAGGTGATCCAGCGCCGTGCCAAGGTCAGCGCCACCATCAGCATGCTGCTGTGTGCGGGGCTGATGCTGACGTTTCTGCAACACCACTGGCCGGTGTTTCTGGCAATCGGCGGCATGACCCTGGGCAACCTGTGGATCTGGTCACGCCCGGAGCACGCCTGCCCCGCCCCGTCACAAGCTCAGCAACCCTGAATACAGGGCGTAGGCCGCAAGCCCTGCGCCCGCCAGCACTGCGGCGAAAATCAGCTTTTCCCAAGTGGTGAACAACGCCTGGCCCTGCTCATGCTTGGCCCTGGCAAACAGGATCACGCCGGGGGCATACAGCAGCGCCGACAGCAGCAGGTACTTGAGCCCGCCGGCATACAACAGCCACACGGCATACAGCAAGGCAACCAGCGCTACCAGCAAATCCTTGCGCCGCAACCCCGGCTGCCCGGTATAGGTTTCTGCCCGTACCGCCAGCAGCAAGGCATACGCCGCCGACCACAGGTAGGGTACCAGGATCATCGACGAGGCCAGGTAGATCAGGCTGGTGTAGGTACCGGCAGAGAACAGCGTAATCAGCAGGAAGCCCTGGATCATGCAGTTGGTCAGCCACAGGGCGTTAGCGGGCACATGGTTGGCGTTTTCCTTGGCCAGAAAGCGCGGCATGGTCTTGTCCCGTGCCGTGGCGAACAGGATCTCGGCACACAGCAGCGCCCACGACAGCAACGCACCCAGCAGCGAAACCGCCAGCCCGAGGCTGATCAGCAAGGCACCCCAAGGGCCGACGATGTGCTCCAGCACCGAGGCCAGCGACGGGTTCTGCAACCCGGCCAGTTCCGGCTGGGTCATCACCCCCAGCGACAGCACGTTGACCAGCACCAGCAGCGCCAGCACACCGAGAAACCCGATGACGGTGGCCTTGCCCACATCCGAGCGGCGCGCGGCGCGGCCGGAGTACACACTGGCGCCTTCGATGCCGATGAACACGAATACCGTCACCAGCATCATGTTGCGCACCTGCTCCAGCACGCCGCCGAACTGCGGGTTGCTCATGCCCCAGATGTCACGGGTGAAGATATCGGCACGAAAGGCGAACGCCGCAATCACCACGAACATCAGCAGCGGCACCACCTTGGCCACGGTGGTCACCTGGTTGATGAACGCGGCCTCCTTGATGCCGCGCAGCACCAGAAAATGCACCGACCACAGCAGCAGCGAGGCACAGCCGATGGCGATCGGCGTATTGCCTTCACCGAATACCGGAAAGTAGAAGCCCAGGGTGCTGAACAGCAGTACGAAATAGCCGACATTGCCCAGCCAGGCGCTGATCCAGTAGCCCCAGGCCGAAGAGAAGCCCATGTAGTCGCCGAAACCCGCCTTGGCATAGGCGTATACCCCGGAGTCCAGTTCCGGCTTGCGGTTGGCCAGGGTCTGGAACACAAACGCCAGGGCCAGCATGCCAACGGCGGTGATGCACCAGCCGATCAGCACCGCCCCGACATCGGCACGCGCTGCCATATTCTGCGGCAGCGAGAAGATCCCGCCACCGATCATCGAGCCGACCACCAGCGCGATCAGCGCGCCCAGGCGCAGCTTCTGTCCCGGTTCGCTCATGCATCCCCCATTTTTCGCGCTGTCATACCATTGAAACAGCCTCGCCGGCCATATATGAGTGGTTACTTATAATGGAACAGGCCAATCAAGCTATAGCACTCATAACTGCATTGTCTATATACGTGGCATTAAAAACCAGCAGTTGCAAGGCCGCTGGGAAAGTTCCTGATAAAACTCAAAATGCTTGTGAAAAATTTGCGAAACCCACAAAACCGACTAGTTTCAAGCATCGCAGGCTGAGCAGAGCGATTGCTCTAGAAAGACATGGAGGTGCCAGCGCGCAAGGCTTGCAGCTTAAGCTGTCGGCACTCTCCAGGAGCACCCGTGAAGGAAATTTCCTACTTCACGGCGCCTTAAACTGACACAAGTCAGCAAACGGCAACGGCGTCAGATTTATGCTGACGTCAACTTTCTCCTGGCAGGAGTTGTTAAATGTCTGATTCATCTGGAAAACTGAAGCTCGGCGCGTTAGTTGCACTTGTCGTCGGCTCCATGATTGGCGGCGGGATCTTTTCGCTGCCGCAGAACATGGCCGCCAGCGCAGGGGTTGGTGCCGTACTGATTGGCTGGGGCATCACCGCGGTCGGCATGCTGACCCTGGCGTTTGTGTTCCAGACCCTGGCCAACCGCAAGCCTGACCTGGATGGCGGGGTGTATGCCTACGCCAAGGCCGGTTTCGGTGACTACATGGGCTTCTCTTCGGCCTGGGGGTACTGGATCAGTGCCTGGCTGGGTAACGTCGGCTACTTTGTGCTGTTGTTCAGCACCTTGGGCTACTTCTTCCCGATCTTCGGTGAAGGCAACACGCCGGCCGCCATCATTGGCGCATCGATCCTGTTGTGGGCGGTGCACTTCCTGGTGCTGCGCGGCATCAAGGAGGCGGCGTTCATCAACCTGGTCACCACCGTGGCCAAAGTCGTACCGCTGGTGCTGTTCGCCCTGATCTGCCTGTTCGCCTTCAGGCTCGACATCTTCACCGCTGACATCTGGGCCGTAGGCACACCGGAGCTTGGCAGCGTGATGAACCAGGTGCGCAACATGATGCTGGTCACCGTTTGGGTGTTCATCGGCATCGAGGGCGCGAGCATCTTCTCGTCCCGGGCGGAAAAACGCTCTGACGTGGGCAAGGCCACGGTCATCGGCTTTGTCACCGTGCTGCTGTTCCTGGTGCTGGTGAACGTGCTGTCGCTGGGCATCATGACCCAACCGGAACTGGCCAAGCTGCAGAACCCGTCGATGGCTGCCGTACTGGAGCATGTGGTCGGCCACTGGGGCGCGGTGCTGATCAGCGTCGGCCTGATCATCTCGCTGTTGGGGGCGCTGCTGTCGTGGGTACTGCTGTGTGCCGAGATCATGTTCGCCGCCGCCAAGGACCACACCATGCCGGAGTTCCTGCGCCGCGAAAACGCCAACCAGGTCCCGGCCAACGCCCTGTGGCTGACCAATGCCATGGTGCAGATCTTCCTGGTAATCACGCTGTTCTCCAACAGCACCTACCTGTCGCTGATCTACCTCGCCACCTCGATGATCCTGGTGCCCTACCTGTGGTCGGCAGCCTATGCGTTCCTGCTGGCACTGCGCAGCGAAACCTACGAGCAGGCCCTGGCCGAACGCAAGAAAGACCTGATCATCGGCGGCATCGCCCTGCTATACGCCATCTGGCTGCTGTACGCCGGCGGCGTGAAATACCTGCTGCTCTCGGCCCTGCTCTACGCACCTGGGGCGATCTTGTTCGCCAAAGCCAAGCGTGAAGTTGGCCAACCCATCTTCACCAACGTGGAAAAACTGATCTTCGCAGCCGTGGTCATCGGCGCCCTGGTGGCAGCTTATGGCCTGTACGACGGCTTCCTGACCCTTTGACCCACGTCTTCGTTCAATTGGAGGAATGAAACCATGTCCGCTGAAAAACAGAAGTACGGTGTCCACTCCGAAGCCGGCAAACTGCGCAAAGTGATGGTTTGCTCGCCGGGCCTGGCGCACAAGCGCCTGACGCCGAGCAACTGTGACGAGCTGCTGTTCGACGATGTGATCTGGGTCGACCAGGCCAAGCGTGACCATTTCGACTTCGTCACCAAAATGCGCGAGCGCGGCGTGGATGTGCTGGAAATGCACAACCTGCTGACCGACATCGTGCAGCAACCCGAAGCCCTCAAGTGGATCCTTGACCGCAAGATTACCTCTGACACCGTGGGTGTCGGCCTGACCAACGAGGTGCGCAGCTGGCTCGAAGGGCTGGAGCCACGCCACCTGGCGGAGTTCCTGATTGGCGGCGTGGCGGGCCAGGACCTTCCAGTCAGCGAAGGCGCCGAAGTGATCAAGATGTACAACAAGTACCTGGGCCACTCCAGCTTCATTCTGCCGCCGCTGCCCAACACTCAGTTCACCCGTGACACCACCTGCTGGATCTATGGTGGCGTGACGCTCAACCCGATGTACTGGCCTGCGCGACGTCAGGAAACCCTGCTGACCACCGCCATCTACAAGTTCCACAAGGAATTCACCGGCGCCGACTTCCAGGTGTGGTACGGCGACCCGGACAAGGATCACGGTAACGCCACCCTCGAGGGCGGCGACGTGATGCCGGTCGGCAAGGGCATCGTGCTGATCGGCATGGGTGAGCGCACTTCGCGCCATGCCATCGGCCAACTGGCTCAGAACCTGTTCGAGAAGGGCGCGGCCGAGAAAATCATCGTCGCTGGCCTGCCGAAGTCCCGCGCGGCGATGCACCTGGACACCGTGTTCAGCTTCTGCGACCGCGACCTGGTAACGGTATTCCCGGAGGTGGTGAAAGAGATCAAGCCATTCATCATCACCCCAGATTCCAGCAAGCCCTATGGCATGAACATCGCGCCGCAGGATGCCTCGTTCCTCGAGGTGGTATCCGAGCAGTTGCTGGGCAAGAAAGACAAGCTGCGGGTGGTCGAGACTGGCGGCAACAGCTTTGCCGCCGAGCGCGAACAATGGGATGACGGCAACAACGTGGTGGCCCTCGAGCCGGGCGTGGTCATCGGCTACGACCGCAACACCTACACCAACACCCTGCTGCGCAAGGCCGGTATCGAGGTCATCACCATCAGCGCCGGCGAACTGGGCCGGGGCCGGGGCGGCGGCCACTGCATGACCTGCCCGATTGTGCGTGACCCGATCGATTACTAACGACCATTGCACCCGGCCGCGCCCACAAAGCGCCGGCCGGGACACTACCGGACTCAAGGAGAAGCAATCATGGCGTTCAACATTCACAACCGCAACCTGCTCAGCCTGGAACACCACACCACCCGCGAGCTGCGCTACCTGCTGGACCTGTCCCGCGACCTCAAGCGTGCAAAGTACACCGGTACCGAGCAGCAGCACCTGAAGGGCAACAACATTGCGCTGATCTTCGAAAAAACCTCCACCCGTACCCGCTGCGCCTTCGAAGTCGCTGCCTACGACCAAGGTGCCAACGTCACCTATATCGACCCCAACTCTTCGCAGATCGGCCACAAGGAGAGCATGAAAGACACCGCTCGCGTGCTTGGGCGCATGTATGACGCGATCGAGTACCGGGGTTTCAAGCAGGAAATCGTCGAAGAGCTGGCCAAGTTCGCTGGTGTGCCGGTATTCAACGGCCTGACTGACGAATACCACCCGACCCAGATGATTGCCGACGTGCTGACCATGCGCGAGCACAGCGACAAGCCGCTGCACGACATCAGCTACGCCTATCTGGGCGACGCCCGCAACAACATGGGCAACTCGCTGCTGCTGATTGGCGCCAAGCTCGGCATGGATGTGCGCATCGCCGCGCCCAAGGCACTGTGGCCGCATGACGACCTGGTCGAGCGCTGCAAGAAGTACGCTGAGGAAAGCGGCGCCCGCATCACCCTCACCGAAGACCCGAAAGCGGCGGTCAAGGGTGTGGACTTTGTTCATACCGACGTGTGGGTTTCGATGGGCGAGCCGATCGAAGCCTGGGGTGAGCGCATCAAGCAGCTCAAGCCTTACCAGGTGAATGCCGAGTTGATGAAGTCCACCGGCAACCCGCGGACCAAGTTCATGCACTGCCTGCCGGCGTTCCATAACTCCGACACCAAGGTCGGCAAGCAGATTGCCGAACAGTACCCGGACTTGGCCAACGGCATCGAAGTGACTGACGACGTGTTCGAGTCGCCGGCCTGCATCGCCTTCGAGCAGGCGGAAAACCGCATGCACACCATCAAGGCGATTCTGGTTTCGACCCTGGCTGACCTCTGACAATCGCCCCGCGCCTGGGGGCAGGCTTCGCCGGTGATCGCCGGCAAGCCAGCTCCCACAAAGGATCGAGGTGCTCACCCCATCTGCGTAAAGGACATTCCCCATGCGTATCGTTGTTGCATTGGGCGGCAACGCCCTGCTGCGTCGCGGCGAGCCCATGACCGCTGACAACCAGCGCGCCAATATCCGCACCGCCACCGAACAGATCGCCAAGATCCACCCTGGCAACGAACTGGTCATTGCCCACGGCAACGGCCCGCAAGTCGGCCTGCTGTCGCTTCAGGCCCTGTCCTACAAGCCTGACGAGGCCTACCCGCTGGACGTGCTGGGTGCCGAAACCGAAGGCATGATCGGCTACATGATCGAACAGGAACTGGGCAACCTGCTGGATTTCGAGGTGCCATTCGCCACCCTGCTGACCCAGGTGGAAGTGGACGCCAACGACCCCGCCTTCAAGGACCCGACCAAGTTCATTGGCCCGGTCTACAGCAAGGAAGAGGCCGAGCGCCTGGCCAAAGCGAAAGGCTGGGTGGTCAAGGCCGATGGCGACAAGTACCGCCGTGTGGTGGCCAGCCCGAAACCCAAGCGCATCTTTGAAATCCGCCCGATCAAGTGGCTGCTGGAAAAGAGCAGCATCGTGATTTGCGCAGGCGGTGGCGGCATCCCCACCATGTACGATGAAAACCGCAAGCTCAAGGGCATTGAAGCGGTGATCGACAAAGACCTGTGCTCTGCACTGCTGGCCGAGCAATTGGAAGCCGACCTTCTGATTATCGCCACCGACGTCGACGCGGCCTACATTGACTGGGGCAAGCCCACGCAAAAAGCCATTGCCCAGGCCCATCCGGACGAACTCGAGCGCCTTGGCTTCGCCGCAGGCTCCATGGGGCCAAAAGTGCAAGCTGCCAGTGACTTTGCCCGCAACACCGGCAAGGTGGCAGTGATCAGTTCGCTGGAAAACATTGAAGACATTGTCAAAGGTACTGCTGGCACACGGGTCTCCACCGAGAAGCCTGGGATCAGCTACCGTTGAATGCAGTTGGCGGGTGCCTGGCGCCCGCCGTTTTCGACCTTCCAAAGGAGCTAGCCATGGCCCATTATGAACCTGGTCATGTACATATCGAGCGCTCTGCGCTGAACAGTGCCGACCACAGCTATGACCTGAACATCGACTACGAGGCAGCGTCGGACCCCAAGGAAGGCAGAGGCATTCAGTTCCGCATGCATGGCAGCATCGAAGGCAAGCCGGTGGAAGAAAAGTTCTTCCTCGCCAAGGACCAGGTATTGCCCAGCTTCCTCATGCTGCTGACCCGCAAGGCTCAGTCATATCTCGCGCCGCCGAAAAAATTCGAGACACTGAGTTCGCCGCACAAGCTCTATGACGATATGTTCGCGGACATTCGCGAAAAGCTTGACGTGAAATCGGGCGACCCCATCAAGCCTGAACATCTGGAGTGATTTCGCGTACTTGGGGCTGCTGCGCAGCCCCGGCGATGTTAAGGCATACTACCGCCCTCCCCGGCCACCACCTTGCCCCTCCCCAATGCGCATCCATGTCAGCTTCATCGACCGCGTCGGCATCACCCAGGAAGTCCTCGCCCTGCTCGGTGCCCGCAACCTCAACCTGGACGCGGTGGAGATGGTCCCGCCGAACGTTTACATCGATGCTCCCACCCTCAGCCCTGCCGTGCTCGAAGAACTGCATGACGCACTGTTCGAGGTGCAGGGCGTGCAATCGGTGGACGTGGTCGACATCCTCCCCGGCCAGCGCCGCCACCTGCAGCTCGACGCCCTGCTGGCGGCGATGAGCGACCCGGTACTGGCCGTGGACAGCGCAGGCCTGGTGCTGCTGGCCAACCCGGCGCTGATCGCCCTGTGCGGCCGCGAATCCGCCGGGCGTTCGGTGGGCGAACTGTTTGGCGACCCCGCGCTGCTGCAGGCGCTGCTGGACAACAACTTCCACCTGCCCATGCGCGAAATGCAGCTCAACGGCCAAAGCCTGCTGCTGGACGCCATGCCGATCACCAACGCAGGTGGCCTGCTCACGCTCTACCCGCCCACGCGCATGGGCGAGCGCCTGTCGGCCCTGCACCACGACCATGCCGAAGGCTTCGATGCCCTGCTCGGCGAGTCGCCCGCCATCCGCACGCTCAAGGCCCGCGCCCTGCGCGTGGCGGCGCTCGATGCACCGCTGCTGGTGCACGGCGAAACCGGCACTGGCAAAGAGCTGGTCGCCCGCGCCTGCCACGCCATCAGCAGCCGCCACGCCGCCCCGTTCCTCGCCCTGAACTGCGCCGCACTGCCCGAGAGCCTGGCCGAGAGCGAGCTGTTTGGTTATGCACCCGGTGCCTTCACCGGCGCGCAACGCGGTGGCAAGCCCGGGCTGATGGAACTGGCCAACCAGGGCACGGTGTTCCTCGATGAAATTGGCGAAATGTCACCCTACCTGCAGGCCAAGCTGCTGCGTTTTCTCAGCGATGGCAGCTTCCGCCGGGTGGGCGGCGACCGCGAAGTGAAGGTGGATGTGCGCATCATCAGTGCCACCCACCGCGACCTGGAGCGCATGGTCGCCGAAGGCAGCTTCCGCGAAGACCTGTTCTACCGCCTCAACGTGCTCAACCTGCAGGTACCGCCACTGCGTGACAGGGGCCAGGACATCCTGATGCTGGCGCACTTCTTCATGCAGCAGGCCTGCACGCAGATCCAGCGCCCAGCCTGCCGGCTGACCCCGGCCACCCATTCGGCACTGCTGGCCAACCCGTGGCCGGGCAATGTGCGTCAACTGCAAAACGTAATCTTCCGCGCTGCGGCCATCTGCGAGGGCAACCTGGTGGATATCGGCGACCTGGACATCGCCGGCACCTCGGTGGCAAGAGGACAGGACGGTGAAGTGGCCAGCCTGGAACAGGCCGTGGGTGATTTCGAGCGCGAACTGTTACAGCGCCTGTATGCCAGTTACCCGTCGACGCGTCAGCTGGCCGGGCGCTTGCAAACTTCGCATACCGCTATTGCCCAGCGGCTGCGTAAATATGGAATACCCGGAAAACTTTGATACGCGTCGTCAAAGCCGACAGCTCATTCAGACTTTTCCTAGCCGCTTGGCCGCAATTGACTGGCGTGCTCGCCGTAGAATGATGACATCGTTATTTCGCATGTCACCTTGAACGAAGAGTACCCTGATGTTTGAACTCGATTTTTACGGGACACTTGTAGCCGCCTCCCTGGTATTGCTACTGGGGCGCGGGCTGGTCGCACGCATTGGTTTCCTGCGCGCTTACAATATCCCGGAACCTGTTGCAGGCGGATTGGTAGTGGCCTTGGCGCTCTTGGCATTGCGCAGTTTCGATGTACAGGTCCAGTTTGATACCTCATTGCAGACACCGTTGATGCTGGCGTTCTTCGCCGCCATCGGCCTGAGTGCAGACTTCGCCAGCCTGAAGAAGGGCGGCCGTGTGGTCGCTGTGTTCCTGCTGGTGGTGACTGGCTTGCTGCTGGTGCAGAACGCCATGGGCATAGCCCTGGCAACGGCATTGGGGCTCGACCCATTGCTGGGCCTGCTGGCTGGTTCGATCACCCTGTCCGGGGGCCACGGCACGGGCGCCGCCTGGGGCGCCACGTTCACTGAAAAGTTTGGGGTGGCTTCGGCTTCCGAACTGGCGATGGCCTCTGCCACCTTCGGCCTGGTACTGGGCGGCTTGATTGGTGGCCCGGTTGCCAGGTTGCTGATCAAGCGGGTAAAGACGCAGGGGGTGGAAGAAGAAGTTCCACACCTGCCAAAAGGCTTTGAACAGCCGAATAAAGAGCGCCTGATCACCTCTTTTTCATTTATTGAAACGCTGGCACTGATTGCCGTCAGTTTGCTGGCCGGTACATTACTGAATGGAGTATTGAGAGGCACGGCATTCGAACTGCCGACATTCGTTTGCGTACTCTTCGTGGGTGTACTGCTGCGCAACGGGCTTTCGGCATTCGGCTTTTATCGTGTGTTCGAACGAGAAGTTTCGGTGCTGGGCAATGTCAGTCTGTCCCTGTTCCTGGCCATTGCCTTGATGTCGCTCAAGTTGTGGGACCTGGCGGCACTGGCCTTACCGTTCTTTGCGTTGCTGGCCGCGCAAACGCTGGTCATGGCACTGTTTGCGATCTTCGTGACATTCCGGGTGATGGGCCGCAACTATGATGCGGCGGTGCTGGCGGCCGGGCACTGTGGCTTCGGCCTGGGTGCAACGCCGACGGCCATTGCCAACATGCAAGCAGTGACCCAGCGCTATGGCGCCTCGCACATCGCCTTCCTGGTAGTGCCGATGGTGGGCGCGTTCTTCATCGACATCATCAATGTCATCGTGATCAAGCTGTACTTGGCATTGCCCTTGTTTATCGCGGGGTAACTCAGCCAACCCTGTTGCTGGCCGTCCTGGGCGTTGGCCCAGGACGAAGCACATCCGCTCAGGGACGAACCGCTGTAACTTCGATCTCAACGCGCCAGGCCGGGTGTGCCAGGCCCGCAATCTGGAACGCGGAACGCGCGGGCAGAACCGGCTGTTTGGCGGCAGGCCCGAAGAACTGGGTATAGCCGGCCATGAAACCGTCAAAATCCATTTTGCCGCCGTTCTCTGGCCCACCCACCAGGAACACTTGCATCTTCACCACATCCGTGAGGCCAAGACCCAGTTCTTTCAGTTGCTGCTGAATGTTTTCAAGCACATTGATGGTTTGTGCCTTGGTGTCACCGTAGGCTTCCAGTGACTCCTTGGGTGCATCGGGATGGATAACCGACGGGACCGAACCACTCAGGTAGATGACCGTCTTGCCCGCGGGGACTTCTACAGCTGACGAGATCGGGAAACTGCCTGCGCCATGGCGCACGATATCTTGTGCATGGGCGCTGCCGATACCGGCCAATGCCAGTGCAGCCACGGTGTTCAAAGCGACTTTCATGGTGTTCTCCTGAAAAGTACCAAGCATGTGCACGCATGGATGATGCGCACACGGGTCATTCCATTGCGCCAGGTGCGCTTAGAATCGATACAGGCTGAAGGGTTTCGGGTCCAGCACGGGCGCCTTGCCAAGCAGCAAATCGGCCGACAGCTCGGACGACACCGGGCTCTCCGTCATTCCCCAGCCGGTTGCGGTGTTGAGGACCAGCCCCGGGTACTCGTTGACCTGCGAAATGATGGGGTTCTCATCCGGAGCAATGGCCATCGCACCGCTCCACTGATCGATCAGCTTCGCATCACTGAAGGCAGGGAACTCGACCTTGAGTTTTTCCAGAGATGCATTCAGCTCCGGAAGGTCCGGGGCCGCCGTCATCAGCCGGTTTTTCTCAAAAGGCGAAACTTCGTCCAGCCTCCAGTGGGTTGGCTGAATGAACGAATCAATGAGCTGCTTGTTGAGCGAGATGTGCACCGGGAAGTCCGGGATGGCCAGCAGAGGCAGGTACTTGTAGCCGTACATGAACGACTCTTTCACTACCGGGGCAACCACGACGCGTGGCGAAGTGGCGTAGGTACCGTCGGCCTGCTCACGGAAGTAGATATTCCCCGGCAATGCAACGTTGCCGCCGGGTGCACGGGGGGCCGCACTGATGATTTGCTGGGACTGGTAAGCGGGCAAGGTCGGCACATCGACCCCCAGGTTCTGCATGAACAGCCTGGACCAAGCCCCACCCGCCACGATCACCCGCGAAGTCCGGATGGCGCCCTTCTCGGTCACCACATCAGAGATGGCTCCCGCCTGGGTCTCCAGCCCTCTTGCAGCGCAGTGGGTGTAGATACGCACGCCCATTTTCTTGGCGTACTCCGCCATGACAAACGATGCGCGCTCGGCATCGAGGCTACCGGAATCTTCTTCGAAACCCGCGACCTTCCAGTTTGACGATGCTCCACGCAGACGCTGTTCAAGTTCATTGCCCTGGATGATTCGCGTGTTGAACGGTATATCCGCTGCCACTTCACGGCCTTTGCTATCGATCCACTGCCTGACGCCTTCCAGGTCCTCTTCATCGAACGGCACTTCCACCCGACCTTGCGTGCGATAGCTGGTATCTGCACCCACTTTGGCATTCATTTCACGCCAACGTTGCTTGGCAAGATGGTGCAACTGGAAAGTTGCGTCCGGCATCTTGTAGGTCATCACCTGACCATAAAACCTGCACGACTGCTCGCCGGCAATTTCACCTTTTTCAACGACAACTACGGAAAGGCCACGTTCGACCAGGTTGATCGCCGTCATGAGCCCAAGAATGCCCGCGCCAACGACGACTACATCCGCCTGCTTGGGCAGCTCTCCCTCAGTGCCCCCTACAAAACCAAACCGTGGTTTGCCGGGGATCAGCCTGCCTTCGCGCGTCAGCAGGGGGGTCAGAATCCCCGCGCCCCCCGCAACAGCCAAGACGCCACTGCCGATCAAAAACTTACGCCTCGTCATTCCCATGACACTTTCCTTTCCTGGTATCCGGTGTTGGTTGCATCCGCCCAGACGGCGAGACACCTGGTTGCCCGACAGCCTTCCTGACCCACTTTGCGGGCCAGGCAGTCAGGCTGAGCATTAACATTCAAGGGGGGCGATTCTGGTGATGCACCCGTGCCGGTTAAATCGCAGCGGGCAAATAATTAGTTCAGCCATTTGCAAACTAATATGCAGGAGACATAAATAGTTGAGATCGCGACACCGCATCTTTACCTGATCAACTTGACTTCGCAGCACGCATCCGGATTAGTTTCGTTGGAGCAATAACCTCATTAAAAAGCCGGCTATTTGAAACTTATTAATTCCGCCGTTTGGGTCAAACTTGTGTTCCTAGAATTGATATGCAGTGGTTCCAGCGACAGCCCGTGAAACCATGGGTGTATCGATTTAAATACACCGTATCGAAATCAGTACAACCCCGTTAGAAAGCGGCTGCGCAAGGGTTTGATCCCCAAACGCTTTTTTATGCTTCGCCATCTGTAGCGTTCTCGTTCCACAAGAACCGCAAGGCGAACGCAAAAAACAAGTAACTTGTTGTTTTATATATATTTTTTGTGATTGGCCGCGTTTTTGCTAAGGGAATACCAACCCAAGATCGCGGACCCACCGCGCCCAACGCCCTGCTTCCCGAGGATTCCCCATGAGCGAGTTGCGTTTCACTGAAGATCACGAATGGCTGCGCGTCGAAGCCGATGGCAGCGTCACCGTGGGTATCACCGCCTACGCGCAGAACGCCCTTGGCGATGTGGTGTTCGTGCAACTGCCAGAGTTGCAGCAGTATGAAAAAGGCAGCGAAGCGTCCACCGTCGAATCGGTCAAGGCCGCCAGCGGCGTGTATATGCCCCTGGCCGGTGAAGTGGTCGAGGTCAACGGCCAGCTCGAAAGCAGCCCTGAACTGGTCAACGAAGACCCGATGGGCGAAGGCTGGTTCTTCCGCTTCAACCCAGCCGACAGGAGCGAAGTCACCGCCCTGCTCGACCAGGACGCCTACGACCGCCTTATCAAAGCCAACGACGACGCCTGAGGAGTTCCGCAATGACCATCAACCTCGGTACCGCCAACGAATTCATTGCCCGTCACATCGGCCCGCGCGCCGCTGACGAGCAGGCCATGCTCGCCGCCCTGGGCTTCGACTCGCTGGACGCCATGACCGCCGCAGTCATCCCCGACAGCATCAAGGGCACCAGCGTGCTTGGCTCGCACGATGGCCAGAGCGAAGCCGACGCGCTCGCTGCGCTCAAGGCCATCGCCGGCAAGAACCAGCTGTTCAAAAGCTACATCGGCCAGGGCTACTACAACACCCACACCCCAGCGCCGATCCTGCGCAACCTGCTGGAAAACCCTGCCTGGTACACCGCCTACACCCCGTACCAGCCAGAAATCTCCCAAGGCCGCCTGGAAGCGCTGCTGAACTTCCAGACCCTGATCAGCGACCTGACCGGCCTGCCGATCGCCAACGCCTCCCTGCTCGACGAAGCCACTGCTGCGGCCGAGGCCATGACGTTCTGCAAGCGCCTGTCGAAGAACAAGGCCAGCCACGCCTTCTTCGCCTCCGTGCACTGCCACCCGCAAACCCTCGACGTGCTGCGCACCCGTGCCGAGCCGCTGGGTATCGAGGTGGTGGTCGGTGACGAGCGCGAGCTGGGGGATGTCAGCGCCTTCTTCGGCGCCCTGCTGCAATACCCGGCCAGCAACGGTGAAGTGTTCGACTACCGTGAAGTGGTACAGCGCTTCCACGCCGCCAATGCCCTGGTCGCCGTCGCGGCCGACCTGCTGGCCCTGACCCTGCTGACCCCACCGGGCGAGTTCGACGCCGACGTGGCCATCGGCAGCGCCCAGCGTTTTGGCGTACCACTGGGCTTCGGTGGCCCGCACGCGGCCTACTTCGCCACCCGTGACGCGTTCAAGCGCGACATGCCGGGCCGCCTGGTCGGCGTATCGATCGACCGCTTCGGCAAAACTGCCCTGCGCCTGGCCATGCAGACCCGCGAGCAGCACATCCGTCGCGAAAAGGCCACCAGCAACATCTGCACCGCCCAGGTGCTGCTGGCCAACATCGCCAGCATGTTCGCCGTTTACCACGGCCCGGCCGGCCTCAAGCGCATTGCCGAGCGTACCCATGCGCTGACCGCGATTCTGGCCGCCGGCCTGAAGGCGCTGGGCGTATCGGTGGTGGGCGGCAGCGCCTTCGACACCCTGACCCTGGCCACCGGCAGTACCACTGCCAGCCTGCATGACAAGGCACGCGCCCAGGGCATCAACCTGCGCCAGGTAGACGCCGCACATGTCGGCCTGTCGCTGGACGAAACCAGCACCCAGGCTGACGTCGAGTCGCTGTGGCAGCTGTTGGGTGGCGAGCAGGCACAGCCTGACTTCAGCGCACTGGCAGCCAGCACCGGCTCCCTGCTGCCGGCTGCCCTGCTGCGCCAGTCGGCCATTCTCGAACACCCGGTATTCAACCGCTATCACAGCGAAACCGAGCTGATGCGCTACCTGCGCCGCCTGGCCGACAAGGACCTGGCACTGGACCGCAGCATGATCCCGCTGGGCTCATGCACCATGAAGCTGAACGCCGCCAGCGAAATGATCCCGGTCACCTGGGCCGAGTTCGGCAACCTGCACCCGTTCGCCCCGGCCGCACAGAGCCAGGGCTACCTGCAGATGACCACCGAGCTGGAAGCCATGCTCTGCGCCGCCACCGGCTATGACGCCGTGTCGCTGCAGCCCAACGCCGGCTCCCAGGGCGAATATGCAGGCCTGCTGGCTATCCGCGCCTACCACCGCAGCCGTGGCGAAGCGCACCGCGACATCTGCCTGATCCCGTCGTCGGCCCACGGCACCAACCCGGCCACCGCACACATGGCTGGCATGCGCGTCGTCGTTACCGCCTGTGACGCCCGCGGCAACGTCGATGTCGAGGACCTGCGCGCCAAGGCCATCGAGCACCGCGAGCGCCTGGCCGCGATCATGATCACCTACCCGTCGACCCACGGTGTGTTCGAAGAAGCGATCGGCGAAATCTGCGCGATCATTCACGATAACGGTGGCCAGGTGTACATCGACGGCGCCAACATGAACGCCATGGTCGGCCTGTGCGCCCCGGGCAAGTTCGGCGGCGATGTGTCCCACCTGAACCTGCACAAGACCTTCTGCATCCCGCACGGTGGTGGCGGCCCGGGCGTTGGCCCGATTGGCGTCAAGTCGCACCTGGCGCCGTTCCTGCCTGGCCACGCGCAGCTGGAAAACACCCAAGGTGCGGTGTGCGCCGCACCGTTCGGCAGCGCCAGCATCCTGCCGATCACGTGGATGTACATCCGCATGATGGGCGGTGCCGGCCTCAAGCGTGCTTCGCAGATGGCCATTCTGAACGCCAACTACATCGCCCGCCGCCTGGAAGAGCACTATCCTGTTCTGTATACCGGTGGCAATGGCCTGGTGGCCCACGAATGCATCCTCGACCTGCGCCCGCTGAAGGACACCAGCGGCATCAGCGTCGACGACGTGGCCAAGCGCCTGATCGACTTCGGCTTCCACGCCCCGACCATGTCCTTCCCGGTGGCCGGCACGCTGATGATCGAACCGACCGAAAGCGAGTCCAAGGAAGAACTGGACCGCTTCTGCGACGCGATGATCCAGATCCGTGAAGAAATCCGTGCGGTCGAGAGCGGTACCGTGGACAAGGACGACAACCCGCTGAAGAACGCTCCGCACACTGCGGCCGAACTGGTTGGCGAATGGGCCCACGGCTACAGCCGCGAACAAGCGGTTTACCCGCTGCCAAGCCTTGTGGAAAGCAAGTACTGGCCGCCGGTTGGCCGGGTCGACAACGTGTTCGGCGACCGCAACCTGGTGTGCGCCTGCCCGTCGATCGAGAGCTATCAGGACGCCTGATTGCGCTCAGGCCCGCTACCTGACTTGAGGTGGACCTCTGTGGGAGCGGGCGCGCCCGCCCCCACAGGCTTCACCGTCCGCCTAATATCCCTGGCTGGAGGAACCACCATGTCACTGAGCGTCTTCGACCTGTTCAAGATCGGCATCGGCCCCTCCAGCTCCCACACGGTCGGCCCGATGCGCGCCGCCGCACGGTTCGCCGAAGGGCTGCGCCGTGATGACCTGCTCACCCGCACCGCCAGCGTCAAGGCCGAGCTGTATGGCTCGCTGGGCGCAACCGGCAAGGGCCACGGCAGCGACAAGGCGGTCTTGCTCGGCCTCGAAGGCGAGCACCCGGACACCGTCGACACCGAATCCATCCCCGCGCGCCTGCAAGTGATCCGCGACAGCGGCCGCCTGCGTGTGCTCGGCGAACACGACATTGCCTTTAACGAGAAACAACACCTGGCAATGATCCGCAAGCCACTGGACTACCACCCCAACGGCATGATCTTCCGCGCCTTCGACGACGCCGGCCTGCAAATCCGCAGCCGCGAATACTACTCGGTGGGCGGTGGTTTCGTGGTCGACGAGGATGCCGCCGGCCACGACCGCATCGTCGAGGACAGCACCGTGCTGCCCTACCCGTTCAAAACCGCCAAGGAACTGCTTGGCCACTGCACCACGCAGAACCTGTCGGTAAGCCAGGTGGTGCTGGCCAATGAGGCCGCCTGGCGCCCGGAGGCAGAAACCCGCGCCGGGCTGCTGCGTATCTGGCAAGTGATGCAGGATTGTGTCGATGCCGGCTGCCAGCATGAGGGCATTCTGCCAGGCGGGCTCAAGGTCAAGCGGCGGGCCCCAGCCCTGTACCGCCAGCTGAGCCGTCACCCGGAGGCCAGCCTGCGCGATGCGCTGTCGGTGCTCGACTGGGTCAACCTCTATGCCCTGGCGGTGAACGAGGAAAATGCCAATGGCGGGCGTGTGGTTACCGCGCCCACCAATGGCGCGGCGGGCATCGTCCCGGCGGTGCTGCACTACTACATGCGCTTCGTGCCGGGCGCCAGCGAAGACGGGGTGGTGCGTTTTCTGCTCACCGCCGCAGCCATCGGCATCCTGTACAAGGAGAATGCCTCTATCTCCGGCGCCGAAGTGGGCTGCCAGGGCGAGGTCGGCGTGGCGTGCTCCATGGCGGCGGGGGCACTGTGCGAAGTGATGGGGGGCAGCGTGCAACAGGTGGAGAACGCTGCCGAAATCGGCATGGAACACAACCTGGGCCTGACCTGCGACCCGATCGGCGGCTTGGTTCAGGTGCCCTGCATCGAGCGCAATGCCATGGGCTCGGTGAAGGCGATCAACGCCGTGCGCATGGCCTTGCGCGGCGACGGGCAGCACTTCGTGTCGCTCGACAAGGTCATCCGCACCATGCGCCAGACCGGCGCCGATATGAAAAGCAAATACAAGGAGACCGCCCGCGGCGGTCTTGCCGTCAACATCATCGAATGTTGACCCCACAATAAAACCAAGGAGTCACCGATGTCCGAAACACTGCTCAAGACCCCACTGCACGCCCTGCACCTGGAACTGGGTGCGCGCATGGTGCCGTTCGCCGGCTACGACATGCCGGTGCAGTACCCGCTGGGCGTGCTCAAGGAGCATTTGCACACCCGCGAGCAGGCCGGCCTGTTCGATGTCTCGCACATGGGCCAGATCATCCTGCGCGGTGCCGATGCCGCCAAGGCCCTGGAAAGCCTGGTGCCGGTGGATATCATCGACCTGCCGGTGGGCATGCAGCGCTATGCCATGTTCACCAATGAACAAGGCGGCATCCTTGACGACCTGATGGTTGCCAACCTGGGCGACGATACCCTGTTCCTGGTGGTCAACGCAGCCTGCAAGGACCAGGACCTGGCCCACCTGCAAACACACATCGGGAGCCGTTGCGAGGTGCAGCCGCTGTTCGACCAACGTGCCCTGCTCGCCCTGCAAGGGCCGGCCGCGGTCAAGGTGCTGGAGCGCATGGCCCCGGAAGTGGCCGGCATGACCTTCATGCAGTTCCGGCCGGTAAAACTGCTGGGTGAAGACTGCTTCGTCAGCCGCTCAGGCTACACCGGCGAAGACGGCTACGAAATTTCGGTACCGGTCCATGCCGCCGACGCCTTGGCCCGCAGCCTGCTGGCCGAGCCCGAAGTACAGCCCATTGGCCTGGGCGCGCGGGACTCGCTGCGCCTGGAAGCCGGCCTGTGCCTGTATGGCCATGACATGAATACCGAGACGACCCCGATCGAAGCCAGCCTGCTGTGGGCGATTTCCAAGGTGCGCCGTGCCGACGGTGCACGTGCTGCCGGCTTCCCCGGCGCCGAAGCGATCTTTGCCCACCAGCGCGACGGTGTGGCGCGCAAACGTGTTGGCCTGTTGCCCCAGGAGCGCACGCCGGTACGTGAAGGCGCCGATATTGTTGATGCCAACGATAAACCGGTGGGCAAAGTGTGCAGCGGTGGCTTCGGGCCGACACTCGGCGCACCGGTTGCAATGGGTTATGTCGATAATGAACATGCTGCACTCGATACCGCACTGTTTGCCGTAGTGCGTGGCAAGAAGGTTGCCCTGAAGGTCAGCAAAATGCCTTTCGTGGCGCAACGTTACTACCGTGGCTGAAACGGCTTTGTGAAGGTTGCGGTCAGGTTCGAGATATTCGATTTCGAACCTGCCCAATAACTTTTGAACATGGCGCCAGGCCAGGCGCCATGCCGTTTCCGACAATTCGGTCGGTTATCGGCAAGCGGTCGATTTCCCCTGCGGGCAAGGGCTTGTTTTTCGCTCGGGAGTTGGCGTAGAGTCACTGCACTGTGTTTGCATGGGTCGCAACAGTTCGTGACCTGGGCCAGTAGCCGCAATCTGCTACAACCCGTTCGACGTCTCTTACTTTCCTGCAACCCAGCCCAGTAATCTTTTGCTTACAAACAATGCAGAAGAAACTGTCATCAAAAATTAGTTTCATAGGAAATAAGACAATGGCTGAGCGTCAGAGCGGTACCGTCAAGTGGTTCAATGACGAAAAAGGTTACGGCTTCATCACCCCAGAGACCGGTCCGGATCTGTTCGTGCACTTCCGCGCAATCCAAGGTAACGGCTTCAAGAGCCTGAAAGAAGGCCAGAAAGTGACCTTCATTGCTGTGCAAGGCCAAAAGGGCATGCAGGCTGACGAAGTCCAGGCAGAAGGCTGAAACTTCTATAAAAGAGCCCCTGCGTTGACGCGCAGGGGCTTTTTTTTGCTTGCAATTCCATAGAATGAGCCTTTTCCATTCGGAGCTGCCCAGCGATGCCCAAGCCCCACCTTCTCCCACAGGGTGACTTCCCCGCCGCTGGCTTTGGCCGACGACTGGCCGCGATGTTCTACGACTTCCTGCTGTGTACTGCACTGCTGATCGTGACCGCCGGTGCCTACAAGCTGATCCAGATGGCGATCATTGGCGAAGCGCGCATGCGTGAGCTGACCGAGGCCGGTGCACTGGATGGCGACCCGCTACTGTCGACGGTACTGCTGTTCGCCTTGTTCGGCTTCTTTGCCAAGTTCTGGACCCATGGCGGGCAGACGCTGGGCATGCAGGTGTGGGGCGTGCGCGTGCAGAATGCCGATGGCTCAGCCATCAGCCTGTGGCAGGCATTGTTGCGCTTCGTGGTATCCATTGCCTCATGGCTGTGCCTGGGGCTGGGTTTTTTCTGGGTGTTGATCGACAAGCGAAAGCGTGGCTGGCATGACATCTATTCGGAAAGCCAGCTGGTGCGGGTACCGAAGCAAAAGAGATGACTTGAGCGTTGTGTTGCCTGCTCCGGCCATAGGGCCATCAGCCACAAAAAAGCCGACCCTGAGGTCGGCTTTTTCATGCAGCTCAGGCCATCAACCCGCCCGACGCAACAGCCAGACACCGGCCAAGGCACAGATCCCCGCCGGGATCACCACCGCCAGCAGCGGCGGGAAGCCGAACACCTGGCTAGAAGGCCCCAGCAGGTCCTGGGCAATACGGAACACGAAACCCACCAGCACACCGGTGAACACACGCTGGCCCAGGGTGACCGAACGCAGCGGGCCGAAGATGAACGAGATCGCCATCAGCACCAGCGCCGCGGTAACCATCGGCTGCAGCACCTTGGTCCAGAACGCCAACCAGTAACGGGCATTGTTCAGGCCTTGGTCGGACAGGTAGTGGATGTAATCCCACAACCCGGTAATGGACAGCGACTCCGGCGCCAGGATCACGGTATTGAGCAGTTCTGGCGTGAGCGAAACGTCCCAGCGCTCCTGCGGCGCGCCGACCACTTCGGTGTGGTCGCCACGGAAGTAGGTGGTACGCACGTCGGCGAGCAGCCAGTGGTCGTTCTGGTACTGCGCGCGGCGGGCGAAGCTTGAGGTGACGATCTTGCGCTCGCTGTCGAAGCGGTAACGGGTCACACCCAGCAGCAGGCCGTTGGGCTGTACGGAGTTGATGTGCACATACTCTTCACCCTGGCGGTGCCACATGCCGCGCTTGGAGCTCTGCGCCTCACCACCGCCCTGGGCCAGGGAACGGTCGGCCTGGGCCTTGTTCTCGGTCACCGGTGCCACGTATTCGCCGATCAGCAGCCCTACCAGCATCAGCACCAGCATCGGCTTCATCACCGCCCAGACGATGCGGCCGATAGACACCCCGGCCGCACGCATGATGGTCAGTTCGCTGCTGCTGGCCAGGCTGCCCAGGCCGATCAGGCAGCCGATCAAGGCCGCCATCGGCAGCATGTCATAGAGCCGCCGGGGTGCTGTCAGCAGGACGAAGTTGCCGGCCTCCATCAACGTGTAGGTATCACTCAGGTCGCCCATCTCGTCGATGAAGGCGAACAGCGAGGCCAGGCCGAGGATGATGCCCAGCACGGCCAGAATGGCCAGCAGCACGCTCTGGCCGATGTAGCGGTCCAGCTTACCCATGGGCCACCTCCGCACGACGGGCGGCACGCTTGAGGCGCAGCGGTTCCCAGTACAACAGGCCAAGGCCGATCAACAGGAACAGGCCGTGGACCCACCACATGCCCAGGCCAATCGGCAATTTGCCCTTCTCGAGGGCGCCACGTACGGAAATCAGCATTGTCAGGTAAGCCATGTACAAAAGAATAGCCGGCAGCAGCTTGAGGAAGCGGCCCTGACGGGGGTTGACCCGGGACAGCGGCACCGCCAGCAAGGTAACGACGAATACCAAGATCGGCAGCGACAACCGCCACTGCAGCTCGGCGCGCTCTCGCAGGCCCTCCTTGCCGATCAGCTCGGAAGTGGGAATGGCTTCGCGCTCGGTCACTTCTTCGGCCACTTCCGGTTTGGGCAGCTGCACGCCATAGGTGTCGTACTTGATCGCACGGTAATCGGCCTGACCAGGATTGCCGTCATAGCGGTAGCCGTTTTCCAGCACCAGGTAGCGGTTACCGTCGGCCTGGATCTCCTGGTGACCTTTTTCAGCGACCAGTACCGACGGGGCACGGTCCTTGGTCTTGTCCTGGTTGAAGCGCTTCTCGGAGATGAACACCCCGGACAGGTTGACGCGGTCGTCCGACAGCTGCTCGGTGTAGGTCACCCGCGAACCGTCACGCAGGGTCTGGAAGCGGCCCGGCACCAAGGTGTCGAACTCGGTCAGCGTGTCCTGCTGGGCAATGATCTGCTGCACCTGGGCAACGCCCAACGGCGCAAGGCTCAGGCTCAGCCAGGCCACCAGCAGGGCAACCAGGGCCGCCGGCGCCATGGTCAGCCCCAACAGGCGCTGCTGGCTCATACCGGTTGCAGACAGCACGGTCATCTCGCTTTCCAGGTACAGCCGCCCGTAAGCCAGCAAAATGCCGAGGAACAGCCCCAGAGGCAGGATCAGTTGCAGGAAACCCGGCAGCCGGAAGCCCATGATCAGGAACAGCACGCCCGGATCGAGCACGCCCTGGGCGGCCTGGGCCAGATATTTGATGAAGCGCCCACTCATGATGATCACCAGCAGCACTGCGCTGACGGCGCTCAAGGTCACCAGGACCTCGCGGGACAGATAACGAAAGACGATCAAACCAGACACTCCTGGGTTGTCAGGGCGGACTGCCATGCAATGGCGCCAAACAATGACTTAGTACAGCCAAGACCAATGCCGGTTCGCCAAAGGCGAACCTCCATGTAAAGTGCGCGCATTATCCTGTGATTGACCGCGCCTGTCACTTGGCCGCGCATGAAGGCGCATATCGGGGTTGTCAGCACGCTTGCCGCAGGCTCAAACTGGCAGCTTTTCCGCTGGCGCGCGACTACGCGGCCAAGCCCGTCCTGAGCGCTGGAACACACAGCGCCACTTGTATCGATCATTCGGGGACCCTGACATGGAACTGGTTGTAAAAAGCGTAGCTGCTGCATCCGTAAAAACTGCCACTCTGGTCATTCCGGTAGGTGAAAACCGCAAGCTTGGCGCCGTTGCCAAGGCGGTCGACCTGGCCAGCGAAGGTGCCATCAGCGCTGTGCTCAAACGCGGCGACCTGGTGGGCAAGCCAGGCCAGACCCTGCTGCTGCAGAACCTGCAGGGCCTGAAAGCTGAGCGCGTGCTGCTGGTGGGCAGTGGCAAGGACGAAGCCCTGGGTGACCGCACCTGGCGCAAACTGGTCGCCAGCGTGGCCGGCGTGCTCAAGGGCCTGAATGGCGCCGATGCCGTGCTGGCCCTGGACGATGTCGCAGTCAACAACCGCGATGCCCACTACGGCAAATACCGCCTGCTGGCAGAAACCCTGCTCGACGGCGAGTACGTGTTCGACCGCTTCAAGAGCCAGAAGGTCGAGCCACGCGCCCTGAAAAAAGTCACCCTGCTGGCCGACAAGGCCGGCCAGGCGGAAGTCGAGCGTGCCGTCAAGCACGCCAGCGCCATTGCCACCGGCATGGCCTTCACCCGCGACCTGGGCAACCTGCCGCCTAACCTGTGCCACCCAAGTTTCCTCGCCGAACAGGCCAAGGACCTGGGCAAGGCGCACAAGGCGCTGAAGGTCGAGGTACTGGAGGAGAAGAAGATCAAGGACCTGGGCATGGGCGCGTTCTACGCCGTGGGCCAGGGCAGCGACCAGCCACCGCGCCTGATCGTGCTCAACTACCAGGGCGGCAAGAAGGCTGACAAGCCGTTCGTGCTGGTGGGCAAGGGCATCACCTTCGATACCGGCGGCATCAGCCTCAAGCCAGGCGCCGGCATGGACGAAATGAAGTACGACATGTGCGGCGCTGCCAGCGTGCTCGGCACCCTGCGTGCAGTGCTTGAACTGCAACTGCCAGTCAACCTGGTATGCCTGCTGGCCTGCGCCGAGAACATGCCAAGCGGCGGCGCCACCCGCCCGGGTGACATCGTCACCACCATGAGCGGCCAGACCGTGGAAATTCTCAACACCGACGCCGAAGGCCGCCTGGTGCTGTGCGACACCCTGACCTACGCCGAGCGCTTCAAGCCGCAGGCGGTGATCGACATCGCCACCCTGACCGGCGCCTGCATCGTCGCCCTGGGCAGCCACACCACCGGCCTGATGGGCAACAATGACGACCTGGTCGGCCAGTTGCTCGACGCTGGCAAGCGCGCCGACGACCGTGCCTGGCAATTGCCGCTGTTCGACGAATACCAGGAGCAGCTGGACAGCCCGTTCGCCGACATGGGCAACATCGGCGGGCCGAAGGCCGGGACCATCACCGCAGGCTGCTTCCTGTCGCGCTTCGCCAAGGCCTACAACTGGGCGCACATGGACATCGCCGGTACCGCCTGGATCAGTGGTGGCAAGGACAAGGGCGCCACAGGCCGCCCGGTGCCCCTGCTGACCCAGTACCTGCTGGACCGCGCTGGCGCCTGATGCCGTGAGGCCGGTGGTGTCTAGCGCACCATCGGCCGGCGATGACCACCATGAGCAAAGTCGACTTCTACATCTTGCCCACCGACTCGCTGTCGGCGCGGCTCGATTTCGCCTGCAAACTGTGCGAAAAGGCCTGGCGCCTCGGTCACCGGGTCTATCTGCATTGCCAGGATGCCGAGCAGCGCAACGAGCTGGACCTGCGTTTGTGGCGCTTCAAGGGTGAGGCCTTCGTGCCCCACGACCTGGCCGAGCTGCATGCCGATGCCGGCGTGGCCCTTGGCCTGGATGACAGCGCGGGCGATCACCGCGACCTGCTGATCAACCTGGGGGCCGGCGTGCCGGGCTTCGTCGGCCAGTTCGAGCGCGTGGCCGAAATCGTGGTGGAAGAGCCTGGCATCCGCCAATCCGCCCGTGAACGATTCCGTTTCTACCGCGAACAGGGCTATGCTCTGCAAGACCACCGCTTACAGCGACTTTGACGACGATGGACAAGCCCTCCCCTTTGCCCGACTCCGCCCATCTGCTCGATGACCTCGAGTCGATCCGCCAGCTGCTTGGCGATGCCGACCTGCAACCGCCGCTGCTGACCGAGACGGTGGAGCAGATCCCGTTGCTGCTGGAAGAACCTGCCGGTCACCCTGCACCTGATAGCAAACCGATCGCTGTCGAGCCCGAGGAAGACCCGCAGACCCGCCGGCAGGACACCCTGCTGCACCTGGAAAGCGAGCTGCGCGCAGCGGCGCAGATGATCATGCAGGACGTGATCAACGACTTCACCCCGCATATCGAAAACGAGATCAAGCGCCGGCTGGATGCGCGGATCGAGCGCTTGATCAAGCGAACCGAGTGATATTCCGGGGCCGCTTTGCGGCCCATTCGCGGCACAAGGCCGCTTCTGCAGGCACCGCGATCCCTGTAGGAGCGGCCTTGCGCCGCGAATGGGCTGCAAAGCAGCCCCAGCGGCTGTCGCCTCAACACCCCAGCTTGGTTATACTTCCCGGCTTTCCCGAATAAATGCACAGGGTCCCGCCGCGCATGGATAAGACCTACCAGCCGCACGCCATCGAAACTTCCTGGTACAACACCTGGGAGTCCGAGAACTATTTCGCCCCACAAGGTGCAGGCGAGTCCTACACCATCATGATCCCGCCGCCGAACGTGACCGGCAGCCTGCACATGGGCCACGGGTTCAACAACGCGATCATGGATGCCCTGATCCGTTTCCGCCGTATGCAAGGCCGCGACACCCTCTGGCAGCCAGGTACCGACCACGCCGGTATCGCCACCCAGATGCTGGTCGAGCGCCAGCTCGAAGCCAAGGGCCAGAACCGGCATGACCTGGGCCGCGAAAAGTTCCTGGAAAAGGTCTGGGAATGGAAGGACCAGTCCGGCGGCAACATCAGCCGCCAGATCCGCCGCCTGGGCTCGTCGGTAGACTGGAGCCGCGAGCGCTTCACCATGGACGACGGCCTGTCCGAAGCGGTCAAGGAAGCTTTCGTGCGCCTGCATGAAGACGGCCTGATCTACCGCGGCAAGCGCCTGGTCAACTGGGACACCAAGCTGCACACGGCCATCTCCGACCTCGAAGTGGAAAACCACGACGAAAAAGGCCACCTGTGGAACCTGCGCTACCCGCTCGCCGACGGCGCCAAGACCGCCGAAGGCCTGGACTACCTGGTCGTCGCCACCACCCGTCCGGAAACCCTGCTGGGTGACGCAGCCGTTGCGGTCAACCCGAACGACGAACGCTACCAGGCACTGATCGGCAAGTTCGTCGAACTGCCGCTGGTCGGCCGCCGCATCCCGATCATCGCCGACGACTACTGCGACCCCGAGTTCGGTACCGGCTGCGTGAAGATCACCCCGGCTCACGACTTCAACGACTATGAAGTCGGCAAGCGCCACAACCTGCCACTGCTGAACATCTTCGACAAGAACGCCTTCGTGCTGGCCAGTGCCCAGGCCTTCAACCTCGACGGCAGTATCAACGAGCAGGTCGACACCCGCCTGCCTGCCCAGTACGCCAACCTCGACCGCTTCGTCGCGCGCAAGCAGATCGTTGCCGACCTCGACGCCCAGGGCCTGCTGGTGAGCATTGACGACCACGCCCTGAAAGTGCCGAAAGGCGACCGTTCGGGCACCGTCATCGAGCCGTGGCTGACCGACCAGTGGTACGTTTCCACCAAGCCGCTGGCAGAACCTGCCATCGCTGCCGTGGAAGATGGCCGCATCCAGTTCGTGCCCAAGCAGTACGAGAACATGTACTTCTCCTGGATGCGTGACATCCAGGACTGGTGCATCAGCCGCCAGCTGTGGTGGGGCCACCGCATCCCGGCGTGGTACGACGAGGCCGGCCAGGTCTACGTTGGCCGCGACGAAGCCGAAGTGCGTGCCAAGCACAACCTGGGCGCCGACGTGGCCCTGCGCCAGGACGACGACGTACTCGACACCTGGTTCAGCTCGGGCCTGTGGACCTTCTCCACCCTGGGCTGGCCGGAACAGACCGAGTTCCTCAAGAAGTTCCACTCCACCGATGTGCTGGTAACCGGCTTCGACATCATCTTCTTCTGGGTTGCGCGCATGATCATGCTGACCATGCACCTGATCAAGAACGAAGATGGCACCCCGCAGGTACCGTTCAAGACCGTGTATGTGCACGGCCTGGTACGCGACGGCCAGGGCCAGAAGATGTCCAAGTCCAAGGGCAACGTCCTCGACCCGCTGGACATCGTCGACGGCATTACCCTCGACGCCCTGCTGGAAAAACGCACCAGCGGCATGATGCAGCCCAAGCTGGCCGAGAAAATCGCCAAGCAGACCAAGGCCGAGTTCCCCGAGGGTATCGCCAGCTACGGCACCGACGCCCTGCGCTTCACCTTCTGCTCGCTGGCCTCCACTGGCCGCGACATCAAGTTCGACATGGGCCGCGTCGAAGGCTACCGCAACTTCTGCAACAAGATCTGGAACGCCGCCCGCTATGTGCTGGACAAGGGCGAGGACTGCGGCCAGAACGGCGAAGCCTACGAGCTGTCGCTGGCTGACCGCTGGATCATCTCGCAGCTGCAGCGCACCGAAGCCGAAGTGACCCGCCAGCTGGAGCAGTTCCGCTTCGACCTGGCCAGCCAGGCGCTGTACGAGTTCATCTGGAACCAGTACTGCGATTGGTACCTGGAACTGTCCAAGCCGGTACTGTGGGACGAAAACGCCCCGGTCGAGCGCGCCCGTGGCACCCGCCGCACTTTGGTGCGCGTACTGGAAGTGGCGCTGCGCCTGGCGCACCCGTTCATGCCTTTCATTACCGAAGAAATCTGGCAGCGTATCGCGCCGCTGGCCGGTATCGAAGGCAAGACCATCATGCTGCAGCCTTGGCCAGTGGCCAATGAAGCCCGTATCGACGCGGCTGCCGAAGGCGACATCGAGTGGCTGAAGGAGCTGATGGTCGGCCTGCGCAATATCCGCGCCGAAATGAACATCGGCCCAGGCAAGCCACTGCCGCTGTTCCTGAAGAACGCCAACGCCGACGACCAGCGCCGCCTGCAGGAAAACGAAGCGCTGCTGAAGAAACTGGCCAAGGTCGAGTCGTTCACCGTCCTGGGGGATGCTGATGAGGCGCCGTTGTCGGCCACTGCCTTGGTCGGTGACCTGCAAGTGCTGGTGCCTATGGCTGGCCTGATCGACAAGGATGCCGAGCTGGCGCGCCTGAACAAGGAAATCCAGCGTCTGCAAGGCGAAGTGCAACGCGTGGGCGGCAAGCTCTCCAACGCCGCCTTCGTCGACAAGGCACCGCCTGCGGTCATCGAGAAGGAACGCGCCAAGCTGGCCGAGTCCGAACAGGCCCTCGCCAACTTCACCGAGCAGCATGCGCGGATTGCTGCGCTGTAACTTGACAATGCTGACCTGACCCGCGAGGGCTTTGCCCTCGTTCGCGGCACAAGGCCGCTCCTACAGGGACGGCGCCGGTTTGAAGGGCGCCGCTATCCTGTGGGAGCGGCCTTGTGCCGCGAATGGGCCCACAGCGGCCCTCTGGCCAGCACCTGCAGCACCGGACCCGAGCATGACCCAAAACAAACCCACCTTGCACCCGCGCAACCGCCACCAGGGCCGTTACGACTTCCCCAGCCTGATCAAGGCCCACCCTGACCTGGCCCGTTTCACCATTACCAACCCACACGGCAAACCCAGCATCGACTTCGCCAACCCCGAAGCCGTGCGGGTGTTCAACCGTGCCCTGCTCAAGGCCCAGTACGGCATTCAGCACTGGGACATCCCCGCCGACTACCTGTGCCCGCCCATTCCCGGCCGCGCCGACTACATCCACGTGGCCGCCGACCTGTTGGCCGACGACAATGCGGGTGAAATCCCCAAGGGCGCCAAGGTGCGTGCGCTGGATATCGGCGTTGGCGCCAACTGCATCTACCCGCTGCTGGGCTACAGTGACTACCGCTGGCGCTTCCTCGGCTCGGACATCGACCCCGTGGCCCTGGCCTCGGCCAAAGCCATTGTCCAGGCCAATGGCCTGGGCAAGGCCATCACCCTGCGCCAGCAGGCCAACCGCGCGCATATTCTCAGCGGCTTGCTGCAGGACGACGACCGCTTCGACCTGACCCTGTGCAACCCGCCCTTCCATGCCTCGCGCGAGGAAGCCACCCGTGGCAGCCAACGCAAGTGGAAGAACCTGGGCAAGCAGGACCCCAAGCGCAAGCTGCCGGTGCTGAACTTCGGCGGCCAGAACAATGAACTGTGGTGTGAAGGCGGTGAAATCCGCTTTGTCAGCCAACTGGTTGGCGAAAGCGTGCAATACGCCGAGCAGGTGTTGTGGTTCACCAGCCTGGTATCCAAAGCCAGCAACCTGCCGGGTATCGAGGCTGCGCTCAGCAAAGCAGGCGCCAAAGCCGTGCGCATCCATGACATGGGCCAGGGCCAGAAGCAGAGCCGCATGGTCGCCTGGAGCTTCCAGGACGACGCCGCGCGCAAGGCCTGGCACGCCCGGCGTAAAACCCAGGCATGAAAAAACCGCGCCTGGGCAAGCCAGGCGCGGTTTTTGTCAACGCTTCAACAATTACTTGTTGATGGCATCGGTCAGCACTTTGGCTGGAACGAACTTGACGACTTTCTTGGCAGCGATTTCGATGGCAGCGCCAGTCGAAGGGTTGCGGCCGGTACGGGCAGGACGCTCGGAGACTTTCAGCTTGCCGATGCCTGGCAGAGTGATTTCAGCGCCGTTTTCCAGCTGGTCGGCAACGATCTGGCCCAGTTGCTCCAGAGCGTTCTTGGCGGTGGTTTTTGGCGCGGCGATCGATTCGGCGATGTCGGCAATCAGTTGGTCTTTGGTCAATGCCATGGTGGTGTTCCTTCCCTATCAAATTCGATGGTTATGCAGCGAACTACGACGTTATCGGGCCAGCCCCTTACAGTGGAGGGCCGCGCCAATTGCGTATGTAGATACATAAATCGGCGTTTGGTTCGACACGACGACAGCACGCTGCCAGCACTGCGCCACACGAGGGGCGCAAGACCGCGCAAAACTACCACAGGAATGGATAAATATCCGCTGCGCACTTCGATTTAATGCAGGTTTTTCGGGGGTTTTAGCCTAAAACGCAGAAAACTGAACAAAAAACGAACAACCGACATATCTGCCAACATACGGCCACTGCATCACCTTGTGTCTAGGGTAAACTTGCCAACTTTTGCAGCTCGCCGAGAATCCCATGCCAATCCGTCATTGCATCGTTCACCTGATCGACAAAAAGCCCGATGGCAGCCCTGCTGTACTGCATGCCCGCGACGCCGAGCTGGCCGCATCCGATGCCATCGAAAACCTGCTGGCAGACCTCAACGACAGTTACAACGCCAAGCAAGGCAAGGCCTGGGGTTTTTTCCACGGTGAGTCTGGGGCCTACCCGCTCAGTGGCTGGCTGAAGCAGTACCTCGATGAGGAAAAGGACTTCACCGCCTTCAGCCGCGTGGCGGTGGAACACCTGCAAAAGCTGATGGAAGAGTCCAACCTGTCCACCGGCGGGCACACCCTGTTTGCCCATTACCAGCAAGGCATGACCGAGTACCTGGCGATTGCCCTGCTGCACCACAGCGAAGGCGTGGCAGTGAACGCCGAGCTTGATGTAACGCCTTCGCGCCACCTAGACCTTGGCCAGCTGCACCTGGCAGCGCGCATCAACCTGTCGGAATGGCAGAACAACAAGAGTTCCAAACAGTACATTTCGTTCATCAAGGGCAAGAACGGCAAAAAGGTCTCGGACTATTTCCGCGACTTCATCGGCTGCCAGGAAGGCGTCGACGGCCCAGGCGAAACCCGCACCCTGCTCAAGGCTTTCAGTGACTTCGTCGAGAGCGAAGACCTGCCGGAAGCGTCTGCCCGCGAAAAGACCCAGACCCTGGTCGATTACGCCACCACCCAGACCAAGCTGGGCGAACCGGTCACGCTGGAAGAGCTGTCCAGCCTGATCGACGAGGACCGGCCCAAGGCGTTTTACGACCATATCCGCAACAAGGATTACGGCCTGTCTCCGGAAATCCCCGCAGACAAACGCACCCTCAACCAGTTCCGTCGCTTCACTGGCCGGGCCGAAGGCCTGTCGATCAGCTTCGAGGCGCACCTGCTGGGGGACAAGGTTGAATATGACGAAGAGGCTGGTACCTTGGTCATCAAGGGCCTGCCAACGCAGCTGGTCGATCAGCTCAAGCGCCGCAAGGACTGATCAGCTGCCTGCATAGGAGGCGACCAGCGCCTCCTTGGCCGACTTGCGCAGCCGCTTCACCAGGCGCTCCTGGCGCAATGCCTCGCCTTTGTTCGGCCACTGCTCCACATACACCAGCGCCTGCGCGGGGCTGGTCTTGAAATACCGCGCGCCCTGCCCTTTCTGATGCGCCACGAAACGCCGCTGCGGGTCGTCACTGATGCCGCAGTAGAGCGAACCATTGGCGGCACGCACAAGGTAGACATACCAGGGTTTCGCTACCGGTTGCGGCAATTCTTCACTCACGACGCCAGCTCTTTCGATGATTAATTTGGTGAGCCCAACGCTTGAGGGCTACATCATGTTCCGCACACTACCGCAAATACTGCTCGGTGCAACGCTGTCGACCATCGCCGTTACCGCCAACGCCTCGATCGGCGCAAAGGTCGCCCAAAAAATGCAGGCCAACTACGACGCGACCCCGCCACAATGCGAGGGCGAAGCCGTACCCGCCCATGCCTGTTCCGGGGTGCTGCTAAGGTCGACCCGGCCCTCGCCCGCGTATCACACCTGGCACCACAGCCCCAACTCCAAGGCCAAAGGTGCGGTGTCGTTTTCCTACCTGCGCGCAGATATTCCGGTGACCCGCCTGGCAGAAGATGGCCGCAGCGGTTTCACCCTGCACCCCATGCTGCAAAGGCCCAAAGGCACCCTGCGCTATGAAATGCTCTGCGCCATGCCCAGCGATGGCGATACCTGGGAACGCGGCTCCCGCGGCTGCGGCGACAACCGCCAGACGGCGGATGTCGAAACCGTCTGCCATGAGCAAGGCATCCTGACGGCCGAGGACTGGATCGCACAGTTCAGAAAAACCGGTGACTACAAACAGCAATGTGCCTTCGACATCCAGCGCGCCCGGGTGCCGGAGCGGGCCGAGGCTTTCCACCAAAGCCTGCGGGTCAAGCAATTGTTCGCCGCTGAAATGCCATTCCCGTGGAACGAGGTGATGATCGGCGCGTGGGACGAAGCACGCTCCGGCAGCTTGCCCATCCAATCGTTCTTCTACATCGACGGCCCATACGGCGCGCTTGAGCAGGCTCAGGCGGACCAACGCGACTGGCACCAGACCCACGGCAGCTTCATTCCCGTCATCCGCATACAACTGCCGAAGTCACTGCAGGACGGTGCCAGGTTCAGCTACCACGACGGCGATCAGGCTGTAGCGCTGCCCTGACTGTGCTGGTAAGCCCGCAGGCCCTTGAAGGCCTGCTGGCGCACCTTGTTCTTGAGCATGGGTGACCACCCCAGCAACATACCCGGCACACCCAACGCCTGCCGCGACCAGCGCCACAAGTCGAAGGTATCGTCATGCTGGCAGATCAACCCGTCGCGAATCACAAACCGTGCCTGGATGTCGTTGACCACAACACGGCCGGTCTGGCTGAACAGGTAGGTCGCCACCCAGTGCGCGCCGCCACTGCGCTCGTCGGCGCGCACACTGTCGAATGCCAGGGTGAAGTTTTTGGCCCGGGTAGCGAGCATCCGCCACATGTCGCCCACATCCCTGCCGCGCAGGGTGCCGAAAACCGGGTCGCTGAAAACGATATCGTCGCTGTAACAGGCCACCATGGCCTCGGCGTCCAGGCGCTGGAAAGCCTGGTAGAAGCGGGTGATCAGGTCGCGGTTGGCGTCGCTCATGGGGCAGGTCCGTCCAGGGCTCGAAAACAGCACCATAATCTGCCCCGCAGGCTTATGCCAGTGCCGGCCCCACTGGGATCACGCTGCCCGCAAAATGTGTGCAATGCCAGCGGGAGCGGCTTTACCCGCGATAGCGCCGGCAGTGCCAGCACGGGCCTCAAACTTTCTCGCAGGTCACCTGCACATGCAAAGCACGCCCGGCACCCAGCCCGAATACGATGGCGCCAATGCCCAGCACGGCAAAAATCCAGCCCAGTGCCGCCCAGCCCCCGGTGATGTCGTGCACCAGGCCCACCGCAAACGGCCCCATCGACGCCAGGGTGTAACCTACCCCCTGGGCCATGCTCGACAGGTTCGCCGCCACATGGGCATCTTTCGAGCGCAGCACGATCAAGGTCAGCGCCAGGGCAAAGGTGCCACCTTGCCCCAGGCCCAGCACCACGGCCCATCCCCACAACCCGGACAACGGTGCATACAGGCAACCGAACAGGCCGGCCAGGGTGATGAGCATGACCAGCACGATGGCCAGCCGCTGGTCCTTGCCACGGGTGGCCAGCCAGGGCGCACTGAGCGAACTGACCAGTTGCACGATCACCGACCCCGACAACACCAGGCCTGCGTCGGTCGGGCTCAGGCCGCGGCCGATGAGGATCGACGGCAACCAACCGAACACGATGTACGCCAGCGATGACTGCAGGCCCATGTACAGGGTTACCTGCCAGGCCAGCGGGTCACGCCACAGGCCACGCACGCGATAGGCCACCTTGTGCAGGCCATGCCCCCGTCGCGCCTGCGGCAGCCACACCAACATGGCCAGCAACGCCGGCAACGCCCAGAAGCCCAGCCCCATTGCCCAGCCACCCTCAAAATGCTGGGCCAAAGGCACCGTCGCCCCCGCCGCCATCGCCGCACCCAGGCACAACGCCATGGTGTAGACGCCAGTCAGCGTGCCAGCATGTTGCGGGAAGTCGCGTTTGACGATACCTGGCAACAAGACGCCGATGATGCCGATGCTGGCCCCCGCCATCAGGCTGCCGAGAAACACCCCGACAGCCCCAAAGGCGCTTCGTACCACGATGCCTAGCGCCAGGGTGACGAGAATGCCGAGGATCACCCGCTCGCTGCCAAAGCGCCGCGCGAGCACCGGTGCCAGCGGGGCAAACAAGCCAAGGCAAAGTACCGGCAAGGTGGTCAGCAAGCCGGCCTGCGAGGCATTAAGCCCGAGGCCCTCGGACACCTGCCCCAGCACCGGCGCCATGCTCGACAGCGCCGGGCGCAGGTTCAATGCAACCAGCACCAGGCCAAGCAGCAACAGCCAAGGCCGCCGCAACACCACAGGTTGCTGCTGAACCTGCTCATCGTCAGCTTCGGCATCGATCAAAAGCTCATCGAGGTCGCGCTCGTTGCGCGGGGTGTTATGGGTTATGGATTCAGCCATGGCCTTCTCGGAGTCAGGATTCGATGAGGGTACGGCTCAGGCGCTTGGCCCGCTCCGCATCACGTTGTTCGATGGCGTCGAGGATCTGCCCATGCAGATCGAACGTGGCCTGGCAACGGGGCACGGTTGCCATGTTGTGCTTCAGAGCAGCCGCCACCACCCCGGCAAAGTACCGGTACAGCTCGCTTAACGCCGGGTTGTGCGCGGCATCGACCAGCCGCTGGTGAAATACCAGGTCGCACGCTACATATTCATCGACATCCCCGTGAAAGTGCCCGGCACTGCCGGCCAAGGCATCACGCAGCGCTTGCAGATCAGTATCCGTTCGGCGCAGCGCCGCCAGGCCAACGGCTTCAGCCTCAAGGATATGGCGGGTTTCCCGGGCCTGCTCCGGGGTGCAGCGCGACATTGCCTGCACCGCCTGCAAGGGGTCATGCGCCGTGCGCAAGTAGCTACCGTCGCCCTGACGAATTTCCACCAGGCCACTGAAAGCCAGCACGCGCATCGCCTCGCGCACGGTGTTGCGGCTTATGCCCAGCTGATGGGCCAGCTCCGGCTCAGTCGGCAAGCGCTGCCCGACCTGCCAATCGCCCATCACGATACGCTCGCGCATGCGCTCCACGGCCAGCTCCACGAGAGAGCGCTTGGTCAACTCGGTACCCATCTCACTCAACCAATCATCCGATGAATCGACAGAGCTTAGTGGATATCGGGCAGCCGGGCAAACCACCAGGTATTTGAACCCAGGCGTTCGGGGTCGAAGAGAGCAGCCGTTAGGCTGTGGGCATGCCCTGCGAATAGGGGGCGCGGTGCCTGGCACCGGCTTCGCCGGTGTTCGCGGGGCAAGCCCGCTCCCACAGGGCGACTGCTAAATCAGGCAGTTAGCAGCTGCTCTGTGGAAGCGCAGGGCCATCAATCACGTCAGTTCAACGCATCGAGCAGCGCCTGGTTCATGTCTGGCGTGCCGATGGTAATGCGCAGGAACTGGGCAATGCGCGGCTGCTTGAAGTGGCGCACGATCACACCTTGCTCGCGCAGGCGTGCAGCCAGTTCGCCGGCATCTTGGTGCGGGTGGCGGGCAAAGATGAAGTTGGCGGCCGAAGGCAGTACCTCGAAACCCTTGGCCTCAAGCTGCCTGACCAAGACCTCGCGGCTCTCGATCACCTTGCGGCAGGTTTCCTCGAAATACTCGCGGTCTTCGAATGCCACCGCCGCGCCAACGATCGCAGCACGGTCCAAGGGATAGGAGTTGAAGCTGTTCTTGATCCGCTCCAGCGCCTCGATCAGGTCCGGATGCCCTACCGCCAGCCCCACCCGCAAGCCAGCCAACGAGCGCGACTTCGACAACGTCTGGGTAACCAGCAGATTGTCGTAGCGGTCCACCAGGCTGATGGCCGTCTCGCCACCGAAATCGATGTAGGCCTCATCGACCACCACCACCGAGTCACGGTTGGCCTGCAGCAACTGTTCCACCGCCTGCAGCGGCATCAGGCAGCCAGTCGGCGCATTGGGGTTGGGGAAGATGATGCCGGCATTTGGCTTGTTGTAGTCCTCGATGCGGATCTGGAACTGCTCATCCAGCGCCACCTGCTCGAAGGCAATACCGTACAGGCCGCAATAGACCGGGTAGAAGCTGTAGCTGATGTCCGGGAACAACAGCGGCGCATCGTGCTGGAACAGGCCGTGGAAGATGTGCGCCAGCACCTCGTCCGAGCCGTTGCCGACAAACACTTGCGCCGGGGTTACGCCGTAGTACTCGGCGACCGCCTGCTTCAGCCGGTCACCGTTCGGGTCCGGGTACAAGCGCAGGTTGTCGTTAAGCTCGCCACGCATGGCCTCCAGCGCCTTGGGCGACGGGCCGTAGGGGTTTTCGTTGGTGTTCAGCTTGACCAGACGGGCCAGCTTGGGTTGCTCGCCCGGCACATAAGGCACCAGGTCCTTGACGAAGGGGCTCCAGAATCGACTCATGCTCAGTTCCCCTTCTCTTGGGTCAGGATACGGTATTCGGCGCTGCGGGCGTGGGCGGTCAGCGACTCGCCACGGGCCAGGACCGAAGCCGTGTGGCCCAGCTCGGACGCGCCCTGCTCGGAGCAGAAAATGATCGACGAACGCTTCTGGAAGTCATACACCCCCAACGGCGACGAGAACCGCGCGGTGCCGGAGGTAGGCAGCACGTGGTTGGGCCCGGCGCAGTAATCGCCCAGCGCTTCGCTGGTGTGACGGCCCATGAAGATCGCGCCAGCGTGGCGAATGTGCGGCAACCAGGCTTGCGGGTCGGCCACCGACAGTTCCAGGTGCTCCGGGGCAATGCGGTTGGCCACATCCATGGCCTGTTGCATGTCACGCACCTGGATCAGTGCACCACGGCCATTGATCGACTTCTCGATGATGTCGGCACGTTCCATGGTCGGCAGCAGCTTGCTGATGCTGGCCGCAACACGGTCGAGGAATGCGGCATCCGGGCTGACCAGGATGGCCTGGGCGTCTTCATCGTGCTCGGCCTGGGAGAAGAGGTCCATGGCGATCCAGTCCGGGTCGGTCTGGCCGTCGCATACCACGAGGATTTCCGACGGGCCGGCGATCATGTCGATGCCTACCTGGCCGAATACGTGGCGTTTGGCGGTGGCTACGTAGATGTTGCCCGGGCCGACGATCTTGTCCACCTGCGGCACGCTTTCGGTGCCGTAGGCCAGTGCAGCAACCGCCTGGGCACCACCGACGGTGAATACGCGGTCCACACCGGCGATGCAGGCGGCAGCCAGCACCAGTTCGTTGACCTCGCCACGCGGGGTCGGCACTACCATTACCACTTCGGCCACGCCGGCAACCTTGGCCGGAATGGCGTTCATCAGCACCGACGAAGGGTACGACGCCTTGCCGCCCGGCACATACAGGCCTGCACGGTCCAGCGGGGTGACCTTCTGACCCAGCACAGTGCCGTCGGCCTCGGTGTACTGCCAGGAGTCCTGCTTCTGCCGTTCGTGGTACATGCGCACGCGGTTGGCGGCCTTTTCCAAGGCTTCGCGCTGGACCGGGGTAATGCGGGTCAGGGCCAGCTCCAGGCGCTCGCGACCGAGGATCAGGTCATCGATGCTGTTGGCCGAAACGCCGTCGAAACGCTGGGTGAACTCTACCAGTGCCGCATCGCCGCGCTCGCGCACGCCCTTGATGATGTCGAGCACGCGCTGGTTGACCGCGTCATCGGACACACTCTCCCAGCTCAGCAGATGATCCAGATGTCGGGCGAAATCCGGATCAGCAGCGTTGAGACGGGCAATTGCAGTGGACACGGTCATGGCGAGGGCCTCGATTATTAGCGAATGCTCAGGCACCCTAGGCTACCAGTCCATCCGCGCGGGCACCCGAGAAAAGTGGCTATGACGCGGATAGACGGGCGCGACGGCGAAAGCCGCGCGCAGTCGGTAGAGAGTCAGCCGCGGTGTCGCGATTCGACTGCTTGACGCAGCGTGTCGATCAGGCTCTGGATACGGGCGTGCTGCATTTTCATGGAAGCCTTGTTGACCACCAGGCGCGAGCTGATCGTGGCGATCAGGTCCTGGGGCTCCAGGCCGTTGGCACGCAGAGTGTTGCCAGTGTCGACCACGTCGATGATCTTGTCGGCGAGGTTGATCAGCGGTGCCAGTTCCATCGAACCGTACAATTTGATGATATCGACCTGACGGCCCTGTTCGGCGTAGTAGCGTTTGGCTACGTTGACGAACTTGGTGGCCACGCGCAGGCGGCCCTTGGGCTCGGGTGCGCCGACCACGCCGGCAGTCATCAGCTTGCACTGGGCAATCTGCAGGTCCAGGGGTTCGTACATACCCTGGCCGCCGTACTCCATCAGCACGTCCTTGCCGGCCACACCCAGGTCGGCGGCACCATGCTCGACATAGGTCGGCACATCGGTCGCACGCACGATCAGCAGGCGCACATCGTCCTGCGTGGTGGGGATGATCAGTTTGCGGCTCTTGTCCGGGTTCTCGGTCGGCACAATACCGGCCTCGGCCAGCAACGGCAGGGTGTCGTCGAGAATACGGCCTTTGGAAAGCGCGATGGTCAACATTGGAACGTCGGTCCTTAAGCGGCTGCTGCCGGCCAGGTCATCGACCTGGCCGCATTCAATTCGAAAGGTGCATCCTTGCACCTGCGGGCTATTAGCCCGAAGGTGCATCCTTGCACCTGCGGGCTATTAGCCCGGTACGCGGCGGATTTTCGCGCCGAGCATCTGCAGTTTCTCTTCGATGCACTCGTAACCACGGTCGATGTGGTAGATGCGGTCGATCAGGGTATCGCCTTCGGCAACCAGCGCCGACAGCACCAGGCTGGCGGACGCACGCAGATCGGTGGCCATGACCGGGGCACCTTTGAGCGACTTGACGCCAGTGACGATGGCAGTGTTGCCCTCGACCTGGATCTGCGCGCCCATGCGGTGCATTTCGTAAACGTGCATGAAGCGGTTTTCGAAGATGGTTTCGATCACCGCGCCGGTGCCTTCGGCAATGGCGTTGAGCGAAATGAACTGCGCCTGCATGTCGGTCGGGAACGCCGGGTACGGGGCGGTACGCAGGTTGACGGCCTTTGGCCGCTTGCCATGCATGTCCAGCTCGATCCAGTCTTCGCCGGTGTTGATGTCGGCACCGGCTTCCTTGAGTTTTTCCAGTACGGCTTCAAGGATGGTCGGGTCGGTGTCCTTGACCTTGACGCGGCCACCGGTCACGGCAGCAGCGACCAGGTAGGTACCGGTCTCGATGCGGTCCGGCATGACGCGGTAGCTGGCCGAATGCAGGCGCTCGACGCCATCGATGGTAATGGTGTCGGTACCGGCGCCCTGGACATTGCCGCCCATGGCATTGATGAAGTTGGCCAGGTCGACCACTTCAGGCTCGCGCGCGGCGTTCTGCAACACGCTGCGGCCCTTGGCCAGGGCAGCGGCCATCATGATGTTCTCGGTACCGGTGACGCTGACGGTGTCGAAGAAGAAGTGCGCACCGCGCAGGCCACCCTCAGGCGCCTTGGCCTTGATGTAGCCACCTTCCACTTCGATCTTCGCGCCCATGGCCTCGAGGCCGCGGATGTGCAGGTCGACCGGGCGCGAACCAATGGCGCAACCGCCAGGCAGGGCCACTTCGGCTTCGCCGAAACGGGCAACCATCGGGCCCAGTACCAGGATCGAGGCGCGCATGGTCTTGACCAGCTCGTAAGGCGCAACCAAGGTCTTGATGGTGCGTGGGTCGATCTCCACCGACAGCTTCTCGTCGATCACAGGCTCGATGCCCATGCGGCCGAACAGCTCGATCATGGTGGTGATGTCGTGCAGGTGTGGCAGGTTGCCCACGGTGACCGGGCCATCGGCCAGCAGGGTCGCCGCCAGAATCGGCAAGGCTGCGTTCTTCGCGCCCGAAATGCGGATCTCGCCGTCAAGGCGAGCGCCGCCAGTAATAATCAGTTTGTCCATTGGAGTCTCGCCGCCAAGTTGGCTCAGGTGCGCTCAGCCCAGGCTGCGCTGCTGAAAAATTTCATGGTTACCGCATGGATGCTGCCATTGGCGATCCATGGGTTCAGGTGAGCATAGATCGCCTGCTGGCGTTTGACCGGGCTCAGGCCAGCCAACTCGTCGCTGATCACGTTCAACTGGAAGTTGCAGCCTTCGCCTTCAACTTCGACCCGGGAACCCGGCAATTTCTCTTCAAGGAAGCTTTTAACTTCTACGGCCTGCATGCTCAACCTCAATCGGCGCCCGATGCGCACGGGTCGGCCATCATACAAAAAAGCCCCCCGCCTGCGAAGCCCAACGAGGGCTTCGCTGACCGAGGGGCCATCATCCGTGCCGGGCCATCAGGTTGCCAGCACTTCATCAAGGTCATAGACCTCGGCAATTTCCCGCATGTCGTCAGGCATGCCGCGGACCTCGCAGGCCTTGCCGGTGGCTTGGCCATCGCGAATGAACGCAAGCAACAGCGACAGGCCAACGCTCGACGACTTTTCGACAGCCGAGCAATCCAGCACCAGGTGCGGCTCGCGGGAGGCGTCGATCAGCGACTTGCCCTGCTTGCGCAAGGCGGGGCCGGTACGGTAGTCCAGCACGCCGGCCAGGCGCATAACGCCTGGCTCAGCCATGCTTACGCCGGCCTCACTCATTTCACTTCCTTGTCAGGCGAGCTGTCTGCTGCCTGCTTGGCCTTGGCCACTTCACCCGCCCAGCCGTCGATGGTCTTGTCCAGGTTGTTGCCATTGCGCTGCATGGCATCGGCAAACTGGTCACGGAACAGCTTGCCAATGTTGATGCCGTTGACGATGACGTTACGCACCTTCCACTCACCACCGATGTTTTCCAGGGTGTACTGCACCGGGTAAACGGCACCGTTGTTACCGGTGACCTTCATGCCTACGCTGGCGCGCTTGCCGTCATCGGCTTTGGCCGGGTCGACGACGATGCCCTGGTTGTTGTATTCGAGCAGCGCATTGCCATAGAACTGCATCAGGCTGCGCTTGAAGTTTTCCTGGAAGCGCTGCATCTGCTCAGGTGTGGCCTTGCGCGAGTACTTGACGGTCATGATGCTGCGGGAAATACCGTCAGCGTCCACCACCGGGCCCAGGATGCGGTTGAGCGCATCGTAGAAGGCGCTGGGGTTGGACTTGTACTGCTCCTTGTTGGCCTTGAGGTCACCCAGCAGTTCATTGGTCGTGCCCTGAACCACCTCGTGAGGCGACTGCGCCGCCAGGGTCAGCAGGGGGAAGGCCGCCAGCAGGACCAGCAGGCCACGTCGCAGGATCGAAATCATGGATACTCCTTAATTAGCCGGTTGCGCTTCTTTCGGTTCCTTGCCAACGGAGTTGAGCAGGAACTTGCCAATCAGATCTTCCAGCACCAAGGCCGACTGGGTGTCGTGGATGGTCGCGCCATCCTTGAGCACCTGATCTTCGCCGCCCACGCTGATGCCGATGTACTTCTCGCCAAGCAGACCGGCAGTCAGGATCGAGGCCGTGGAGTCGGTCGGCAGGTTGTCCACCGACTTGTCCAGCTGCAACGTCACCCGACCGGTGTAGGAATCCCGGTCCAGATCGATGGCGGTGACCTTGCCGATGGTCACACCGGCCATGGTCACTTTAGCTCTGACCGTCAAACCGGCGATATTGTCGAAGTAGGCATAAACTTTATAGGTATCGCTGCTCGGGCTGGCCGACAGCCCGCTGACACGCAGGGCCAGCAGCAGCAGCGCCAGGATCCCGGCCAGGAGGAACAGGCCGACACCGATTTCCAGGGTGCGGTTTTGCATCAGAAATCTCCAAACATCAAGGCGGTCAGAATAAAGTCCAGACCCAGCACTGCCAACGAGGCATAGACCACGGTCTTGGTGGTGGCACGGCTGATCCCTTCTGAGGTGGGCTCGCAGTCGTACCCCTGGAATACGGCAATCCAGGTTGTGACGAAGGCGAACACCAGGCTCTTGATCAGCCCGTTAAGCACGTCGTCAGTGAAAGAAACACTGTTCTGCATGTTGGCCCAGAACGAGCCTTCGTAGACGCCCAGCCAGTCCACGGCCACCCACGAGCCACCCCAGATGCCGACCACGCTGAAAATCAGCGCCAGCAACGGCAGCGAGATGAAACCGGCCCACAGGCGCGGCGCGACGATGTACTTGAGCGGGTCGACGCCGATCATTTCCAGGCTCGACAGCTGCTCGGTCGACTTCATGTTGCCGATTTCGGCGGTCAGGGCGGACCCTGCACGGCCGGCGAACAGCAACGCCGTTACCACCGGGCCGAGCTCACGCAGCAGGGTCAGGGCGACCATCTGCCCCACTGCCTGCTCCGAGCCGTACCTGGCCAGGATGCTGTAGCCCTGCAGCGCCAGCACCATGCCGATAAACACCCCGGACACGACAACGATCGCCAGCGACAACACGCCCACCGAGTACAGCTGCCTGGTCAGCAGCTGGAAGCCGCCGCCGATACCGCCACGGCCAACCAGCGCATGGAACAGGAACAGGCAGGAACGCCCGAGCACGGCCAGCACATCGATTGCCGAACGGCCCAGCAGGCGAACACGTTCGAGTAAGGATTTTCTGCGCATCAACGCGCTCCCAGCAGGTCGGCGCGGTAGTCAGGCGCAGGAAAGTGGAAGGGTACCGGGCCGTCCGGGTCGCCCTTCATGAACTGGCGAATGCGAGGGTTGTCCGAGCCCATCAGCTCGTCGGGCGTCCCCTGCCCCAGCACCTGGCCGTCGCCTACCACGTAGAGGTAGTCGGCGATGCTGGCGGTTTCCGCCAGGTCGTGGGAAACGACGATGCTGGTAATGCCCAGGGCATCGTTGAGCAAGCGGATCAGGCGCACCAGTACGCCCATGGCGATCGGGTCCTGGCCGACGAACGGCTCGTCGTACATAAGGATCTGCGGGTCCAGGGCAATTGCCCGCGCCAGCGCCACACGGCGCTTCATGCCACCGGACAATTCGTCAGGCATCAGGTCGATGGCACCCCGCAGGCCCACGGCCTGCAGCTTCATCAGCACGATGTCGCGGATCATTTCGTCCGACAGCTGGGTGTGCACGCGCAGCGGGAACGCGACGTTCTCGAACACATCGAGGTCGGTGAACAGCGCGCCACTCTGAAACAGCACACCCATCTGTTTGCGGGCGTCGAACAGGTCGCTGCGCGACAGCGTCGGCAGGTTCTGGCCGGCAACCCATACCTCACCGCTGGAGGGGCGCAATTGCGCACCCATCAGGCGGAGCAACGTGGTCTTGCCGCAACCCGATGGCCCCATGATGCCGGTGACCTTGCCGCGCGGGATGCGAATGTCGACGTTGCTGAAAATGCTGCGCGAACCACGTTTGAAGGTAACCCCCTTCAACTCGACCGCGTAGGCGCTATCCACACTCATCTAGACTCCTTGCTAGTGCAGCCTCGTCCTAATGGACGCCGGCCTCCATCAGGAAGGCACAAGCGCCCCTGGCAGGCCGAATAGCGGCGAACTATAGCACCGCTGACAGTGCCGCCCCAAGGCCGGACAAGCAGTCGTTCAGCCCCGTGACAGGCTTTGATGACATTCGCTACAGCAATCGAAGGGGTGAGGGTTTTCGTCATTGCGCGTATAATCGCGACCTTTTCATCAGGCATTGCTTTCTCGACATGAGCCAATCCAGCGAGCTGATTCAATCCGCCCAACGCACCCTGCGCCTGGAACTCGAGGCCGTAGAGGCCCTGCTGGCGCGCATCGACGACAATTTCGTCAAAGCCTGCGAGCTGATCCTGGCCAGCAAGGGCCGGGTGGTCGTGGTCGGCATGGGCAAGTCCGGGCATATCGGCAACAAGATCGCCGCCACCCTGGCCAGCACCGGGACCCCGGCGTTTTTCGTGCACCCGGCCGAAGCCAGCCATGGCGACATGGGCATGATTACCCGCGATGATGTCATCCTTGCGCTTTCCAATTCCGGCAGCACTGCCGAAATCGTCACCCTGCTGCCGTTGATCAAGCGCCTGGGCATCAAGCTGGTCAGCCTGACCGGCAACCCGGACTCGCCCCTGGCCCAGGCCGCCGAGGTCAACCTCGACGCCCGCGTCGCGCAAGAGGCCTGCCCGCTTAACCTCGCACCCACCTCCTCCACCACGGCATCGCTGGTGCTGGGCGACTGCCTGGCCATCGCCCTGCTCGAAGCCCGCGGTTTCACCGCTGAAGACTTTGCCTTCTCGCACCCGGGCGGTGCACTGGGCCGTCGCCTGCTGCTCAAGGTCGAGAACGTGATGCACAGCGGCGACGAGCTGCCCCAGGTAGCCCGCGGCACCCTGCTCAAGGATGCGCTGCTTGAAATGTCCCGCAAAGGCCTGGGCATGACCGTGATCGTCGAAGCCGACGGCACGCTGGCCGGGATCTTCACCGACGGCGACCTGCGCCGCAGCCTGGACCGCAACATCGACGTACACACCACCCTGGTCGACCAGGTCATGACCGTGCACGGCAAAACGGCCCGCGCCGACATGCTCGCTGCCGAAGCCCTGAAGATCATGGAAGACCACAAGATCAGCGCACTGGTGGTGGTGGACCGCGAGGGCCGCCCGACCGGCGCCCTGAACATGCACGACCTGCTGCGCGCCGGTGTAATGTAAGGAGCGATGGAATGAACCAGGACCTCATGCAACGCGGCAAAGCCATCAAGCTGGCAGTGTTCGACGTAGACGGCGTGCTCACCGACGGGCGCCTGTACTTCCTCGAAGATGGCAGCGAGTTCAAGACCTTCAATACCCTCGACGGCCAGGGCATCAAGATGCTCATGGCCTCGGGTGTGACCACCGCGATCATCAGCGGGCGCAAAACCCCTGTGGTCGAGCGCCGGGCAAAAAACCTCGGCATCCCGCACCTGTACCAGGGCCGCGAGGACAAATTGGTCGTGCTTGACGGCCTGCTCGCCGAACTGGGCCTAAGCTATGATCAAGTGGCCTACCTGGGCGATGACCTGCCCGACCTGCCGGTCATTCGCCGGGTGGCATTGGGCATGGCCGTGGCCAGCGCCGCCCCGTTTGTTCGCCAGCACGCTCACGGCGTGACCCAGGCACGCGGCGGCGAAGGCGCAGCCCGTGAATTCTGCGAACTGATCATGCAGGCCCAGGGTACCCTGGACGCTGCCAACGCCAACTACCTGTAAGGCTGCCCATGTTCAGCAAGAAAGCCCGCAATATTGCGCTGCTAGCAGTGATCGCCGCCCTGCTGGCGGCGGTCGGCTACTGGAATGTCAGCCCGGAAAGCTTCCTCGACAAGCCGGTGGCCCAGGTCGACGAAAGCGCCATCGACTACTATGCGATCAACGCCCACAGTGTGCAATTTCTGCCCGACGGCAAGCTGCAGTACGAAATGACCGCCGACAAGGTCGAGCACATGAAGACCAGCGAAATCACCTTGGTGACCACGCCGGACCTGCACCTGTACCGCGGCACCCAATACCCGTGGCACGTGCAAAGCACTCGCGCCGAGGTCAACCCGGACGGCACCGAGGTCGAGCTGATCGACAAGGTACGGATTGCACGCATCGACGAAAAACAGCGTGAAACCATCATTACCAGTTCACGCATGACCGTGTTCCCGCAGAAGCAATATGCGCAGACCGAGCAAGCCGTTAGAATCGACGGCGCCGGTGGCACGACTACGGGCAAAGGAATGAAAGCGTATTTGAAAGAAAGCAGGATGGACCTGCTCTCTAACGTAAGAGGACAGTATGAGGCTCGTTAAAACCCTCCCCCTTTTGCTCAGCCTGAGCGCAGCACTGGGAAGCGCGAGCGCCTTCGCACTGCCGAATGACCGTGATCAGCCGATCCGCATCCAGGCCGACCAGGCCCATCTGGATGACAAGCAAGGCGTGGCCACCTATACCGGTGACGTGATCATCACCCAAGGTTCGATGATGATCAAAGGCAACACCGTGACCATGACCCGCGCCGCCAACGGCGACATCGATGTGGTCACCTCGGTCGGCAACCTGGCCTACTTCGAGCAACAACAGAGCGCTGCCAAGCCAGACAAGATGAAAGGCTGGGCAGTGACAATCCAGTACCAGGCGCAGAAAGACACCGTGATCCTCACCGACCGCGCCAAGGTCGAAAACGAGGGCAACACGACCGAAGGCGAGAAGATCGTCTACAACACCAAGTCCCAGGTGGCGACCGCCGGTCGTGGTGGCAACGTGACCCAGCCACGTCAGCGCATCGACATGGTGATCCAGCCCAAGAAGAAGGCCGAGTAAATGGCAACCCTCAAAGCCCAGCATCTGGCCAAGAGCTACAAGGGGCGGCAGGTCGTACGTGATGTCAGTCTGTCGATCGACAGTGGCCAGATCGTCGGCCTGCTCGGCCCCAACGGCGCCGGCAAGACCACCTGCTTCTACATGATTGTCGGGCTGGTCCAGGCCGAGCAGGGGCGCGTGCTCATCGACAACCTCGATGTCAGCCACCAGCCCATGCACGGCCGCGCCCGTGCCGGCATCGGCTACTTGCCGCAGGAAGCCTCGATCTTCCGTAAACTGTCGGTGGCCGACAACATCATGGCCATTCTCGAGACCCGCAAGGACCTCGACCGCGACGGCCGCCGCAAAGAGCTGGAAAGCCTGCTGCAGGAGTTCCACATCAGCCACATTCGCGACAACCTCGGCATGAGCCTTTCCGGTGGTGAACGCCGCCGCGTCGAGATTGCCCGCGCCCTGGCAACCGCACCCAAGTTCATCCTGCTGGACGAACCCTTCGCCGGTGTCGACCCGATCTCGGTTGGTGACATCAAGCAGATCATCCACCACCTCAAGGCCAAGGGCATCGGTGTGCTGATTACCGACCACAACGTGCGCGAGACGCTGGATATCTGCGAGACCGCCTATATCGTCAATGATGGCCGGCTGATCGCTGAAGGCGATGCCGAGACCATCCTGGCCAACGACCTGGTCAAAGAGGTTTACCTGGGCCACGAGTTCCGGCTCTGACCCAGGGGAAGCGCCTGGAGCACTGGCACATAGCCGTGAAACCGCGGGTAAAGTTGTTACAGCGCTCTAGGCAAACGCTACAATTTAAGGCATAAAACTTGCTTGATCTGGCGCCCCGGCGCCCTCGTGTAGTGGATGGCGCATGCGCGCCGGCGAACAAGGTATTAAGCCCCAGCCATGAAACCATCGCTCGTCCTAAAAATGGGCCAGCAACTGACGATGACACCGCAGTTGCAACAGGCCATCCGTCTGCTCCAGCTTTCCACCCTGGACCTCCAACAGGAAATCCAGGAAGCGCTGGAGTCGAACCCGATGCTCGAACGTCAGGAAGACGGCGAGGACTTCGACAACAGCGACCCGATGGCGGACAACGCCGAGAACAAGCCGGCAGCCGAAGCCCAGGACAACAGCTTTCAGGAAAGCACCGTCAGTGCCGACAACCTGGAAGATGGCGAGTGGGGCGAGCGGATCCCCAACGAGCTTCCGGTCGATACCGCCTGGGAAGACATCTACCAGACCAGCGCCAGCAGCCTGCCGAGCAACGATGACGATGAGTGGGACTTCACCACCCGCACATCGGCCGGCGAAAGCCTGCAAAGCCACCTGCTGTGGCAACTGAACCTGGCGCCGATGTCCGACACCGACCGCCTGATCGCCGTTACCCTCATCGACAGCATGAACGGCCAGGGCTACCTGGAAGACACCCTTGAGGAAATCTGCGCCGGTTTCGACCCGGAGCTGGATATCGAGCTGGACGAGGTCGAAGCGGTGCTGCACCGTATCCAGCAGTTCGAACCGGCCGGCGTCGGCGCCCGTAACCTGGGTGAATGCCTGCTGCTGCAACTGCGCCAGCTGCCTGCCAACACTCCGTGGATGACCGAAGCCAAGCGCTTGGTCACCGATTTCATCGACCTGCTCGGCAGCCGCGACTACAGCCAGCTGATGCGGCGCATGAAAATCAAGGAAGACGAGCTGCGCCAGGTCATCGAGCTGGTACAAAGCCTCAACCCGCGCCCTGGCTCACAGATCGAGTCCAGCGAACCCGAGTACGTGGTGCCCGACGTCATCGTGCGCAAAGACAGCGACCGCTGGCTGGTGGAGCTGAACCAGGAAGCCATCCCGCGCCTGCGGGTCAACCCGCAATACGCAGGCTTCGTGCGCCGCGCCGACACCAGTGCCGACAACACCTTCATGCGCAACCAGTTGCAGGAAGCGCGCTGGTTCATCAAGAGCCTGCAAAGCCGCAACGAAACCCTGATGAAGGTTGCCACGCAGATCGTCGAGCACCAGCGCGGTTTCCTCGACCATGGTGATGAAGCAATGAAGCCGCTGGTGCTGCATGACATCGCCGAAGCGGTGGGGATGCATGAGTCGACCATCTCTCGGGTTACCACGCAAAAATACATGCACACCCCGCGTGGCATCTACGAACTGAAATACTTTTTCTCCAGCCACGTCAGCACCTCCGAAGGCGGAGAATGCTCGTCTACAGCGATCCGCGCGATCATCAAAAAACTGGTTGCAGCGGAAAATCAGAAAAAGCCATTGAGTGACAGCAAGATCGCTGGTTTACTGGAGGCACAAGGCATCCAGGTAGCCCGTCGCACCGTCGCCAAGTACCGCGAGTCGCTCGGCATAGCACCGTCGAGCGAACGCAAGCGACTGATGTAGCCCCTGAGATGCGCCACAGCGTTTGTGGGGCAGGTGCAAGACCTGCCTCTTTATGCACGGGCAATAAAGGAGAAGCTGTATGCAAGTCAATATCAGTGGACAGCATGTAGAAGTCACCCAGCCACTGCGCGATTATGTGCTTGAAAAGCTCGCCCGCGTGGAAAGTCACTTCGACAAGATCACCAACGTGCAGGTCATCATGAAAGTCGAGAAGCTGCAGCAGAAGGTCGAAGCGACCCTGCAGATTCCTGGCGGTGAAGTGGTTGCCAATGCCGAAGACCAAGACATGTATGCAGCCATCGACGCCTTGGCCGACAAGCTCGACCGCCAACTGAAAAAACACAAGGAAAAACAGCAAAGCCTGCTGCAAGGTGCAGCTGCCCGCTGATCCCCCTCATCCATGATCCGACTTGAAACCATCCTGACCCCCGGCCGTTCCCTCGTGAACGTGCCGGGCGGCAGTAAAAAGCGCGCCTTGGAAACGGTTGCGAACCTCATCGCCGATCAAGTGCCAGAACTGGAGATGCAAGACGTCTTCGAAAAACTGGTCGCCCGCGAAAAACTCGGCTCGACCGGTTTCGGCAATGGCATCGCCATCCCTCACTGCCGGCTTGAAGGTTGCTCCGCACCGGTCAGTGCCCTGCTGCACCTGGACGCCCCAATCGAATACGACGCCATCGATGGCGCGCCCGTGGACCTGCTGTTCGTCTTGCTGGTGCCTGAAGCCGCTACCGATGCCCACCTGGAACTGCTGCGCCAGATTGCCAGCATGCTTGATCGCAAGGAAGTTCGTGATCGCTTGCGTAGCGCCAGCAGTAACGAGGCCCTCTTCCAGGTAGTCCTGGACGAACAGAACGAGCACTGAACATGCGCTTGATCATTGTCAGCGGCCGGTCCGGCTCCGGCAAGAGTACCGCCCTCGATGTCCTGGAAGACAATGGTTTCTACTGCATTGACAACCTGCCCGCCGCGCTCTTGCCGGAGCTGGCGGAAGAGGCGCTGATCAACACCGAACTGCTGCAACCGAAGGTTGCAGTGTCGATCGACGCACGTAACCTGCCCAGCCACCTGACGCGCTTCCCCGAATTGCTCGAAGAAGCCCGCGCGCGCAATATCCAGTGTGATGTGCTGTTCCTGGATGCCGACGAAGGCATGCTGCTCAAGCGCTTTTCGGAAACCCGCCGACGCCACCCATTGACCAATGCCAACCGCTCGCTGGCCGAGGCGATCCGCGTCGAGAGCGAGCTTTTGGGGCCGATCGCCGACCTGGCTGACCTGAAGATCGACACCACCAACCTGAACCTGTATCAACTGCGTGATTCGATCAAGCTGCGCCTGCTCAACCAGCCCGAGCCTGGCACCGCGTTCCTGGTCGAATCGTTCGGTTTCAAGCGGGGCATGCCGGTCGATGCGGACCTGGTATTCGATGTGCGCTGCCTGCCCAATCCTTACTGGAAGCCTGAACTGCGCGAACACTCCGGCCTCGAGCAACCGGTCATCGACTACCTGGGCGCACAGCCAGATGTCGAAGACATGTTCAGCGACATTTCCAGCTACCTGCTCAAGTGGCTCCCCCGCTTCGCCGCCAGCAACCGCGCCTACGTTACCATTGCCATCGGCTGCACCGGCGGCCACCACCGCTCGGTGTACATAACCGAGCGCCTTGGCCAGTTGCTGCAGCAATCCCTGAAAAACGTCCAGGTCCGCCACCGCGACCTCTAGCCCAAGGATCCGCCCCACGATGCCCGCCCGCGAAATCACCATTATCAACAAGCTGGGCCTGCATGCCCGGGCGGCAGCCAAGTTCGTCGGCGTGGCTGGCCGCTATCCCTGCCAGGTGCGCGTTGGGCGCGCGCCGGACACGCTGGTGGACGGCAAGAGCATCATGGCGGTGATGATGCTGGCAGCCGGCAAAGGCACCCAGGTGCACCTGCATACCGAAGGCGAGCAGGACAACGAGGCGATGAATGCGTTGGTCGAGCTGATCAACAACTTCTTCGACGAAGGCGAATAGAAGCCTGCACGGTCCTGCTGGGAACGCGTAAACCTGATCATGAATCAGGACAGCGCGGTATCCATCACCATCATCAGGCAAAACCCGATGCACAGCCCCAGGCTGGCCAGACGATGATGGCCGTTACTGCGCGATTCCGGGATGATTTCCTGGGTCACCACCAGCAGCATCGCCCCCGCCGCGCAGGCCAGGCCCAGCGGCAACAGCAGTTCGGCGATGTTCACCAACCAGGCACAGATCACTGCGGCCAGCGGCTCGACCAAGCCTGACGCAGCGCCAATCAGAAAAGCGTTGAAACGCGACATGCCCGCCCCGGCCAACACCAGCGCAATCACCAGTCCCTCGGGCACATCCTGCAACGCAATGCCCATGGCCAGGCTGTCGGCGTCGGCCATGCCCCCACCTGCCGACACACCGATGGCCATGCCTTCGGGGATGTTGTGCGCAACGATGGCAATGACAAACAGCCAGATACGCGCAGCAATCACCGGCTGGTTGCCAGTGCCGACCAGTGCTTCTGGCGAGGCGCCAGACACCTTGAGGTCAACCAGAAACAGGCACAGCGCACCGAACAACAAGCCAAAGCTGATCAGGCCACCGGCGGCCCATGGGCTGAAACCTACGGACCGGGCCGCGTCCAGGCCCGGAATGATCAGGGAAAATGCGGTGGCTGCCAGCATCACGCCTGCGCCGAAGCCCAGCAGCGTGTCGGCCAGCGCCACCGGCATGTTGCGAATGACCAGTACCGGTACCGCCCCCAGCGCCGTCCCCAGTGCGCATAATGCGCCGCCCTCCAGGGCGCGCAACATGCGTGGCTCCAGGTCCAGCCAGGCAAGGCCGCGCGCGACCAGCAGCGCGGTGCCGGTCAGCAACAGCAAAGTCCCAAGCGCCAGACGAAACAGGCGCACACTGCTGACAGACATCACTTCAGAGCGCATACCGGTCCGACTCACTTCAGGGCTTCAACATAACGACGTTCCACTTCCGCCCAGTCAATGACGTTGTAGAAAGCACCGATGTATTCCGGACGACGGTTCTGATACTTCAGGTAATAGGCATGCTCCCACACGTCCAGACCAAGAACTGGCGTATTGCCGTGCATCAGCGGGCTGTCCTGGTTACCGCTGCTTTCCACCACCAGGGTTTTCTGCGGCGTCACGCTGAGCCACGCCCAGCCACTGCCGAAACGGGTCAGCGCCGCTTTGGTGAAGGCGTCCTTGAAGGCGTCGAAACCGCCCAGTTGCGACGAGATGGCCTGCGCCAGCTGGCCCTGCGGCTCGCCGCCCCCCTGCGGTGACATTACGGTCCAGAACAGGCTGTGGTTGGCGTGGCCGCCGCCATGGTTGGTCACCGCACCCCGCAGGTTTTCCGGCAGTTGCTTGACCGCACCGACCAGCTTTTCCACGGGCCACTCGGCCCACTCGGTGCCTTCGATGGCGGCATTGAGGCCGTTGACGTAGGTCTGATGGTGCTTGCTGTGGTGGATCTCCATGGTCTGGGCGTCGATGTGCGGCTCCAGTGCATCGTAGGCGTAAGGCAAAGCAGGCAAGGTATGGGGCATGTCAGTGAATTCCGTAGGCATGGGTTCTGGGCGCCACGTCCGGCCGGGCAGCGATCTCGCTGCCCCCGGCATTGTGGCGGTGGAGCAGGCGCTCGGTACGTGGGTACTGACCGTACTCGGCGATGAAGCTCAGCAGTTCGGTATAGGTTCTCCCACTGTGGCGCAGGGCCGCGTCACGCAGAGCCTGGGGCAAACGCGCCTCCCGGCTGGCCTGCAGCAGCCGCTGGTGGGCGGCGCACAGGTAGTCGGCGCTTTCGTGCGGCTGATTCAGGCGCAGGTGCAGGTCAGCCAGGTTGTGGTGGGCGATGACCAACGCGGCCACCGCTTCGTCAACGTCATGCCAGCGCTCGAACAGCACCTGTGCCAGCGCCAGTGCCTGCAGGTAATGTTCCCGGGCGTCTACCAGCTCGCCTTGGTCGAACAGGCGGTTGGCTGTTTCGGTCGTGCGTTTCCAGTGCTGCATGGCATTGCTACTCCGCGCTGATGGCGCTAAGGCGGTGACGCAGGGTCAGATACCGCCGGCAGTGAGCTTTTCCGGGTCCAGCAGCGTTTGCAGCTGGTCACGCGAAAGATCGGTGTGCGCCAGCGCCACCTCGATGATCGGGCGGCCCTGCTTGTAGGCGGTCTTGGCGATTTCGGCGGCCTTGAGGTAACCAATGATCGGGTTCAGCGCAGTGACCAGGATCGGGTTGCGCGCCAGGGCTTCCTTGAGCTTGTCCTCGTTGACCTTGAAGCTGGCGATGGCCTTGTCGGCCAGCAAGCGGCTGACGTTGGCCATCAGCTCGATGCTCTCCAACAGGTTGCGGGCGATCACCGGCAGCATCACGTTCAGCTCGAAATTGCCGGACTGGCCAGCAACCGCGATGGTCGCGTCGTTACCGATCACCTGGGCAGCAACCATGGCAGTGGCCTCCGGGATCACCGGGTTGACCTTACCAGGCATGATCGAAGAGCCCGGCTGCAAGCCTTGCAGCTCGATTTCGCCCAGGCCGGCCAGTGGGCCGGAGTTCATCCAGCGCAGGTCGTTGGCGATCTTCATCAGTGCCACGGCCGTGGTCTTGAGCTGGCCAGACAGCGCCACGGCGGTGTCCTGCGAGCCGATCAGGGCGAACAGGTTCTGCCCCGGGGTAAACTCGACCTGGGTCAGGCCGCTGAGCTGCCGGGCAAAGCCGGCAGCGAACTGAGGGTGGGCATTGATGCCGGTACCCACGGCGGTACCGCCCTGGGCCAGCGCCTGCAGGCTTGGCAAGGTGGCTTCGATGTGCCCCTTGGCACCGTTGATCTGCGCCGCCCAGCCGTCCAGCACTTGGCTCATGCGTACCGGCATGGCGTCCATCAAGTGGGTGCGACCCGTTTTCACATACTGATGCACTTGCGCCGACTTGGTCTCGATCACCTGTACCAGGTGGCTCAGCGCCGGCAGCAGTTGCTCGTGCAAGGCCAGTGCAGCACTGACATGAATGGTGGTGGGGATGATGTCGTTGCTGCTCTGGCCACAGTTGACGTGGTCGTTGGCGTTGACAGCGTCACCCAGCACGCGGCTGGCCAAGGTGGCAATCACCTCGTTGGCGTTCATGTTCGAGCTGGTGCCAGAGCCGGTCTGGAACACATCCACCGGGAAGTGCTGGATGAAGTCCTCCGCCAAGAGTTGCTCGACAGCCTTGACGATGGCCTGGCCCTGCGCCGCAGACAGTTGTTCCAGCTCGACGTTGGCCTTGGCGGCGGCAGCCTTGGCCAGCAACAGGGCACGAATGAACTGGGCCGGCATGCGCAGGCCACTGACCGGGAAGTTGTCGACCGCGCGCTGGGTCTGTGCACCGTACAAGGCCTTGGCCGGCACCTGCAGTTCACCCATGCTGTCACGCTCGATACGGGTATCACTCATCATCAAATCCTTGCATCAATTCATCGGGAGAAAGGGAGGGCAGCAGACGGCAATTGGCCAACTGCAGGGCGTAGGGCTGCCAGCGCTGGTTTTCTTCGTGGCGATCGAGGTTGCGCAACACCAGCAGGGGGCGCCAGGCCTGATCCAGGCACAGGCAACGCCAGTGCCAGGGCAGCATGCGGTCGCAGGCGGTATCCAGCAGCAGGCGGAAAGAGGTCAATGCCACCGTCCATGGCGAGGTCTCGGTGCAGCACACCAGATAGCGGCCTTCGGCCAGGTAATGCTCGATCAGGCGCGGCTCGTCGGGCTCGAGCGCACAGCGAATGCGCCGGCTGAGCCAGCGCCAGTTTTCCAGGTAGGGGAGTTCGCGCAGGACGGGTTTCATGAACATCATCGCCGGGTTACTGGATAATGATATTCATTATTAAGTGATAAATAGAATCACTTCAAGGGGAAGGTGACGAAAAAAAACCCGGCGCAGGGGCCGGGTTTTCAGTGACATTGAAATTTCTGCTAAAGATCAGCTACCCGCAACAGTCATCCGCTCAATCAATACCGAGCCCGTATGGATATTGCTACGGGTCTCAAGATCGCTACCAATCGCGACAATCTGCTGGAACATATCCTTCATATTGCCGGCAATGGTCACTTCCTGCACAGCGTGCTGAATCTCGCCATTTTCGACCCAGAAGCCTGCCGCACCACGGGAGTAATCACCCGTCACCATGTTAAGGCCATGCCCCATCAATTCGGTCACCAGCAGCCCGCGGCCCATACGGCGGATCAGTGCGGCCTGGTCTTCGACACCGTGAGTGACGAACAGATTGTGCACACCACCGGAGTTGGCTGTGCTTGGCAAGCCCAGCTTACGCCCGGAATAGGTACCCAGCAGGTAAGACACCAGCTCGCCCTTGTCGACGAACGGCTTGGCATAGGTCGCCAGGCCATCACCGTCAAACGCCGCGCTGCCCAGTGCCCGTGGAATGTGAGGGCGCTCGTCGAGGGTCAGCCAGGTGGGGAACAGGCGTTGACCAATGGTGCCTTCAAGGAACGACGACTTGCGGTAGAGATTGCCGCCGGAAATGGCCGAGAGGAAGCTGCCGAACAGGCCACCCGCCAGTTCGGCGGAAAACAGCACCGGTACTTCGCAAGTCGGTACCGGACGCGCGCCCAAGCGGCTGGCTGCGCGCTGGGCCGCGCGTACGCCGATGCTGCGCGGGTCGGCCAGCAGGTTGCCCTGGCGGTTCACGTCGTACCAGTAGTCACGCTGCATCTGGCCGTCGCCTTCAGCGATCATCACACAGCTCAGGCTGTGCCGGGTCGAAGCATAACTGCCAATGAAGCCATGGCTGTTGCCATACACGCGGCAGCCCTGGTGGGTATTGAGTGTGGTGCCGTCGGCGTTGAGGATGCGCGGGTCCTCATCGAACGCCGCCGCTTCGCAGGCCAGGGCCATCTCGATGGCCCTTTCGGGCTCGATAGCCCAGTCGTGATAGAGGTCCAGGTCCGGGATTTCACGGGCCATCAGCGCCGCGTCGGCCAGGCCGGAGCAATCGTCCTCGGACGTATGTTTGGCAATGGCCAAGGCTGCCGCAACGGTCTCACGGATCGCCTCCGGGCCACTGGCCGAGGTGCTGGCCGAGCCTTTGCGCTGGCCAACATAAAGGGTGATACCAAAGCCCTGGTCGCGGTTGAACTCAACTGTTTCAACCTCGCGCTGGCGTACTGTGGTGGACAGGCCCTGCTCCAGCGATACCGCCACTTCGCAGGCGCTGGCCCCCTGGCGGCGCGCCTCGGCAATGATTGCCTCGACCTGCTCCTGCAATGCTGGCAGGTCTTTCGGACCTACGCTCTGGACTGCACTCATGGTTCTCTCCACTCAAATTCTGCGTACGGCTTGGGGTCATTCTACGACCGGGCCGGACAAGCGGCCCCCGACTGGTTATCATGGCGGCGATTTCTAGCGGACTGCCACCATGGTTGATTCAAACAACGACGCCTTCGACGGCGAAAAAAGCAAAACCCAGATCAAGCGCGAACTGCATGAGCTGGTCGAACTCGGCGAGCGCCTTACCACGCTCAAAGCCGATACCCTGGCCCGCCTGCCGTTGACCGACGAGCTGCGCAAGGCCCTGGCCGAGGCCAGCAAGCACACCGCTCATGGCGCCCGCAAACGCCATATGTCGTTTGTCGGCAAGCTGATGCGCGTGCAGGACCTGGATGCCATCCACGCCTTGCTTGAGCAGATGGACAGCTCGACCCGCCAGTACAACGAGCGCTTCCACGGCCTGGAGCGCTGGCGCGACCGGTTGATCGACGGCAACGACGAAGACCTTGAGCGCTTCGTCAACGAGTACCCCGACACCGACCGCCAGCAGCTGCGCTCGCTGGTGCGCCATGCCCAGCACGAGAAGGCCCGCAACAAGCCGCCTGCCGCCGCACGCAAGGTGTTCAAGTACATCCGCGACCTCGACGAGCTGCAACGCGGCTTGCGCTGACGGATTGCTCTGGGGCCCTGTGGGAGCTGGCTTGCCCCGCGAACACCGGCAAAGCCGGTGTCAGCCACCATTATGTGGCCTTCTTCGCGGGGCAAGCCCGCTCCCACAAAAGCCCCCGAAGCTATCAAGCCCCGGTCCCACCCACGGTAATCGCATCCAGCTTCAAGGTAGGCTGCCCTACCCCGACCGGCACCGACTGCCCGTCCTTGCCGCACGTCCCTACTCCGCTGTCCAGCGCCAGGTCGTTACCGACCATCGACACCCGGCTCATCGCCTCCGGCCCATTGCCGATCAGGGTCGCGCCCTTCACCGGGGCGGTAATCTTGCCGTCTTCGATCAGGTAGGCCTCACTGGTCGAAAACACGAACTTGCCACTGGTGATGTCCACCTGACCACCACCCAGGCTGGCGCAGTAGATACCTTTTTTCACCGACGCGATGATTTCCTGAGGGTCGCTTTGCCCTGCTCGCATGTAGGTGTTGGTCATGCGCGGCATCGGCAGGTGCGCGTAGGATTCACGGCGGCCGTTGCCGGTGACCGCCATACCCATCAGGCGTGCGTTGAGCTTGTCCTGCATGTAACCCTTGAGCACACCGTTCTCGATCAGCGTGGTGCATTCGGTCGGGGTGCCCTCATCATCTACGCTCAGCGAGCCACGGCGGCCTTCGAGCGTGCCATCGTCAACGATGGTGCACAGGCTCGATGCCACTTTCTCGCCAATGCGGCCGCTGAACGCCGAACTGCCCTTGCGGTTGAAGTCACCTTCCAGGCCATGGCCCACCGCCTCGTGCAGCAACACGCCCGACCAGCCCGAACCCAGCACCACCGGCAAGGTGCCGGCAGGTGCCGGGATCGCCTCCAGGTTCACCAGCGCCTGGCGCAATGCCTCGCGGGCATAGCCCATCACCCGTTCCTCGGTGAAGAAGCGGTAGTCGGTACGCCCGCCACCGCCCTGCCCGCCGCGCTCGCGGCGGCCGTTCTGCTCGACGATGACGCTGACGTTGAAGCGCACCAACGGGCGCACGTCGGCGGCCAGGCTGCCATCGGCCGCAGCGATCAGGATGCGCTCCCAGACCCCGGCCATGCTTACGCTGACCTGCTGGATGCGCGGGTCCAGGGCGCGGGTGGCAGCATCGACACGCTTGAGCAGCTCAACCTTCTCGGCACGGCTCAGTACATCCAGCGGATTGTCTGCGCCATACAGGGCGGTCACTTCCTGGCTGCGGAAGGCCTGGACCGTGCCGTTCTGCCCGGCCCGGGAAATGGAACGGGCGGCGCGTGCAGCCGAGGTCAACGCCTCGAGGTTGATCGCATTGCTATAGGCGAAGCCGGTCTTTTCACCGGACTGGGCACGTACGCCCACGCCCTGGTCCAGGTTGAAGCTGCCCTCTTTGACGATGCCGTCTTCCAGTGCCCAGGTTTCCGAGATCTGACCCTGGAAATACAGGTCGGCGGCGTCGATGCCGGGGCCGGCCAACTCACCCAGCACGCTCTGCAGGCTGTCCAGGGTCAAGCCGCCTGGGGCCAGGAGCTGCTCGCTGACGGTGGATAACATCTGGCTCATAGTCACTCCGAGGTATGCGCAGGTCGCAACGCGCCCTGCGAGAAAAAGCGCCGGTGCGTTACCACCGGCATGCGCGCCCGGATGGACGCTTGTTCATCAATGTTGCGCTCGGCAAGCAGCACCGCTTCGCCTTGCGCCTGCTCTACGACGATGCGCCCCCAAGGGTCGACGATCGCCGCATGGCCATGGGTTTCCCGTGGGCCTGGGTGGGTGCCGCCCTGTGCAGCAGCCAGCAGGTAACACTGGGTTTCGATCGCGCGGGCGCGTATCAGCACTTCCCAATGTGCCGCGCCTGTAACGGCAGTAAAAGCCGCTGGTGCAGTGATCAGTTCGGCGCCGGCGGCGCGCAGTGCGCTGTACAGCTCGGGGAATCGCAAGTCGTAGCATACGCTCAGCCCCAACCGCCCAACCGGCGTGTCCGCCACGACCACCTGGGTGCCATGGGCGTAGTCATCCGACTCACGGTACCGACCGCGGTTGTCGACAACGTCCACGTCGAACAGGTGCAGCTTGTCATACCGTGCCGCCACCTCGCCGTGCTCGTCGATCAGCAGCGAGCAGGCATGAGCCTTGGCCTCGGGCTGGCCGACCGGCGGCAAGGGCAAAGTACCGGCGACAATCCATAACTTGAGGTCGCGGGCGGTGCGTTTCAACCATGGCAGGATCGGCCCTTCACCCAATGCTTCGGCGCGACCGATGGCAGCGGCGTCCTTGCGGCCCATGGCGGCGAAGTTTTCCGGCAGCACCGCCAGCCGAGCGCCGCCAAAGGCGGCCTGCTCCAACAGAACACCGGCACGCTGCAGGTTGGCCAGCACATCATCCTGGCTGACCATCTGGATTACCGCTGCCTTCATGGGCACTCCTAGCGGGATTTCTCGAAAGGTTTCACAAATGTGATTCTAGGCTCTTTCCACGGCCCTTCTACACGGTAGTGCACGCTGGCAAAGCGCGAGACACGGTCACCGATCAACCGGTCGACCAGGAACAGCGCGCCGCCCACGGCCGGCGCGCCGATAATCAGTGCCGCCAGCGGCAGGTTGTTGGTGACCGGCAAGCTCACCTGCAGGTTGGCATCGACCCGGTCGCGTACCATGTCCAGCGTGCCCTCCAGCTCGAAGTTGCTCGACGGGCCAGTCACACTGATCGGCTCGCGGGTCACATAGACACCATCACTGGCCACCAGCAGGCCTTTGACCCGGTCATAGGCCAGGCCCTTTTCGAACAAGTCGGAGAAGTCCAGGCGCAGACGCCGGCCGATGGAGTTGAAGTTGAGCAGGCCGAACACGCGCAGTGCCTGTGCGCCGCCCTCGACTTCAACGAACTGGCCGGTGCGCAGTGCCGCGTCCATGCTGCCAGAGAACCGCTTCAGGCCCACCGCAGCAGGCGACCCGGGCCAGCGGCCGTCCACATCCAGGCGGAAGTCACGGCTGGTCACGGTAGGGGCGAAGCCCCAGGCTTTGAGCACATCCCCCAGGTTCTTGCCGTCCAGGCGCCCTTTGTACCAACTGCTGGTACGGCCTTGCGCGCCCTCCCAGCCACCACCACCGTCGATGCGCAGCCCTTTGAAGTCAAGGTCGATGTCGCTGGCGGTCACGCCGCGCGTTGTCGGTCGCAATTTGATCGCCGCGCTGCCGAACAGGTCGTCGCCGCGGTAGAGCTTGTCGATGCTCAGGTCCAGCGCCGGCACCTTGCGCGGGTCGAACGAGGCCAAGGGGTCCGGGCCGTCTTCGGCCTCAGCCTGGGCAGGGTCGGCAGCGGGCAGACGCAGCGTCTGCATGCGCACGACCATGGGCGCACCCTTGGCATCCGGCACCCGAGCGTTGCCAATCACTTCCCTGCTGTCGAGGCGCAGGTCCCAGGCCGCACCGCCACGGGCCATGCGTACCACGGCCTGGTTCAGGTCCATGCCGAAGGCCTTCAGCTGACCAATGCTCAAGTCGACACTTTGCAGGTTCTGTCGCGCGCTCCCCCCCGGGTCGTCGCCAGCAAGACGGGCCGCCTGTTCCTGCCAGGGTGCCAGGTCCAGCGACTCCAGGCGACCGCGCACGCGCAAGCCCTGGCCAGCGGGCAGCTGGGCGTCACCGGTGCCAAGCAACAACTCACCACGGCCCTGGGCCAGCTTGTCGGCCGGTGCGGCGTAGGCAAAGCGTGCAAGGTCGGTGTACGCCGCATCGAAACGCCGCTCCTGGCCCTGCAGGCTCATACTGAACCGGCTGTCGCGAGAGTCTGCAGCAGCTTTGCCGAAGGGTGCCGGCAGGTCGATGGCCAAGCCCTTGAGGGTGGAGTTGACGCTCAGCCGGTTATCCCGGCTACCCAGGCTGAGCTGCAACTGGTAAGGGATGTCGCCGGATGCTGGCAAGGCCTGCTTGAACTGCAGCCAGTCGGTCAGTGCCTTCAGCGATACCTGGCCATTGGCGTCGATGCGCGTCTGCATCTGCCCCGGCTGGCCTTCGGCGGTAATTTGCGCCGTCACCGGCTTGCCGAACGCCTGCAGGCTGATGCCTTTGCCACTCAGACCCTTGTCAAAATCGAAGCTGAAGTCACCCTTCAAGCGGCTCAATTCCAGGCTCGGCGGGGCCACTTTCAGGCGCGCATCGCGGGTGGCGAAGTCCACCTGGACCTTCGGCCGCTCTCCGTGGGCCAGCGGGATGTCGAGCTTGAGCTTGCCCTGCAACGGCCCTTCGCCCTCCCAGCCGGCGAAGATCTCGCCCGTGCCGATCGGCGCTTCCTTGAGTATTTTCAGGCCATCGCCCAGGCTGCCGTCGAAGTCGCCATCCAGGTAAAGACGGCTGTGCTGGTCACCCTCGACATGCGGAATATCGACGCTGACATCACTCACCTTGGTGTCGAGCAACACGCCACGCTGAGCCTTGATGCGCACCCCGCTGTCTTCGATGAACACATCGCCATCGACGTGCTGCACCTGCGGCCAGCCAGGCTGGAAGTCCAAGGCTGCGTCTCGCACCTTGAAAAACAGGCTGATGCTGCGAGCCTCTGGCGCGGCGCCGTGGTTCAGCGAGCCCTGGTACTGGAAGTAGCCTTCATCCACCGTGCCTTTGACGATGGCGCTGCGCAGCCATTCGTCGAGGGCCGGGCTTAGCACTTCAGGCAGGTACTTGGCGGTGTAGCGGCCATCGCCCTCGGTCAGGCCGACACGCAGGTCCATGTAGTCCTCGCGGCCTTCTTCGAACAACAGGCGAATAAGGAAGTCACCGGCAATCTTGCCCTCCTCGCCCAGTACCTTGAGGTAAGGCGCAACGAGGGTAAAGCCTTCCTTGTCCAGCGCCCAGGTCAGGCGCGCATTGGCTTGCTGGTAGTGCCACGGTTTGGCGAAGATCGGGTACAGGTGCAGCATGAACGCATCGGTATCCAGGCGCAGTTCACCATGCCCCAGGTCGCCGCTGATGCTGCCACTGACGTTACCGGCCGCCGGGGCACCGTGGTATGCATTGAAACCGATCTTCTCCAGGTTGGCGTCGAACAGAAGGCGTTGGTCACCCTCGGCCTTGGGCCGGGCCTCCAGCCGTACATTGCGCAACGCGCCGGTTACCTTCAGGCCATCGACCACGGCCATGACATTGTCAGACAGCGGTGCCAGCGCGTCGATCAGCGGGGTCAAGGGCGTAAGGTGGAGCCGGTCGGCCTGCAGCTTCCAGCTTTCATCGGCAGCGTTCTCGCCAGGGCGCTGCTGCAACTGCAGGTGCGACTCCCAACGGGTCTTGCCGATGTCCATGGCCAGGGAGTCGACAACTACATCAAAGCCTTGAGCCTGACGCTGGAACCAGGCGCCCAAGGCCAGGTTGTTCAGTGTCGCGGCCTTGCGCCCGGCATAACCGCCCTGCAGCTCTGGTGCGTTGAGCCGCACCACTGCCTGCTGCAATTGCCCTTTGCGCCAGTCGACCCAGAACTCGCCGCCCGCTCGCAGCGTGTCGGCATGCCACTGCCCCAGCAGCCGCGGGGGCAACCATCGCGCCCAGTCACTCTGCGGGAGGCTCAGGTAGGCATTTACCTGGCCGTCACGCCAGGCCTCGGCCGACATACGGCTACGCAGGTTCAGCGCCAAGGGCTGGCCATCGGGCAGGGTTGCACGCAGGTTCACAACCTGGCGCGAAGCACCTGCCTGCAGCCCGGCGCTCACATACGTCAGGGTAAGCGGGTCACGCTGCCACGGGTGCAAAGTGACCTGGCTGTCGAACACATCAATGCGGCCCAACTGGCGCAGGCGCTGCAGCAGTTCGGCGGGATCAAGTGGCGCATCGTCCTTCTTCGGCAGGCCTTCAAGGTGCCAGGCACCCTGCTCGTTCTCGCGCAGGATCAGTTGCAGGCCGCCCAGCTGTATTCGCGCCAAACGCACTTCGCGGGCAGTGAGGCTGGCCCAGACATCGGGAACCACCTTTACCTCGTCCAGGCGCAGCGCCGTTGCACCTTCACCCAGTTGCAGGTCACGTACCCGCAACACCGGCGCCAGGCCGCTCCAGCGCCCTTCCAGGGCACCGACATGCACCGGCAGGCCCAATGCCTCTTCGGCTTTGCGCTCCACATCGGCACGGTACTCGGCCACCAGCGGCACCAACTCGCGGCCGAGGCTGACATACAGCGCCACCAATACCGCCAGCAGGGCGCAAAAGCCCAGCCCCCAGCGGGTCAAGGCGACAAGAACGCGGGTCAGACGTCCCATGGCCATGGCCCTCCAAGTCGTTTATCCATGATGGCCGGTAGTGGCGATTTTGCCAGCCCGGCCATCCAGCGGCGCGTTCGAGAAGACCTCAGAGCAGCACCACGTCGTATTGTTCCTGCGAATACATCGACTCGACCTGGAAGCGAATGGTTCGACCGATAAAGGCTTCCAGTTCTGCCACGTTGCCGGACTCCTCATCCAGCAGGCGGTCGACCACCTTCTGGTTGGCCAGCACGCGGTAGCCCTCGGCCTGATAGGCACGGGCCTCGCGCAGGATCTCGCGGAAAATTTCGTAACAGATGGTCTCGGGGGTTTTCAGCTTGCCACGGCCCTGGCAGGCCAGGCACGGCTCGCACAACACCTGCTCCAGGCTTTCACGGGTGCGCTTGCGGGTCATCTGCACCAGGCCCAGTTCGGTGATGCCGATGATGTTGGTCTTTGCGTGGTCCCGTTCCAGCTGCTTTTCCAGTGTGCGCAGCACCTGGCGCTGGTGTTCTTCATCTTCCATGTCGATGAAGTCGATGATGATGATGCCGCCGATATTGCGCAGGCGCAGTTGCCGGGCGATGGCGGTGGCAGCCTCCAGGTTGGTCTTGAAGATGGTCTCTTCAAGGTTGCGATGGCCAACGAATGCACCGGTGTTCACGTCAATGGTGGTCATCGCTTCGGCCGGATCGACCACCAGGTAGCCGCCGGACTTGAGCGGGACCTTGCGCTCCAGCGCGCGCTGGATTTCATCTTCGACTCCATACAAGTCAAAGATGGGCCGTTCACCAGGGTAGTGTTCAAGGCGGTCGGCGATCTCCGGCATCAGTTCGCCGACAAACTGCGTGGTCTTCTGGAAGGTTTCACGCGAGTCGATGCGGATCTTCTCGATCTTCGGGTTGACCAGGTCACGCAGGGTACGCAGGGCGAGGCCAAGGTCCTCGTAGATGACCATGGGGGCGCCGCAGGTCTTGATCTGCGAGCCAATCTGCTCCCACAGGCGACGCAGGTACCGGATGTCCTGCAAGATCTCTTCGGCACGCGCGCCTTCGGCGGCGGTGCGCAGGATGAAGCCGCCGGCATCCTTGATGTTTTCGCTTTCCATACAGTTGCTGACCACCTGCTTCAGGCGGTCCCGCTCGGCTTCGTCTTCGATCTTGAGCGAAATGCCGACATGACTGCTGCGCGGCATGTACACCAGGTAGCGCGAAGGGATCGACAGCTGGGTGGTCAGGCGCGCACCTTTGGTACCGATCGGGTCCTTGGTCACCTGCACCACAAGGGCCTGCCCTTCATGCACCAGTGCAGTGATGGTCTCGACTGCCGAGCCTTCACGCTGGGAGATCTCCGAGGCATGGATGAACGCGGCACGCTCCAGGCCGATGTCGACGAAGGCCGCCTGCATGCCCGGCAGCACACGCACCACCTTGCCCTTGTAGATATTGCCGACGATGCCACGGCGCTGGGTGCGCTCGACGTGCACTTCCTGCAGTACCCCGTTTTCCACCACCGCCACGCGTGACTCCATCGGGGTGATGTTGATCAGGATCTCTTCACTCATGGCCGGCTCTCGTCAAAGGTCTTTTGTAATGATGGATGGCGTACGCCGTGCTGGCTACCGCGGGTTTGTTACCTCTGGCGTATGCACGGGCGATTGCCAACAGGCGATACCAAACGTGCCAAGCAACTCGGCCGTCTCACTGAGGGGCAGGCCTACCACGGCCGAATAACTGCCGCCAAGGCCGGTGACGAACACTGCGCCCAGGCCCTGGATGGCGTAGCCACCTGCCTTGTCCACAGGCTCACCGCTGGCCCAGTAGCGTTGCGCTTCATCGGCGCTGATGGCCCGGAAGCGCACCTTGCTGGTGACGCACAGGCTTTGCGTAAGCAGCCCATTGCTGAGGGCAACCGCAGTCAATACCTGGTGCTCGCGGCCCGACAGGTCGGCCAGCATGGCCAGGGCCTCTTCGCGGTTTTCCGGCTTGCCCAGAATACGCCCGTCGAGCACTACGGCAGTGTCTGCCCCCAGCACCACTGCCGGGCCCTCGACACGGGCCAGACCGGCAGCAGCCTTGGCCCGGGCCAGGCGCTCAACGTAGGCCGGGGCGTTTTCACCGGGCAGCGGGGTTTCATCGATGGGCGCACTGACGACAGTGAAGGGCACACCGATCTGGGTCAGCAATTCGCGACGGCGGGGCGAGCCAGAGGCCAGGTATAGCGGGTTCATGCAGACATCTCCCTGTCAGTTGCGGCGTCGCCGTCAGTTGATATGCAAGCGTCGGCGCAGGTCGCGCAGGGCGAAACTGATCCATGGCCAGAGCAAGGCACTGATTACCGCCGACCAGACCAGCGCCAGGGTCGGCAGGCGGTTGCCGGTCAGCGCGCTGAGCCACAACTGGATGAGTTGGGCAATGCCGAATATGACCAGGATCACCAGGCTCTGCTGCCACATGGGGAACATGCGCAGGCGCTGCTGCAGGGACAGCACCAGGAAGGTGATGAGGGTGAGGATCAATGCGTTCTGCCCCAGCAGAGTACCGTATAACACGTCCTCGGCCAGGCCCAGCACGAATGCCGTGGTCATACCGACCTTGCCCGGCACCGCCAGGGTCCAGAACGAAACCAGCAAAGCCAGCCACATGGGGCGGAACACTTCCATGAACTGCGGCATGGGCGAGACGCTGAGCAGCAGGCCGATGGCGAAAGTCAGCCAGATGACCCAGCCGTTGTTGCGGCGTGAAGCAGCCATCATTGTCTCCGGGTGTTAGCGGGTGCGGCAGGCGCTGCGGCAGGCGTGGCAGGGGTAGCTGCCGGGGCTGCTGGCTGGGCGGCCGGCGCTGCGGGTGTGGCTGGCGCCACAGGCGTATTGCTGGCTGGTGTGCCCTGCTCACCTGTGCTGGCCGGTTGGCCGAGGGCCGAGGTGCCCTTGCGGTCCGCCTCTTCCTGGGCGATGGCGGCGTCGGTAGCACGCTGCTCCGGGGTACGCCGGTCACTGAATACCAGCAGCATGTAGCGGCTGCGGTTGAGCGCGGCAGTGGGGATGGCGCGCACGATGGCGAAAGGCTGCCCGGAATCGTGGATCACCTCGTTGACCGTCGCCACCGGGTAGCCGGCCGGGAACCGTTGGCCCATGCCGGAGCTGACCAACAGGTCGCCTTCCTTCACGTCGGCGGTATCGGCCACATGGCGCAGTTCAAGGCGCTCCGGGTTACCGGTACCACTGGCGATGGCACGCAGGCCGTTGCGGTTGACCTGCACCGGGATGCTATGGGTGGTATCGGTCAGCAGCAGCACCCGCGAGGTGTAGGGCATCAACTCGACTACCTGGCCCATCAGGCCGCGCGCATCGAGTACCGGCTGGCCAAGGAACACACCGTCACGCTCGCCCTTGTTGATCAGTATGCGGTGGGTGAACGGGTTGGGGTCGACACCGATCAGCTCGGCCACTTCGACTTTTTCGTTGACCAGCGCCGAAGAGTTCAGCAATTCACGCAGGCGCACGTTCTGCTCGGTCAGGGCTGCCAGCTTCTGCAGGCGCCCCTGCAACAGCAGCGCTTCGGTCTTGAGCTTTTCGTTTTCGGCAATCAACTCGGTGCGGCTGCCGAACTGGCCGGCCACGCCTTGCCACGCACGTTGCGGCAGGTCGGTGATCCAGTACGACTCCATCAGCACCAGCCCCATCTGGCTGCGCACGGGCTTGAGCACGTCAAAGCGCGCGTCGACAACCATCAACGCGACCGACATTACCACCAGAACGAGCAGGCGAACGCCCAGCGAAGGGCCCTTGGAGAAAAGCGGTTTAATGGGCCGTTCCTCGTGGACGACTCAGGAGGTCATTGGACATGGGACAACGCACCAGCCTGGTTGCGGGTTGACGGATACGGCGCCCTTAACGGGCGCCAGCCCAGCACATACAGGTAGCACTGTGCGTAGTACCTGTAAACCGGGCGCTCGTGAACAGCGAGTGGGATCACTCGCTGGAGAGCAGGTCCATCGCGTGCTTGTCCATCATCTCCAGGGCGCGACCGCCGCCACGGGCGACACAGGTCAGCGGGTCCTCGGCGACAATTACCGGCAGGCCGGTTTCCTGGGCCAGCAGTTTGTCGAGGTCGCGCAGCAGCGCACCACCACCGGTCAGCACCAGGCCACGTTCGGCGATGTCCGAAGCCAGTTCGGGCGGCGATTGCTCCAGGGCGCTCTTCACGGCCTGGACAATGGTCGCCAGCGATTCCTGCAACGCTTCGAGCACTTCGTTGGAGTTAAGGGTGAAGGCACGCGGTACGCCCTCGGCCAGGTTGCGGCCACGCACATCGACTTCGCGTACCTCGCCGCCCGGGTAGGCGGTACCGATTTCCTGCTTGATGCGCTCGGCAGTGGACTCGCCGATCAGGCTGCCGTAGTTGCGGCGCACGTAGGTGACGATGGCCTCGTCAAAGCGGTCGCCGCCAACGCGGACGGATTCGGCATAGACCACGCCGTTCAGGGAGATCAGCGCGATCTCAGTGGTACCACCACCGATATCGACGACCATCGAACCGCGGGCCTCTTCAACCGGCAAGCCAGCACCGATGGCAGCAGCCATCGGTTCTTCGATCAGGAACACTTCACGGGCACCGGCACCCAGGGCCGACTCGCGAATGGCGCGGCGCTCTACCTGGGTCGACTTGCACGGTACGCAGATCAGCACGCGCGGGCTTGGCTGCAGGAAGCTGTTCTCGTGAACCTTGTTGATAAAATACTGCAACATTTTTTCGCAAACGCTGAAGTCGGCGATGACGCCGTCCTTCATCGGACGAATGGCAGCAATGTTGCCAGGCGTACGGCCCAGCATGCGTTTGGCTTCGGTACCGACGGCGACGACGCTTTTCTGATTGCCATGGGTACGGATGGCAACAACCGAGGGCTCATTCAGGACGATACCGCGCTCACGCACGTAAATAAGGGTGTTGGCAGTACCCAGGTCGATGGAAAGATCGCTGGAAAACATGCCACGCAGTTTCTTGAACATGGGAAAGTGACCCTGGGGAAAGCGTGGGTAAAAAAGTGCGGCAAACTCTAACAATGGCAGGGATTTTGGGCAAGGAGCCAATATGTTAAATTGGCTGTTTTTCCGAGCACGCCAGCCGATGATCGCGGCCGTTGGACCGCCAGAAAGCTGACATGTTCCTCACCGCGGACCCAAATTCCGTTCTTTGTTTCCCTTGGAGATCCTCATGGCGCTTGAACGCTGCGACGTGGAAAAGATCGCCCATCTGGCCCGTCTGGGGCTGAATGATGGCGAACTGCCACGCATTACCGAAGCCCTGAACAGCATCCTCGGGCTGGTCGACCAGATGCAAGCGGTCGATACCACTGGCATCGAGCCCCTGGCCCACCCGCTGGAAGCCAGCCAGCGCCTGCGCCCCGACCAGGTCACCGAAAGCAACCAGCGCGATGCCTACCAGGCTATCGCGCCCTCGACCGAAAGCGGTCTGTACCTGGTTCCCAAAGTCATCGAGTAAGGGATAGAGCCTGCCATGCATCAATTGACCCTGGCCGAGATCGCCCGCGGACTCGCCGACAAGTCGTTTTCCTCCGAAGAGCTGACTGGCGCCCTGTTGGCGCGCGTCAAGCAACTCGACCCGCAGATCAACAGCTTCATCAGCGTCACCGAAGACCTGGCCCTGGGCCAGGCGCGTGCCGCCGACGCCCGTCGCGCCGCAGGCGAAACCGGCGCGCTGCTGGGTGCGCCCATCGCCCACAAGGACCTGTTCTGCACCAACGGCGTACGCACCAGTTGCGGCTCGAAGATGCTCGACAACTTCAAGGCACCCTACGACGCCACCGTGGTCGCCAAGCTGGCTGAAGCCGGCATGGTCACCCTGGGCAAAACCAACATGGACGAGTTCGCCATGGGTTCGGCCAACGAATCCAGCCACTACGGCGCGGTGAAAAACCCATGGAACCTCGAACACGTCCCGGGCGGTTCGTCGGGCGGTTCGGCCGCTGCCGTGGCCGCGCGCCTGCTGCCAGCCACCACCGGCACTGACACCGGCGGTTCGATCCGCCAGCCGGCAGCACTGACCAACCTCACCGGCCTCAAGCCGACGTACGGTCGTGTGTCGCGCTGGGGCATGATCGCCTACGCCTCCAGCCTCGACCAGGGCGGCCCGCTGGCCCGCACCGCCGAAGACTGCGCCCTGCTGCTGCAAGGCATGGCCGGTTTCGACGCCAAGGATTCCACCAGCATCGAAGAGCCGGTGCCGGACTACAGCGCCAACCTGAACGCTTCGCTGCAGGGCCTGCGCATCGGCCTGCCAAAAGAGTACTTCGGGGCCGGCCTCGATCCACGTATCGCCGAGCTGGTCCAGGCCAGCGTCAAAGAGCTGGAAAAGCTCGGCGCGGTGGTCAAGGAAATCAGCCTGCCGAACATGCAGCACGCCATCCCGGCCTACTACGTGATCGCCCCGGCGGAGGCCTCATCCAACCTGTCGCGCTTCGACGGCGTGCGCTTCGGTTACCGCTGCGAAGCGCCGAAAGACCTCACCGACCTGTACAAGCGGTCCCGTGGCGAAGGCTTCGGCATTGAAGTGCAGCGCCGCATCATGGTCGGCACCTACGCCCTGTCGGCCGGCTACTACGACGCCTACTACGTGAAGGCGCAGCAGATCCGCCGCCTGATCAAGAACGACTTCATGGCCGCTTTCAACGATGTCGATCTGATCCTCGGCCCGACCACGCCAAACCCGGCCTGGAAGCTTGGCGCCAAGAGCAGCGACCCGGTCGCCGCCTACCTCGAAGACGTCTACACCATCACCGCCAACCTGGCGGGCCTGCCGGGCCTGTCGATGCCGGCTGGCTTCGTCGACGGCCTGCCGGTCGGCGTGCAGCTGCTGGCGCCGTATTTCCAGGAAGGCCGCCTGCTCAACGTCGCGCACCGCTACCAGCAAGTGACCGACTGGCACACCCGTGCCCCCAACGGCTTCTGAGGAGTTCACACATGCAATGGGAAGTTGTGATCGGGCTTGAAATCCACACTCAGCTCGCCACCCAGTCGAAGATCTTCTCCGGCAGCGCCACCACCTTCGGCTCCGAGCCGAACACCCAGGCCAGCCTGGTAGACCTGGGCATGCCCGGCGTACTGCCGGTGCTGAACCAGGAAGCCGTGCGCATGGCGTGCATGTTCGGCCTGGCCATCGATGCCGAAATCGGCAAGCGCAACGTGTTCGCGCGCAAGAACTACTTCTACCCGGACTTGCCCAAGGGGTACCAGATCAGCCAGATGGACCTGCCGATCGTCGGCAAGGGCCACCTGGATATCGCCCTGGAAGACGGCACCATCAAGCGTATCGGGGTCACCCGCGCGCACCTGGAAGAAGACGCCGGCAAAAGCCTGCACGAAGACTTCAGCGGCTCCACCGGCATCGACCTTAACCGTGCCGGGACCCCGCTGCTGGAAATCGTCTCCGAGCCTGACATGCGCAGCGCCAAGGAAGCCGTGGCCTACGTCAAGGCGATCCACGCACTGGTGCGCTACCTGGGCATCTGCGACGGCAACATGGCCGAAGGCTCGCTGCGCTGCGACTGCAACGTGTCGATTCGTCCGAAGGGTCAAGCCGAGTTCGGCACCCGCTGCGAGATCAAGAACGTCAACTCGTTCCGCTTCATCGAGCGCGCGATCAACAGCGAAATCCAGCGCCAGATCGACCTGATCGAAGACGGCGGCAAGGTGGTGCAGGAAACTCGCCTGTACGACCCGAACAAAGATGAAACCCGCTCCATGCGCAGCAAGGAGGAAGCCAACGACTACCGTTACTTCCCCGACCCGGACCTGCTGCCGGTAGTGATCGAGGACAGCTTCCTCGAAACCATCCGCGCCGGCCTGCCGGAGCTGCCGCCGCAGAAGGTCGAACGCTTCCAGCGCCAGTATGGCCTGTCGGCCTACGACGCCAACGTGCTGGCTTCGAGCCGCGAACAGGCGGACTACTTCGAGGAAGTGGTAAAAATCGGTGGCGACGCCAAGCTGGCGGCCAACTGGGTCATGGTCGAGCTGGGCAGCCTGCTCAACAAGCTGGGCATCGAGATCGACCAGGCACCGGTCAGCGCCGCGCACCTGGGTGGCATGCTGCTGCGCATCCGCGACAACACCATCAGCGGCAAAATCGCCAAGACCGTATTCGAGGCGATGGCTGCCGGTGAGGGCGATGCCGACAGCATCATCGAAAGCAAAGGCCTGAAGCAGGTGACCGACACCGGTGCCATCGACAAGATGCTGGACGAGATGCTGGCGGCCAACGCCGAGCAGGTCGAACAGTACCGTGCGGCCGACGAGGCCAAGCGTGGCAAGATGTTCGGCTTCTTTGTCGGCCAGGCGATGAAAGCCTCCAAAGGCAAGGCCAACCCGGGGCAGGTGAACCAATTGCTCAAGGCCAAGCTCGAAGGCTGACCTGAATAGGCTGCGAGGGCGCTGCCCTCGTTCGCGGGCTTGCCCGCTCCCACAGGTAATGCACCGCTCTCACAGGCGGTGATGTGCCTGTGGGAGCGGGCAAGCCCGCGAATGGCCGCACTGGAGCACATCTGACTTGCTGAAAAGACTTTGGGGCACCCTCGCCCTCTTCTCCCTGCTGGCCGGGTGCGCCAGCCATGACATCGACCCGCGTGGTTACGACCAGACGGGCACCGCTTCCTATTACGGGTCGCGCCACCACGGCAAACGCACCGCCAGTGGCGAGCCGTTCAACCAGCACGGTTTTACCGCCGCCCACCGCAACCTGCCGTTCGGCACCCGCGTACGGGTCACCAACACGGCCAACCAGCGCAGTGTGGTGGTGCGCATCAACGACCGTGGCCCGCACACCCGCGGCCGCCTGATCGACCTGTCTCGCGCCGCTGCAGAAAAAATCGGCATGCTCCGTAGCGGAACGGCACGCGTGCGAGTACAAGGGCTTAGCGACTGACGCGACAGGAGTCCGACCATTTTCGACTTGGCCACCCTTCCCACCTTCAGCCTGTTGCAACTGGGCATTGCCCTGCTGCTGCTGGTCGGCGGCGCCGAATTGCTGGTGCGCGCAGCGCTGCGCCTGGCTCAGCGCCTTCATGTTCGCCCGTTGATCATCGGCCTGAGCCTGGTGGCCTTCGGCAGTACAGCACCACAACTGACCGTGAGCCTGCAGGCGGCCTATCAGGGCGCGCCGGATGTGGCGGTCGGCAGCGTGATCGGCAGCAACATCTTCAACGTACTGGTCATTCTTGGCCTGGCCGCGCTGATCATCCCGCTGCGTGTGTCGCGCCAGCTGGTGCGCCTGGACATTCCGCTGATGATCCTCGCCAGCGGCCTGGTCTATGCCTTGTCCGCCAACGGTTACCTGGGCCGGGTGGAAGGGGGGCTGCTGCTGCTTGGCCTGGCCGGCTACCTGGCAATGCTCTGGCACCAATCGCGCCACTACGCACGCACTTACCCCGCGCCGGACACGGCAAAATCCAGCGCCAGGCGCTTCTGGTCAGGCACGCTGCTGCAGGTGCTGGCCGGCTTTGGCCTGCTGAGCCTGGGGGGCCACCTGCTGCTGGAGGCCGCCGTGGAGGTTGCCACAGACCTGGGGCTGTCCGAGCGCATCATCGGCCTGACCGTCGTCGCCATCTGCACATCCTTGCCAGAGCTCGCCGCCGCGCTGATCGCGGCCCTGCGTGGTGAACGGGAAATCGCCGTGGGCACCGTGATCGGCAGCAACCTGTTCAACCTGCTGGCAGTGCTGGGCCTGACCGCGCTGATCACCCCTGTGCCGCTGTCGATCTCGCCCAACGCCCTGGCCTTCGACCTGCCGGTTATGCTCGGCGTCGCCGCGCTAAGCCTGCCGGTGTTCTATTCCGGTTACCGCATCACCCGCGCCGAAGGCCTGGTGTTCCTTTGCCTGTACCTGGCCTACGGCCTGCACGTGGCGGCGTTCACCATGGGCATGCCGCTGGCCGGGCGCCTGGAGCGGTTGATGCTGTTCTATGTGCTGCCTGTGCTCGCGGTGGTGCTGCTGTATACCACCGTGCGCGCCTGGCGCCGGCAGCATTGATCGGGCCATGTCATCTGGCGCATGCCTTAAGCCTTGTGTCGCCCTTTAGATCGAGCACCGCCCGCGCGGCGCTCGTTCTCACAGGCGATACAAATCTAACGGCGAACCTGCCGAGCCTTCTTCAGCTTGAAGGCCACCCACAGCACGGCAATCCATGCCGGGATCAGCATCACCGAGATGCGAATCGGCGGAGTCAGGTACATCACCACCAGAATCAGCACAATGAACGCCAGGCACAGGTAGTTGGTCAGCGGGTGCCCCAGGCTCTTGTAGAACGGGGTAATACCGGCCGCCAGCTTGGCCTTGCGGAACTTCAAGTGGGTAATGCTGATGCTCGCCCAGTTGATCACCAGCGCCGACACCGCCAGGGCCATCAGCAAGCCAAAGGCCTCGCCCGGCATGAGGTAGTTGATCACCACGCACAGCCCGGTCGCGAAGGCAGACACGCCCAGTGCAGTCAACGGCACGCCGCTGCGGCTGACTTTCAGCAACTGGCGCGGTGCGTCACCCTGGCTGGCCAGACCAAACAGCATGCGGCTGTTGGCGTACACGCAGCTGTTGTAAACCGACAGCGCAGCCGTCAGCACCACGATGTTGAGGATGGTTGCCACCAGGTCGCTGTCCAGCTCGTGGAAAATCATCACGAACGGGCTGCCACCCTGCACAACCTTCTGCCACGGGTACAGGGACAGCAGCACCGCCAGGGCACCGATGTAGAAGATCAGGATGCGGTACACCACCTGGTTGGTGGCCTTGGGGATACTCTGGCGCGGGTTGTCTGCCTCGGCAGCAGTGATACCCACCAGCTCCAGCCCACCGAACGAGAACATGATCACCGCCAGCGCCATCACCAAGCCGCTGACACCGTTAGGGAAGAAGCCGCCGTACTGCCAAAGGTTGGCCACGCTGGCATCCGGGCCGCCATGGCCGCTGCTCAGCAACCAGGCGCCGAAGCCGATCATGCTGACGATGGCCACTACCTTGATCAGGGCGAACCAGAATTCCATTTCGCCGTAGACCTTCACCTGGGTCAGGTTGATCAGGTTGATCACCACAAAAAATATCGCCGCCGTGGCCCAGGTGGGGAATTCCGGCCACCAGTACTGCACGTAGATACCCACGGCCGTCAGCTCGGCCATGCCAACCAGTACATACACCACCCAGTAGTTCCAGCCCGACACGAAGCCTGCAAACTCGCTCCAGTACTGGTGGGCAAAGTGGCTGAAGCTACCGGCCACCGGCTCTTCCACCACCATTTCACCCAGCTGGCGCATGATCAGGAAGGCCATCAGGCCAGCGATGGCATACCCCAGCAGTACGGAGGGCCCGGCCAGCTGGATGGTCTGGGCGATGCCCAGGAACAAGCCGGTACCGATGGCCCCGCCCAGCGCAATCAGCTGGATATGGCGATTCTTCAGCCCGCGCTGTAACTGCTCGGGCTTGCTCTGGTCTTGCATGAAGTGTCCTTTAGCTCAGTGAGGCTGTTTTTGTGTTGTTTGCAGTCAAGGATCTAGATCCATCCGCCCCACTGCAAGATGAAAATGCCGATATTGGTGGTGATTGCCGCCATTAAGGTGGTGATCACGATAATCGACGCAGCCAGCTCATGGTTGCCGTTGGCCGCCCGCGCCATGACGTAACTGGCAGCTGCGGTCGGGCTGCCGATGTACAGGAACAGGATACCCAGTTCGGCCCCGCGAAAGCCGCACAGCCAGGCACCGAGGGTGCCGGCCAGCGGCAGCCAGACCATCTTTACCAGGCTGGCGTCGATGGCCAGCCGGCCGCTGTCGCGCAGCGCCGCCAGCGACAGGGTGCCGCCAATACACATCAATGCCAACGGCAGGGTCATCTGTGCCAGGTAATCACCTGAAGTCAGCAGCCAGTTAGGGAGCGGCACCTGGCCGTAAGCCATGGGTGTCGCGACCAGCACGCTGATGATCAGCGGGTTGCTTAAAATGCTCTTGCAGATGCTCCACGGGTCGGACTTGAGGTCCGGGCTGTACACCGCCAGCACCACTGCCGACAGCGAGTTGTACATCAGGATGACCAGGCCGGCGAGCACTGCACCCAGCGAAATACCGTAGTCGCCGTAAAGGCTGGCAGCCAGGGCCAGGCCGATCACGCCGTTGTTGCCGCGGAACGCGCCCTGGGTATAGATGCCCCGGTCGGCCTGCGGGCTACGCCAGATGGCCATGCCCCAAGCGACGCCGAAGCCCACCAGAGTGGCGACGATGAAGTAAAGGATGACACCGGGCTTCACCGCAGCAGCCAGGTCGGCGTGGTAAATGCCGAGGAACAACAGCGCAGGCATGCAGACGTTGAACACCAACTGCGAGGCAACGCGGTTGAAATTATCGTCGATCAGACGGATGCGTTTGAGCAGCACGCCCATGAACAGCATGGCGAAGACAGGTGCCGTGATGTTCAGCGTCTGGATAAGAAGGGCGAGCATGCGCAAGCGATCCTGGAGAGGTTGCCGTTAGGTGGCTAATGATACGCCAACGGCTGGTATTTGCGGGGATCGCGGGCTTGTAGAAAAATTTCTGTCAGTGCCGGCCTCTTCGCGGGACAAGCCCGCTCCCACAGGTATCGCACAAATCTTCAGACCTGTTCAGGGCCTGTGGGGAGCGGGCTTGCCCCGCGAAGAGGCAACGCGGACTCAGCGCCGGACCGGGCGCTTCTGCAGCTTGCGCTGCAAGGTCCGGCGGTGCATGCCCAGCGCACGTGCGGTGGCCGAAATGTTGCCCTCGTGCTCGTTCAGTACGCGCTGGATGTGTTCCCACTGCAGGCGGTCGACCGACATCGGGTTTTCCGGCACCAGGGTATCCAGGTCGGTGTGCTCCGACAGCAATGCTGCCAGCACATCATCGGCGTCAGCCGGTTTGCACAGGTAATTGCAGGCGCCGCGCTTGACCGCTTCCACCGCCGTGGCAATGCTCGAGTAACCGGTCAGGATCACCACGCGCATTTCAGGGTCCAGCTCCAGCAGCTTGGGCAGCAGCACAAGGCCGGAGTCACCGTCCATCTTCAGGTCCAGCGTGGCGTAATCTGGCAGGTCCTGCTGGGCCAGAATCAAGCCTTCCTCGGCCGAACTGGCGGTGCTCACGCGGAAACCGCGACGGCTCATTGCCCGGGCCATGACCCGGGTGAAGGTGGCATCGTCATCCACCAACAGCAGGTGCGGCAGCTCTTCGCTTTCGACCTGGTTTTCTTCGCTCATCATTCATCTCCTCGCTTGCCATAGGGCAGGCGCAATTCGGTCAGGGTGCCACCCTGTTCATGACTATAGAGTTTCACCGAACCGCCCGCACGGGTCACGCTGGCCTTGCTCAAGAACAGGCCCAGGCCGAAGCCTTTGCCTTTGGTGGTAATGAAGGGTTTGCCGATGGCTTCGGCAATGGCCGGCGGCACGCCAGGGCCATGGTCACGGATACTAATGACGATGTCCTGAGCGTCCCAGTCCAGGCGCACTTCCAAGTCATCGGGGCAGGCATCGGCTGCATTGTTCAACAGGTTCAGCAGCGCCTGGGTCAGGTCTGGTGGTGGCGTCAGGCGCGGCACTTTGCCATCGCGCAACCGCTGGAAGCGGTAGCTGGCTTCCGGGCGCATCAGGTGCCAGCGGTTCAGCGCCTCGTCCAGCCAGGCGGTCACCTCCTGCTCCACGATCGCCAGGCGGCGGTTGGCTTCGGCGGCGCGCACCAGCTGTTGCAAGGTCTCTTTGCACAGCTTTACCTGGTCCTGCAGGATCTGCAGGTCTTCCTGCAGCAGCGGGTCGGTGTGGTCCTGACGCATTTCGTTGATCAGCACGCTCATGGTCGCCAGTGGCGTGCCCAGCTCATGGGCAGCACCTGCGGCCTGGGTAGCCACGGCCAGCAGTTGCTCATCGCGCAGGCTTTCTTCACGCCGCTCGGACCGCAGTTGCTCCTGGCGGCGCAGCTCTTCGGCCATGCGTGCGGCAAAGAAAGTGATCACCGCCGCAGCCAGGGCAATGCTCAGCCACATGCCGTAGACCTGCATCTTGTCCCGCGCCATGGGCAGGCCCTCAAGCGGGTAGAACTGCACCAGCAGCAGGCTGTAGGCGGTCAGGGCGATACCCGACAGAATCAGCGAATACAGCCACGGCAAGGTCACTGCGGCAATCGCCAGCGGTACCAGGTAATACGACACGAACGGGTTGGTCGAGCCGCCGGAGTAATACAGCAAGGCACTGTGGATCAACAGGTCACAGGCCAACTGCAGGGCGTACTCCATTTCGGTGACGGGCAGCGACAGGCGCAAGCGCAGCGCGGTGAAGGCACACAGCAGCGACGACAAAGCCAAGGTGCCCGCCAGCGACAGCCACGGTAAGGGTAGCAATTCGGTCCAGTAGGCGACGCCCACGGAGCCAGCCTGGGCAGCCAGGACCAGGACCCGGATGACGGTCAGGCGCCAAAGGTTCTGGCGGGTAGCAGATAGCGGTTGTACGGCGGCGAGCATGAGCTCTCCTGATGAGTGCTCCAGAAAATCGGCTGGAGTATACCGAAGCCGGGCGCCTCGCTGCAGCGCTGCGGCAAAGCGCCACAGTTTGTCACAGGTTCATGATGGCACTTTTGAACCCACTACACTGTTGCCGGTCTGATGGGCCATGCGTGGAATGATGGCCAAACCCCACGCCTTTTATTGCCAAGGAGTACCACATGCAAATCCCACGTCGCGGCGCCGCCCTGATTCTGTCCTGCGGCTTGCTCGCCAGCCTGCCTGCGCTGGCTGCCGATGAGCCACGTTACAACCAGGTATCGCTGCGCGCTGAAGTGAGCAAGGAAGTGCCGCGCGACCTGATGGTCGTGACCCTGTACAGCGAAGCGCAGAACAGCGACCCGGGCAAGCTGGCCAAGCAGATCACCGAAACCATGAACAAGGCCGTGCAGCAGTCGCGACAGGTCAAGGACGTGAAGATCAGCCAAGGCAGCCGCAACAGCTACCCGGTGTATGACAGCAAGGGCCAGAAGATTACCGGCTGGCGCGAGCGCGCCGAACTGCGCCTGGAAAGCGACAACTTCCCGGCCCTGTCCCAGCTCACAGCCGACCTGCTGCAAGAGCTGAAAATGGGCGGCATGGACTTCTCCATCGCACCGGCCACACGCAAGGCCAGTGAGGATGCATTGCTCAAGGACGCCGTCGATGCCTTCAAGGCGCGTGCTCAACTGGCCACCGAGGCGCTGGGCGGCAAGGGCTACAAAGTGGTCAGCCTGAACCTCAACAGCAGCGGTTACCCGCGCCCGTACCTGCGCAGTGCGCCGATGGCGATGAAAGCCATGGGGGCCGACGAAGCAGCGCCAGCGCCGGATGTCGAGGCGGGCACCAGCGAAGTGAGCATGAATGCTGATGGCCTGATCGAAGTGCAAATGCCCTGACAGCCACGAGCTTCAAGCGGCAAGCTGCAAGTTGACTGTGAACCCGGTCTGCTGTGGCTTGCTGCTTGCCGCTTGAATCTGCTTTTCAGACATTTCCTACGCAACACCCAGGTGCGTCCTACGTTTATCACCGCCTAGAAACATCGCGCAAAATGCCATCATTTTGCCTGCGCAAACGTTTAACTTCGCCTAAAGTTATACTGATGCGACATCCATGTACGCCCGTACCACTTTTCCGGCGCCAACTATCCTTATACCTGTTGCATTGGGAACACCCCCTGCATAAGTATCCTCAGGTCGGCTCACGAGGCCACCTCATCCAAAAAATGACAACAATGAGGCCACCATGCTCAAACACGCAGTCATTCCGTTCCTGCTTGGCGCAGGCTTGCTCACCGGCGCGCCGTCGGTCCTGGCCGCGTCCAACCTGGTGTTTTGCTCAGAGGGCAGCCCGGCCGGTTTTGACCCTGGCCAGTACACCACCGGGACCGACTTCGACGCCTCGGCAGAGACCGTGTTCAACCGCTTGACCCAGTTCGAACGAGGCGGTACTGCAGTTATCCCGGGCCTGGCGACCAAGTGGGAAGTGTCCGACGACGGCAAGACCTACACCTTCCACCTGCGCGAAGGCGTCAAGTTCCATACCACCGACTACTTCAAGCCCAGCCGGCCCTTCAACGCCGACGATGTGCTGTTCACCTTCAACCGCATGCTCGACAAGGATCAGCCGTTCCGCAAGGCCTACCCTACCGAGTTCCCGTATTTCACCGACATGGGCATGGACAAGAACATCGCCAAGGTGGAAAAGCTGGACGAGCACACGGTGAAGTTCACCCTTAACGAGGTCGACGCCGCGTTCATCCAGAACCTGGCCATGAGCTTCGCTTCCATCCAGTCCGCCGAGTACGCCGACCAATTGCTGAAGAACGGCAAGGCCGCCGACATCAACCAGAAGCCGATCGGCACCGGCCCGTTCGTGTTCAGCAAGTACCAGAAGGACGCGCAGATTCGCTTCAAGGGCAACAAGGACTACTGGCAGCCCGAGGACGTGAAGATCGACAACCTGATCTTCGCCATCACCACCGATGCCTCGGTACGCATGCAAAAACTGAAGAAGAACGAGTGCCAGGTCACCCTGTTCCCGCGGCCCGCCGACATCGAGCCGCTAAAGGCCGACAAGCACCTGCAGATGCCCCAGCAAGCCGGGTTCAACCTGGGCTACATCGCCTACAACGTGATGGACAAGATCAAGGGCAGCAACGAGCCCAACCCCATGGCTCAGCTGAAAGTGCGCCAGGCGCTGGACATGGCGGTGGACAAGAAGAAGATCATCGAGTCGGTCTACCAGGGCGCCGGCCAGTTGGCAGTCAATGCCATGCCGCCGACCCAGTGGTCGTATGACGACAGCATAAAGGACGCCCCCTTCGACCCCGAAAAAGCTAAACAGCTGCTCAAGGAAGCCGGCATCAAGGAAGGCACCGAGATCACCCTGTGGGCCATGCCCGTGCAACGCCCATACAACCCCAATGCCAAGCTGATGGCCGAAATGCTGCAATCCGACTGGGCCAAGATCGGCATCAAGGCCAAAATCGTCAGCTATGAATGGGGCGAGTACATCAAACGCTCCAAAGGTGGCGAACAAGGCGCCATGCTGATTGGTTGGAGCGGCGACAACGGTGACCCGGACAACTGGCTGGGCACCCTCTACGGCTGCGATGCCGTCGACGGCAACAACTTCTCCAAGTGGTGCTACAAGCCCTACGACGACCTGATCAAGCAGGCCAAGGCTACCTCCGACCAGGCCAAGCGCACCGAGCTGTACCAGCAGGCGCAGCACATTCTCAAGGAGCAGGTGCCGATTACCCCGATCGCCCACTCCACCGTGTATCAGCCCATGAGCGCCAAAGTGAAGGACTTCAAGATCAGCCCGTTTGCGCTGAACGCCTTCTATGGCGTAAGCGTGGACAAATAGGGTAACTCCAGCACCCGCCATCTGGCGGGTGCCTTGCCCCCTTCCCCCTCTTCATGTCGTCCCGCGGCTATCCGCTGCGGGGTGGGCGAACTGTTGCCGCCATTCGCACCCCGAGGCGGCGCAAACAGCTGAAAAAGGACTTGCCATGCGTCACGCGACCCGTCTTTCAACCTTGCTGGCCCTGGGCCTGATGAGCCAATCCCCGGCCCTGTTGGCGAACAACCTGGTGTTTTGCTCCGAGGGCAGCCCCGCCGGCTTCGACACCGCCCAGTACACCAGCGCCACCGACAACGACGCCGCCGAGCCGATCTACAACCGCCTGGTCGAGTTCGAGCGTGGTGGTACTGCCGTGCACCCTGCCCTGGCAACCCGCTGGGAAGTATCCGACGATGGCTTGCGCTATACCTTCCACCTGCGTGAAGGGGTGAAGTTCCACAGCAACAAGGCCTTCTCCCCAAGCCGCGATTTCAACGCCGACGATGTGCTGTTCACCTTCAACCGCATGCTCGACAAAGGCCACCCGTTCCGCCAGGCCTACCCTACCGAGTTTCCTTACTTCATCAGCATGGGCCTGGACAAGAACATCGCCCATGTCGAGAAAATCGACCCGCTGACTGTGGCATTCACCCTGAACACGGTCGATGCCGCGTTCATCCAGAACCTGGCCATGAGCTTCGCCTCCATCCTCTCCGCCGAATACGCCGGGCAACTGATGGCCAGCGCAAGACCGAGCGACATCAACCAGCAGCCCATCGGCACCGGGCCGTTCGTGTTCCAGCGTTATCAGAAGGATTCGCAGATCCGCTACAAAGGCAACAAGGAGTATTGGGCGCCGGATGAGGTGAAAATCGACAACCTGGTGTTCTCGATCAACATCGACCCTTCGGTACGCATCCAGAAACTGCGCCGCAACGAATGCCAGGTCACCCTGCACCCTCGCCCGGCCGACCTGCCAGCGCTCAAGGCCGACAGCTCGCTGCGGGTATTGCAGCAACCAGGCTTCAACCTCGGCTACATCGCCTACAACACCCAGCACCCACCGTTCGACCGGCTGGAGGTGCGCCAGGCGATGGACATGGCTGTGAACAAGAAGGCCATACTCCAGGCGGTGTATCAGGATTCCGGCCAACTGGCAGTCAACGCCATGCCACCGACCCAGTGGTCCTATGACGAAAGCCTCAAAGACGCGCCCTACGACCCGCAAAAGGCCAGGCAGCTGCTGCAGCAGGCCGGCGTCAAACCTGGCACCGAAGTCACCCTTTGGGCCATGCCGGTGCAACGCCCTTACAACCCCAACGCCAAGCTGATGGCCGAAATGCTCCAGGCAGACTGGAACAAACTCGGGTTCAAGGTGCGCATCGTCAGTTACGAATGGGGCGAGTACCTCAAGCGCATGAAAAGCGGCGAGCACGACATCGCCCTGATTGGCTGGACCGGCGACAACGGTGACCCGGACAACTGGCTAGGCACCCTCTACAGCTGCGATGCCATCGGCAGCAACAACTACTCGCTGTGGTGCGACCCGCAGTACGACAGCCTGGTCAAGCAGGCCAAGCAGGTCACAGACCAACCGCAGCGCAGTGCGCTGTACCGGCAGGCCCAGCAACGGCTCAAACAGCAGGTGCCGATTACGCCGGTGGCGCATTCCACAGTTAACCAGCCGCTCAGCATCAAGGTTTCTGAGTTCAAGGTCAGCCCGTTTGGGCGCAATGATTTTTCCGGTGTGAGTGTTGATTAAGCGTTAGCCAATACCGGCCTCTTCGCGGGCAAGCCCGCTCCCGCAGGATCTCTACAGGTTCGGACCTTGCGCCCTATCTGTGGGAGCGGGCTTGCCCGCCAAAAGGCCAGCACAGGCAACACAACTCCCCCTTTTAGCCCGGCGACCCCGGGCAACTCTGGCAACACCGCAGCAAAAAACCCGGCCCACAAGACCGGCAATAACTAGAAAGCAATGGGAGCTTCAACCTTGAAAGTACCAACCCTGAGCGCACTGGCCTTATCCATCAGTGCATTTTCCACCGTGGCCCAGGCCGATCCGCAAAGCCAGGACTACATTCCGCTCACCCTCAAAGGCAGCAGCGCGCAGGCGCAAGCCAGCGGCTTCATCGACGGCCAGAGCCTGTCCGGCAGCACCCGCAACTGGTACGCCCGCGAACGCGCTGCACGCGCCCCGCTGTGGAAGTACTACAAGAGCGACGGCACCCGCCACCCCACCCACAGCCGGGAAAACTGGCTGCAGGGCACCATCCTCAACTACAGCTCCGGTTTCACCCAAGGCACCGTGGGTTTCGCTGTCGAGGCCGCTGGCTATAACGCCATCGCCCTGCAGCAGAGCCGCGAAGCGATTGCCGGCCCCAACAACCGCACCCTCACCCACAGCGATGGCGACCCCGTCGGCCAGTGGAGCAAACTGGGCCTGGGCAACATCAAGGCGCGCGTGTCCAACACCACCCTTACCCTTGGCCGCCAGTCGGTGGACACGCCCATGATCGCCTACATCGGCAACCGCGCCCTGCCATCGAGCTTCCAGGGCGCGTTCCTGCACAGCGCCGAGTTCGACAACCTGAGCCTCGATCTGGGCACTTTCGACCGCGTTTCGCCACGCACCGAACAAAGCCTTAGCAAGTTTCGCAGCGAATACGGCGCCACCGGCGTGGAAACCGACCGCGCCAGCACTGCCGGCATCAATTACCAGCCGTTCAAAAGCCTGAGTACCAGCCTGTATGCCACCCAGGTAGACGACTTCTGGAACCAGTACTACTTCGGCGCCAACCACGTGCTCGGCGACAGTGCAGTGCTCAGCCTGAGCACCGGCCTTAACTACTACAAGACCGTCGATGCTGGCAGCCGGAAAATGGGCAAGATCGACAACGACACCTACAGCCTGTCGCTCGGCCTGACCCACCAGGCCCATACCCTCAGCGCCTCGTGGCAGCAGGTGAACGGCAACGAATACTTCGACTACCTGCACGAAACCAACGGCATCTACCTGGCCAACTCGTTGTTGTCGGACTTCAACGGCCCCAACGAGAAGTCGCTGCAGCTTTCCTATGTATTGAACATGGCGCCCTACGGCGTGCCAGGGCTGAAGTTCAACCTGTACAACGCACGCGGCTGGGGCATTGACGGCACTCACTACCGCGGCACCGCCTACGACGTGAATGGCCTGAACGGCGAAACCCACTACGAGTGGGGCATCGGCACCAGCTACGCGGTGCAGAGCGGGCCGCTGAGAGACACCAGCATCCGCGCGACCTACACCACCCACCGCGCCAGCAAGGCACAGGGTGACGGCAGCCTGGACGAGTTCCGGGTGGTTACCACCATTCCATTCAACATTCTTTGACCGCTGGCGCCACGGTCCCCTTCGCAGCGGGCCGTGGCGGCTACGCTGGAATCAATGCAAAAGCAGGGAGTGTTCAACCCATGCAGAGAGCTTTCATCAAATCGCTACCGTTACGCCTTGCCCTCGCCACGCTGGTGCTGGGCAGCGCAACGCAGCTGGCAGCCAAACCGCTGGTGGTCTGTACCGAGGCCAGCCCGGAAGGGTTCGACGTTGTCCAGTACACCACCGCGGTCACACTTGATGCGACGTCCGAGACACTGTTCAACCGCCTGGTCGACTTCAAACCAGGCACCACCGACGTCCAGCCGGCCCTGGCCGAGCGCTGGGACATTTCGCCAGACGGGCTGACCTACACCTTCCATCTGCGCCAAGGGGTGAAGTTCCACACCACCGACTACTTCGAGCCGACCCGCGACTTCAACGCCGACGATGTGTTGTGGAGCCTCAACCGCCAGCTTGACCCGCACCACCCGTGGCACGACAAAACCAGCGTCGGCTACCCGTATTTTGAAAGCATGGCCTTCAAGCAGCTGCTCAAATCGGTGATCAAGACCGACGACCACACCGTGGTGATCACCCTGGCCCGGCCGGAAGCACCGTTCCTGCATGACATGGCCATGGGCTTCACCTCGATCTACTCCGCCGAGTACGGTGACCAGTTGCTCAGGGCCGGTAAAACCGCCGAGCTGAACAGTAAGCCGGTCGGCACCGGCCCGTTCATCTTCCAGCGTTACAACAAGGATGCGCAGGTCCGCTTCAAACCCAACCCAGACTACTTCCGCGGCAAACCGCCGGCCGACGCGCTGGTGTTCGCCATCGCCACCGACAGCAACGTGCGCCTGCAGAAGCTGCGCGCCAACGAATGCCAGGTCGCCTTGTACCCCAAGCCGGATGACGTGCCATCGATCAAGGCCGACCCGAAACTCAAGGTCGCCGAAATCGAAGCGCTTGTCACCGGCTACATCGCCATGAATACCGAGCACAAATACCTCAGCGATGTACGCGTGCGCAAAGCCATCAATATGGCGTTCGATCGGCAGACTCATGTCGACCAGCTGTTCGGCAAAGGCAACGCGCTGGTGGGTGTGAACCCCTACCCACCGACCATGCCTGGCTTCAACACCGCCAACCAAAACCCGCCCCGCGACCTCGCAAAGGCACGCGCCCTGCTCAAGGAAGCTGGCGTACCGGAAGGCACGGTGATCACACTGTTTACCCGCAACGGCGGTGGCATGACCAACCCTAACCCGCGCCTGTCGGCCGAGATGCTGCAGGCCGACCTGAAGCAGATCGGCCTGCAGCTGGATATCCGCGTGATGGAATGGGCCGAAATGCTGCGCCGTGCAAAAAATGGCGAGGCCGACCTCGTGTCCACCGGCTGGGCTGGCGACAACGGCGACCCCGACAACTTCCTCACCCCGCTGCTCAGTTGCGACGCCGCCAAAACCGGCGAGAACTACGCCCGCTGGTGCAACTCGAAATTCCAGGAGCTGATCACCCGTGCCCGCGAGGTGGTCGACAACGACGAGCGCGCAAGGCTCTATAGCGACGCATTGAAGGTGTACGATGACGACCAACCCTGGATCAGCATGGCCCATCCAAAGATGTTCACCGCCATGCGTGACAACGTGGAGGGCTACGTGATCAGCCCTCTGACCAACAATAACTTCGCCACCACCAAGGTGAAGTAGAACAACAACGACCGCCGGCAACCCACACGGGGACCGGCGGCATTGCCGTACCGGGCTGATCGCCCCGCGGCCTGATGAGGTAACCCCGACAATGTTGAGTTTTATTGCCCGGCGCCTTGGCCTGCTGATACCGACCTTTTTCGGCATCACCTTGCTGACCTTTGCGCTCATACGCCTGATCCCCGGCGACCCGGTGGAAGTCATGATGGGCGAGCGCAGGGTCGATCCCGAAATGCACGCCCAGGCCATGGAGCGCCTGGGCCTGAACAAGCCACTGCCGGTCCAGTACCTGGACTATGTCGGCAAGCTGGCCCAGGGTGACCTCGGCGAATCGCTGCGCACCCGCGAAAGCGTGTGGACCGAGTTTCTCACCCTGTTCCCGGCCACCCTGGAGCTGGCCTTCGCCGCCCTGCTGTTCGCCGGTATCGTCGGCCTGCTGGCCGGGGTGATCGCCGCGCTCAAGCGCGGTTCATTGTTCGACCACGGGGTGATGGGCATTTCCCTGGCCGGCTACTCGATGCCGATCTTCTGGTGGGGCCTGATCCTGATCATGTTCTTCTCGGTGAGCCTGGGCTGGACCCCAGTGTCCGGGCGCATCGACCTGCTCTACGACATTGAGCCGAAAACCGGCTTCATGCTCATCGATACCCTGCTCAGCGACGAAGAAGGCGCCTTCAAGGACGCGGTGATGCACCTGATCCTGCCGGCCATCGTGCTGGGTACCATCCCGCTGGCAGTCATCGCCCGCATGACCCGTTCGTCGATGCTTGAAGTACTGCGCGAAGACTACATCCGCACCGCCCGCGCCAAAGGCCTGTCGCCGGCCCGCGTGGTGTTCGTGCACGGCCTGCGCAATGCCTTGATTCCGGTGCTGACCGTGTTCGGCCTGCAGGTCGGCACGCTGCTGGCCGGTGCGGTGCTGACCGAAACCATCTTTTCCTGGCCGGGCATCGGCAAGTGGCTGATCGAAGCCATCGGTGCCCGTGACTACCCCGTGGTCCAGAACGGCATCCTGTTGATCGCCTGCCTGGTAATCCTGGTCAACTTCGTCGTGGACATCCTCTACGGCCTGGCCAACCCACGCATCCGTCATCAGCGCTGAGGCCTTCGCCATGACTAGCCCGATTGCAAAATCCGTGTCGCCGGCCAGCCCGGTGGACCAGAGCCTGCTCTACCCCTCGCCGTACAAAGAATTCTGGCAAGCCTTTGCGCGCAACAAAGGCGCAGTGATGGGCCTGGCCTTCATGTGCCTGGTGGTGTTCTGTGCACTGTTCGCGCCGTGGGTCGCCCCGCATGACCCGAGCGAGCAGTACCGCGCCTTCCTGCTGACCCCGCCGGTATGGCTGGAAGGCGGCACCTGGCAGTTCATCCTCGGCACCGACGAACTGGGCCGCGACCTGCTTTCGCGCCTGATACAGGGGGCGCGGCTGTCGCTGCTGATCGGCCTGTCGTCGGTGGTGATGTCGCTGATCCCGGGCATCCTGCTGGGCCTGCTGGCCGGCTTCTTCCCGCACATCCTCGGCCCATCGATCATGCGCCTGATGGATGTGATGCTGGCCCTGCCCTCCCTGCTGCTGGCCGTGGCCATCGTCGCCATCCTCGGCCCAGGCCTGATCAACACGGTAATCGCCATCGCCATCGTCTCACTGCCCTCCTACGTGCGCCTGACCCGGGCTGCGGTAATGGTTGAACTGAACCGCGACTACGTCACCGCCGCACGCCTGGCGGGTGCCGGGCTGCCACGGCTGATGTTCGTCACCGTGCTGCCCAACTGCATGGCGCCACTGATCGTGCAGGCTACCCTCAGCTTCTCTTCAGCGATCCTCGATGCTGCCGCGTTGGGCTTCCTGGGCCTGGGCGTGCAACCACCCACCCCGGAGTGGGGCACCATGCTGGCTTCGGCCCGTGACTATATCGAGCGCGCCTGGTGGGTGGTGAGCCTGCCCGGCCTGACCATTCTGCTCAGTGTGCTGGCAATCAACCTGATGGGCGACGGCCTGCGCGATGCGCTGGACCCGAAACTCAAGAACGCCGCCTGAGGAGAACGCCATGTCACTGTTGCAGATCAACAACCTGAACGTGCGCTTCGGCGACGCCAATGCCGTACCTGTCGTCGATGGCCTGGACCTGTCGGTGGAGGCTGGCGAGATCCTGGCCATCGTCGGCGAATCCGGCTCGGGCAAATCCGTGACCATGATGGCCTTGATGGGCCTGATCGACGCCCCCGGGCGCATCACCGCCGACGCCCTCCGTTTCGACGGCATCGACATGCTCAAGCTCAGCGGCCGCCAGCGGCGCAAGGTGGTGGGCAAGGACATCGCCATGGTCTTCCAGGACCCGATGACCGCCCTCAACCCCAGCTATACCGTGGGCTACCAGATCGAAGAAGTGCTGCGCCAGCACCTGGGCCTGACGGGCAAGGCCGCGCGCCAGCGTGCCCTTGAGCTGTTGAAAAAGGTCGAGATCCCAGCTGCGCAAAGCCGCCTGGATGCCTATCCGCATCAGCTGTCTGGCGGCATGAGCCAGCGTGTGGCGATTGCCATGGCCATTGCCGGCGAGCCCAAGCTGCTGATCGCCGACGAGCCGACCACCGCACTGGACGTGACCATCCAGGCGCAGATCATGGAGCTGCTGGTCAACCTGCAGAAGGAGCGCAACATGGCGCTCATCCTGATCACCCACGACCTCGCCGTGGTCGCCGAAACGGCCAAGCGGGTATGCGTGATGTACGCAGGCGAAGCCGTCGAGGTGGGCCAGGTGCCGACGCTGTTCGACGTGCCCGCCCACCCCTACAGCGAAGCCCTGCTGGCGGCGATCCCCGAGCACAGCATCGGCGCCGAGCGCCTGGCCACCCTGCCTGGCATCGTCCCTGGCCGCTACGACCGCCCCGTCGGCTGCCTGTTGTCGCCGCGCTGCCCCTATGTGCAGGAAAACTGTCGGCGCCAGCGCCCTCCCCTCGATCCCCAGGCTCACAGCCTGGTGCGTTGTTTCTACCCGTTGAACCAGGAGGTGGCGTGATGGCCGTCGTTCTATCTGCGCGCGAGCTTACCCGGCATTACGAAGTCTCCCGCGGCCTGTTCAAAGGGCACGCCCTGGTCCGTGCGCTGAATGGCGTATCGTTCGAACTGGAAGCCGGCAAGACCCTGGCGGTGGTCGGCGAGTCGGGCTGCGGCAAGTCCACCCTGGCCCGCGCCCTGACCCTGATCGAAGAGCCGTCGTCCGGCTCGCTGCAAATTGCCGGCACCGAGGTGAACGGCGCCAGCAAGGCTGAGCGCAAGCAACTGCGGCGCGACGTGCAGATGGTGTTCCAGAGCCCCTACGCCTCGCTCAACCCACGGCAGAAAATTGGTGACCAGCTGGCCGAGCCGCTGCTGATCAACACCTCGCTGAGCAAAGCCGAGCGGCGCGAGAAAGTGCAAAAAATGATGGAGCAGGTGGGCTTGCGACCCGAGCACTACCAGCGCTACCCGCACATGTTCTCAGGGGGTCAGCGCCAGCGCATCGCCTTGGCCCGAGCGATGATGCTGCAGCCAAAAGTGCTGGTGGCGGACGAGCCGACCTCGGCATTGGATGTGTCGATCCAGGCACAGGTACTGAACCTGTTCATGGATTTGCAGAAGGAGTTCAACACCGCCTACGTGTTCATCTCGCACAACCTGGCGGTGGTGCGGCATGTGGCCGATCACGTACTGGTGATGTACCTGGGGCGGCCGGCAGAGATGGGGCCGAAAACGGATATTTACGAGCGGCCGCTGCATCCCTATACCCAGGCGCTGCTGTCGGCAACACCTGCCATTCACCCGGATCCGCTGAAGCCGAAGATCCGCATTGTCGGGGAGCTGCCCAACCCGTTGAACCCGCCAGATGGGTGTGCGTTTCACAAGCGCTGCCCGTATGCGACGGAACGCTGTGCCAAGGAGGTGCCAGCGTTGCGGCAGGTGAGTAGCCGACAGGTGGCTTGCCACTATGCCGAGCAGTTCCTGTAGATGACCGGGGGCGCTCTGCGCCCCATTCGCAGCACAAGGCTGCTCCTGCAAGGGACCGCGATAACAGGGGATATCGCGGTCGTCTGTAGGAGCAGCCTTGTGCTGCGAATGGGCCGCAAAGCGGCCCTCTCGGTCAATGCATGAAAATGGCAATCAGGATGATGACCGGGATCGGTACACCAAGCATCCAGAGCAGTATCGAGCGCATGTCAGTTCTCCTTGCTTAACGTTGAATGGTGCGATGGGCTACGTATTCGCCTTCCAGCCACTGCACCTGGTCACGGCGGCGACCACCGTAGAGCGCTGCAAGGCTGGCGAAGAAGGCGCCACACAGCAGCGCGACGAAGGTCCACAGCGCTGTCCAGGCAGCGACCTTGGCGGCGGTATCAGCGGCTTGCTTGGCCTTCAGCTTCAGCTGTTGCACCTGGCCCATCACCTGATCGACACGGGCTTCGGCTTCGGCCTGGGTCAAGCGCGTACGCTGGGCCACCAGCTGCGCCAGGTAGGTACGGTCTTCGGCAGGCAGCGCACCATCGCTGGCAATGCCTTTGGCCAGGATGCGTGCGGCCACGCCATTGGCTGCATCCTCGCTGACCGGCGCCGGGCCATCCCCACGGAACAGGCTATCGACGAAATAGCCCATCGAATCGTTGTTGTCACCGGACGCCGCGGCACCACCGGCAGCGGCCGATACGGTAGCCGCCTGCGAAGCTGCACTGGCACCAGCACCCACCAGGTTGCCCGCAGCACCCAGCACCAACATGGCAGCCACCAGAGTTGCTACGGCCCAGGACAGGAAACCATGCGCGGTATCGCGGAAATACACTTCATCGCCATGCAGGTTGGCCCATTTCACCCGCAGCCGGCCGGCAATGTAGCCACCCAGGCCCGAAGCGATGATCTGCGTCAGCAGCAGCCATACGATGGTGGAAATGCCCAAGGCTTTTGCACTCGCCCCCTCGTCTGCCCAAGGTGAAGTGGCTGCAAAGCCAAGCCCTGCACCAAGGACCACCAGGATCAGAGACAAGGCAGCTGCAGTAGCGGCGCCAGCGAAGATCGCAGCCCAGGAGACACCTGAGCGGCTTTGTGAATCGACAGCGGGATAGTCGGCAGGGGTGATCATGATGTTTTCGCCTTAAGTGGTTAGCGACAAGTCCATTCGCGCAGTAACCTTTGCAGCGGCTGTGCCAGTTGTGACAAAAAATTAACCCATTGAAAAACAATGAGTTGGAAAAACGGATTAATTTTGAATCGTGCAAATTGCGCGACTGGGCCCTGTGCATCAGGTGTTCTGCATTCTTGTCGCAAACTTGGCGACGAGGCATCATTCACCCATGACGCTCCCTGATGGCCCTGCCCACACCCCGATTACCGCAGACACGGTGCTGCGCTATCACCTGTGCTGGAAGCACCGCGATCTAGACGGCGTGATGGCGCTCTACCACCCTGACATCCAGTACCACGACTTCTTCCAGAACCGCGTGCTCGGCTACCAGGAGCTGCGCGACTACGTCCGCGCCTGCCTGCCCCATGAGGCCGGCGAAGACATCGTCCACAGCGACCGCATCCGCGTCGACGGCTGCACAGCGTTCATCCAGTACCAGGTCACGGTCCAGGGCGGTGACGGCCTGGTAGCGTTCAAGTCCAGCGAAGCGATCACCGTCAAGGACGGGCTTATCTGGCAGGTCAACGAATACGCCACGCTGGTCCGCCACAACGGCACCCGCCACGCCAGCGCAGGCCCGCGCCCGGCAACCAGTCGCCTGGGCCTGTCACCCCGGCAGTTGTCGACCATGGCCCAGGACCTGGAGCACTACTTCCAGCGCAAGCGCCCCTACCTGGACGCAGAACTGAACCTGCAGCAAGTCGCCGACGCCAGTGGCTACAGCCGCAACCAGATTTCCTACCTGCTGAACCAGGTGCTGGGGCAAAGCTTCTACCGCTACGTCAACCAGGCCCGCCTGCAGCACCTGATGGCCAGCCTTGACGATGACAGCGTCGAAGCGACGATCGATGAGCTGGCCTTCAGCGCCGGCTTCAACTCGCTGTCGGCGTTCTACAAGTGCTTCCGTGAACACACCGGGTTCACACCCAAGGCTTACCTGAAGCAATTTTCCCTGCGTGCACGCACGTAAGACAGCGGCCGGCCCACATCACTAGGATCACCCACAGACCTTGACGGATGTGGAGTCGAACCCGATGCAACCCCTGCGCACGATAAGCCTGTGGATGGACCAGCTCGACGAGCCACTGTGCGCCCGCCCGGCCCTGCGCGAAGACCTGCACGCGGATGTGTGCATTATCGGCGCCGGCTACACAGGCCTGTGGACCGCCTACTACCTCAAGCGCCAGGCGCCACAGCTGAACATCGTGGTGATCGACGCCAACATTGCCGGTTTCGGCGCCTCTGGGCGCAATGGCGGCTGGCTGATGGGCAACCTGTTGGGCGAAGACCGCTTGCTGGCCACCCTGTCGCCCCAACAGCGCCGCGCCAGCATCGACCTGCTGCACGGCATACCCGATGAAGTACACGCCGTGCTGCAGCGCGAAGGCATCGACTGCGACTACCGCAAAGGGGGTGTGCTGTACTGCGCGGCACGCTACCCGGAGCAGGAGCGCAGCCTGCGCGCCTACCTCGACGACCTGTATCGCCAAGGCATGACCGAGGATGACTACCGCTGGCTACGCCCCGAGCAGTTGGGCAGCCAGCTGCGGGTCAGCAATGCGTTTGGCGCCATCTACAGCCCGCACACCGCAACCATCCAGCCGGCCAAGCTGGTGCGCGGCCTGGCGCGCGCGGTCGAAGCGCTGGGTGTGCCGATCTACGAAAACACCCCTGCAATCGATTGGCAGCCCGGCGAAGTGCGCACCCCGCTGGCGCGCATCCGCTGCCAGTGGATGGTGCCCGCTGTTGAAGGCTATGCGGCCAGCCTGCCGCCGCTGGGCAAGCACCAGTTGCCTGTGCAGAGCTTGCTGGTGGCCACCGAACCGCTGCCGGAGGCCACCTGGGAGCAGATCGGCCTGAGCCAGGGCCAAGCCTTCAGCGAGAGCAGCAGGCAGGTCACCTACGGCCAGCGTACTGCCGATAACCGCCTGGTATTCGGCGCACGCGGTGGTTACCGTTTCGGTGGCCGCCTGCGCGAAAACTTCAACCTCCAAGCGCACGAAATCGAACTGCGCCGCTACCTGTTCAGCGAGCTGTTCCCCCAGCTCAAGCATGTGCGCATCACTCACTCCTGGGGCGGCAACCTGGGCATGGCGCGGCGCTTCCGCCCGCACATGCTCTGCGACCGCCAGCGCGGCATTGCCCTGGCCGGTGGCTACGGTGGCGAAGGCGTCGGTGCCACCAACCTGGGCGGGCGCACCCTGGCCGCGCTGATCCTTAACCAGCACAACGAACTGACGGCACAACCTTGGGTACTGGACAACCGCCCGGTTTCGAGCCTGGCCAGCTGGCCGCCCGAGCCCTGCCGCTGGCTGGGCTACAACGCGATCATCCAAAGCTTCGTCCACGAGGACCGCACCCTCGCCAACCCCGCCAGCGCGCCGTGGAGGCGGCGCCTGGCCAGCTCGCTTGCGGACTTCATGGAAGGCTTCATGCACTGACTTCCCTTATCAACTGCACAGGATCCACCGGTCATGAGCATCACCCAGTTCAAGAACACCGACAGCGCTGTGCTCGACAGCTCCAACCCGGTCGCGGTGCCACTTGGCGACCCCGTGGCTGTAACGTCTGTCACCTGCGTGGAGCGCAGTGATGGCGTCGAGACCGGCATCTGGGAGTGCACCCCCGGGCGCTGGCGGCGGCAGATCGTGCAACAGGAGTTCTGCCATTTCATCAAGGGCCGCTGCACCTTCACCCCTGACGGTGGCGAACCCCTGGTCATAGAAGCCGGAGACGCATTGATGCTACCGGCCAACAGCACAGGCACCTGGGACATCCAGGAGACCGTGCGCAAGACCTACGTACTTATCTTCTGATCCGCTGATCGCCTGCCTTCGATAACAACAGACAAAGCAAGGTAAACCCGACATGCGCACGCTCCTTCTCGCTCCTCTGATGCTGGCCGCCAGTGTGGCCAGCGCCGCCGAAACGGTGAAAATCTACAACTGGTCCAGCTACGTCGCCCCCGACACGCTGAAGAACTTCCAGCAAGCCAGTGGCATCGTGCCCACCTACGATGTGTACGACAGCAACGAAACCCTCGACGGCAAGCTGATGACCGGCAACTCCGGCTACGATGTGGTGTTCCCCTCCAACCACTTCATGGCACGGCAGATCCAGGGCAAGGCCCTGAAGAAGCTGGACAAGTCGCAGCTGCCCAACTGGCAAAACCTCAACCCGGTGCTGCTCAAGGCACTGGAGGTAAACGACCCCGGCAACCAGTACGGCTTCCCGTACCTGTGGGGCAGTACCGGCATTGGCTACAACATCGACAAGGTCAAGGCGGTGCTCGGCGACAACGCGCCGGTGGATTCGTGGGACCTGATCTTCAAGCCCGAGTACATGAGCAAGCTGAAAAGCTGTGGCGTCGCCGTGCTGGACAACGGCCCCGAACTGCTGCCGATTGCCCTGCACTACCTGGGCCTGCCGCACCACAGCCAGAACCCGGCGGACTACGAAAAGGCCAAGGCCCTGCTGATGCAGGTGCGGCCGTACATCAGCTACTTCCATTCGTCCAAGTACACCGGCGACCTGGCCAATGGCGATATCTGTGTGGTGGTGGGCTTCTCGGGGGATGTGCTGCAAGCGAAAAACCGTGCCGAAGAAGCGAAGAACGGGGTGAAGGTGGGCTACTCGATACCCAAGGAAGGCGCGCCCATGTGGTTTGACATGGTGGCCATGCCGGCCGATGCACCGGACGAAAAAGCCGGGTATGCCTACATGAACTACCTGCTGCAGCCAGAGGTGATGGCCAACATCAGCAACCATGTGCAGTACGCCAACGGCAACCTGAAGGCGGACGGGCTGGTGGAGCCGGCCATGAAGGGCAATACGATGATTTACCCGAGCGAAGACATGATGGGCAAGTTGTATGCGCTGGAGGCGATGCCAGCGAAGATCGACCGCATTCGCACCCGGATCTGGACCAGTATCAAAGCCGGAAATTGAAATGGGGCTGCTTTGCAGCCCCCGATTTCAGGCCTTAATGGTGTTCGCGGGTCGCGCGGAATTTCACATCCGGCCAGCGCTCTTCCATCAGCGCCAGGTTGACCCGGGTCGGCGCCAGGTAGGTCAGGTGCCCGCCACCGTCGATAGCCAGGTTTTCCATGGCCTTGGTCTGGAATTCCTCGAGCTTCTTCTTGTCGTCACAGCTGATCCAGCGCGCCGACCACACGGTGATCGGCTCGTAGGCGCATTCGACTTTGTACTCTTCCTTCAGGCGGCTGGCGACCACATCGAACTGCAGCACACCCACCGCACCGAGGATGATGTCGTTGCTGCGCTCGGGGAAGAACACCTGGGTCGCGCCTTCTTCGGCCAGCTGCTGCAGGCCCTGGCGAAGCTGCTTGGACTTGAGCGGGTCCTTCAGGCGCACGCGGCGGAACAGTTCCGGGGCAAAGTGCGGAATCCCCGTGAAGCCCAGCGCCTCACCTTCGGTGAAGGTGTCGCCAATCTGGATGGTACCGTGGTTGTGCAGGCCGATGATGTCGCCGGCAAAGGCCTCATCCAGCTGCTCGCGCTCAGAGGAGAAGAAGGTCAGCGCATCACCGATGCGCAGGTCCTTGCCGGTACGCACGTGGCGCATCTTCATGCCCTTTTCGTACTTGCCCGAACAGATGCGCATGAAGGCGATACGGTCACGGTGTTTCGGGTCCATGTTCGCCTGGATCTTGAACACGAAACCTGTGAACTTTTCTTCCACCGGCTCCACGGTACGCTCGTGGGCGACCCGGGCCAGCGGGCGCGGCGCCCAGTCGACTACGGCATCGAGCACATGGTCGACACCGAAGTTGCCCAGCGCCGTACCGAAGAACACGGGCGTCAGTTGGCCGTTGATGAATTCGTCCTGGTCGAACTCATGGCATGCACCCTGTACCAGCTCAAGCTGCTCGAGGAAGCGATCATATTCGTCACCCAGGTGCGCGCGGGCTTCATCGGAGTCGAGCTTCTCGATGATCTTCACCTCGGTACGCTCATGGCCGTGGCCCGGGGTGTAGACAATGATGTAGTCACCGCGCAGGTGGTACACGCCCTTGAAGTCGCGGTAGCAACCAATCGGCCAGGTGATCGGCGCAGCCTTGATCTTCAGAACGGCTTCGATCTCGTCGAGCAGTTCGATCGGGTCGCGGATGTCACGGTCGAGTTTGTTGATAAAGCTGACAATGGGCGTATCACGCAGGCGGCAGACGTCCATCAGGGCGATGGTACGCGGCTCTACACCTTTACCGCCGTCGAGCACCATCAGCGCCGAGTCCACCGCGGTCAGGGTGCGGTAGGTGTCTTCCGAGAAGTCTTCGTGGCCGGGGGTGTCGAGCAGGTTGATCATGTGCTCGCGGTACGGGAACTGCATCACCGAGGTGGTAATCGAGATGCCGCGCTGCTTCTCCATTTCCATCCAGTCGGAAGTGGCGTGGCGGTCGGACTTGCGCGACTTCACGGTACCGGCGACGGCAATGGCCTTACCCATCAGCAGCAGCTTCTCGGTGATGGTGGTCTTACCGGCGTCGGGGTGGGAAATGATTGCGAAAGTGCGGCGCTTCGCGACTTCGGCGGCCTGGTTGGTCATGGGAAATCGCCTGACTGGGGGATTCAAAAAGGGGCGATATCATACCTGAAGTTGGGCTGGGACCAAAATCTGCTGAATCAGCGGCAGTTGCGCCGGCGTCTCGCGGGTGAACCCGCTCCCACAATGACCTGCGCTGTTTTCAAGCCTTGCGCAGACCTGTGGGAGCGGGCTTGCCGGCGACAGGGCCAGCCCAATGGCAAAAAAAACATCTGGCAATCGCTTTATCGCGACAAATGGCCAAAGCGCAGTTATTTCAACGCCTGCAGCGCATTAAGCTGCTGTTTTTTCTCGACAAAATTCCTGACACCCAGTGATTAACGCTGGCCAAATGCCGCCTCAAATGGGAACCTTTACGCCCACGGAGACGTCCATTCCCCTGCAACCCGCTTCGGTTGGGGACTGGTTTCATCAGCATTTTCGGGCCCGACGGGGTTCGGCTCATGGCCTGATCGCAGCCTTCGGCGTGCGTCACGCTGCTACTCGCGAACACACCAACCGCCGCCAGGACTGGCCGGCAAAAAAGAAGTGTGCTCGCCGACAACACAAGGAGTCCGCCTGTGGCTAAACGCTACGGTAAAGGGCTGTTGGGATGCGCCACCGTGCTCGTCATCCTGGCCCTGCTGGTCCACTGGATCGGCATCGACACGATCGCGCGTTACCGCGACGATCTTGGGTTCTACCTGCAAGCGCACCTGGTTCTGGTGCTGGCTTCGATGGCGGCGGCGCTGGCCGTGGGCATCCCGGCTGGCATTGCCCTCAGTCGACCGCACCGGGTCGACAAAGCCGAACGCTTCATGCAGTTTTTCAACGTTGGCAACACCATCCCTCCCCTGGCCGTTCTGGCCATCGCGCTCAGTATCCTGGGCATAGGCGCCGGGCCTGCGATCTTCGCGCTGTTCCTCGCCTCCCTCCTGCCCATCGTGCGCAACACCTACGAGGGCCTGAAAAACGTCCCCGCCTCGCTCAAGGAAGCCGCTACCGGCATCGGCATGACCCCGCGCCAGCAACTCTGGCAGGTGGAGCTACCGAATGCCGTGCCGATCATCGTCGGGGGTGTACGTGTGGCCCTGGCATTGAACGTGGGCACCGCGCCACTGGCATTCCTGATCGGCGCCAACAGCCTGGGCAGCCTGATCTTCCCCGGCATCGCCCTGAACAACCAGCCACAGCTGCTGCTGGGTGCCGCCTGCACCGCACTGCTGGCGCTGGTGCTGGACGCGGCGGTGAGTTTCTCCAGCAAGCGCTGGCTGGAACGTGGCCTGGCCCAACAAGGATAGGGAACCTATGAACAAGAGAATCGCCTTGCTGCTGGGCTCGGCCCTGCTGTTCGCAGGATTTGCCCAGGCAGCGGAAAAACCGCTGGTGCGCATCGGCGCGCGGGTGTTCACCGAGCAGACTGTGCTCGCCGAAATCACTGCGCAATACCTGCGCGCCAATGGCTTTGACGTGCGCGTCACCACCGGCCTTGGCAGTAACATCGCGCGCCAGGCCCAGGAAACCGGCCAGCTTGATCTGATGTGGGAATACACCGGTGTTTCGCTGGTGTCGTACAACCACATCGACGAGCGCATGCCCAGTGCCGAAGCCACCTTCGCCAGGGTCAAAGAGCTGGATGCAAAGAAGGACCTGATCTGGCTGACCCCGTCGAAGTTCAGCAACACCTACGCACTGGGCCTGCCCAAGCAAGTGGCCGACGCCTACCCGCAGGTCAACACCATCAGCGACCTCAACCAGGTACTGCGTGACGAAAGCCCGCGCAACCACCTGGTGGCGCTGGACACCGAGTTCGCCAACCGTCCCGACGGCCTGGTTGGCCTGCGCGAGATGTACGGCTTGCCGCTGGACCGGCGCAACATCCGCCAGATGGACGGTGGCCTGGTGTACACCGCCATGCGCAACAACCAGGTGTTCGCCGGTTTGGTGTACACCACCGATGGCCGCCTGAGTGCGTTCAACCTCAAGCTGCTGGAAGACGACAAGCACTACTTCCCCGACTACACCGCCGCGCCTGTGGTGCGCAAAGCCGTGCTCGACGCCAACCCGCAACTGGCCGCCCTGCTCAAGCCACTGGCCGAGCAACTGGACGACGAAACCATGCGCCAGCTCAACGCCAAGGTTGACGTCCAGCACCAGAACCCGAGCACCGTGGCCGCCACCTTCCTGCGCGAGCACCCACTGAACAGCGAGGGCCAGCCATGAACCTGATCGATACCTTCAGCCACCTGGACTGGGCCCAGGTGCTGCAACTGACCTGGCAGCACATCATGCTGGTGGGCGTTGCAGTGAGCCTGGCCATCCTCGTCGGCGTACCGTTGGGCATCTTGATGACCCGCTTCCCGGCTGTTGCCGGGCCGCTGCAAGCCAGCGCCACGGTGCTGCTTACCATCCCGTCGATTGCCCTGTTCGGCCTGCTGCTGCCGTTCTACTCCAAGTTCGGCCAAGGCCTGGGTCCACTACCCGCGATCACTGCAGTGTTCCTGTACTCGCTGCTGCCGATCATGCGAAATACCTACCTGGCCCTGACCAATGTCGAGCCCGGTATCCGGGAAGCCGCACGCGGCATTGGCATGACCTTCGGCCAACGCCTGCGCATGGTCGAGCTGCCTATCGCGGTACCGGTAATCCTCGCCGGTGTACGCACTGCCGTAGTCATGAACATCGGCGTCATGACCATTGCCGCCACCATCGGCGCCGGCGGCCTGGGCGTACTCATTCTTACCTCCATCAGCCGCAGCGACATGTCGATGCTGCTGGTCGGCGCCGTACTGGTCAGCCTGCTGGCGATCATCGCCGACCTGCTGCTGCAAACCCTGCAACGTGCCCTGACTCCAGAAGGACTGCGCTCATGATCGAACTGAAGAACCTCAGCAAAACCTTCAACGTCAACGGCAAGGACGTCAAAGCCGTCGACTCGGTGAACCTCACCGTCAATGAAGGCGAAATCTGCGTGTTCCTCGGCCCCTCGGGCTGCGGCAAGAGCACCACGCTGAAAATGATCAACCGCCTGATCACCCCTACCTCCGGCCAGGTGTTCATCAACGGCGAAGACACTACCGGGCTGGACGAGGTCACCCTGCGCCGCCGCATTGGTTACGTGATCCAGCAGATTGGCCTGTTCCCCAACATGACCATCGAGGAGAACATCACCGTGGTCCCGCGCCTGCTCGGCTGGGACAAGCAAAAGTGCCACGAGCGGGCGCGTGAGCTGATGCACATGATCAAGCTCGAACCCAAGCAGTACCTGCAGCGCTACCCGCGCGAGCTGTCCGGTGGCCAGCAGCAGCGGATCGGCGTGATCCGTGCCTTGGCGGCCGAAGCACCGGTATTGCTGATGGACGAGCCGTTCGGCGCGGTCGACCCGATCAACCGCGAAATGATCCAGAACGAGTTCTTCGAGATGCAGCGGGCGCTGAACAAGACCGTGATCATGGTCAGCCACGACATTGACGAGGCCATCAAGCTGGGCGACAAGATTGCCATCTTCCGTGCCGGCAAACTGTTGCAGCTGGACCACCCCGACACCCTGCTGGCGCACCCGGCGGATGACTTCGTGAGCAACTTCGTTGGCCAGGACAGCACCCTCAAACGCCTGCTGCTGGTACGCGCCGAGGATGCAGCGGACAACGCGCCATCGGTGAGCCCGGAAACGCCCGTGAGCGATGCGCTCGAGCTGCTGGATGAGCACGACCGCCGCTATGTCGTGGTGACCGATGCACAGAACAAGGCACTGGGCTATGTGCGCCGACGTGACATGCACCGCCAGCAAGGGACGTGTGGCGACTTCCTGCGTTCGTTCAATGCCACGGCGTCGCACGATGAACATTTGCGCATCCTGCTGTCGCGCATGTACGAGTTCAACCGGGCGTGGTTGCCGGTGCTGGATGCCGAGCAGGTGTTTTTGGGCGAGGTGACGCAGGAGTCGATTGCGGCGTACCTGAGTTCGGGCAGATCGCGCGGGGCCAAGACCAGCATCGTCTCGCCAGCCGAAGCGGTGGTTTCGTAGAAAGCCGGGGGGCGCTTCGCGCCCCATTCGCGGGACAAGCCCGCTCCCACAGGTACGGCGCAAGCCTTGAGACTGACACTGTACCTGTGGGAGCGGGCTTGTCCCGCGAATGGGGCGCAACGCGGCCCCAGCAATCTCCAGTCAGAACCCTACGCTGGCCTGCACATAAAAGGTCCGCGGCTCACCTACATAGAGGCCGGCGTTGTTGTCGCTGGAGCGGGTGAAATACTGCTTGTCGAACAGGTTCTTCACCCCCGCCGCCAGCTTCAGGTTGGACATCTCTGGCCCGAACGCATACCCGCCACGGGCATGCCAGGTCACGTAACCCGGGATATCACCATACTGCCCATCCGCACTCGGCTCGGTGATGTAGTCGCCGTTGAAGCTGCCATCGGCATTGATCCCGGTCCCCGGTGCGCGCTGCCTGGATTGGGCATAGGCGTCCAGGTTCCAGGTCCAGCGGTTAACCGCGTAACGCACGCCGGCGGTGGCCACCTGACGTGAATAGAACGGTAGGTCACGGCCCTTGAAGCCCGGGATTTCACCTTCATACGTGGCCCGGGTAAAGGTGTAACCACCATTCACCGAAAGCCCTTCCAGGCGCGGGTCCAGCCCAGCCAGGTCATAACGCACCGAAGCCTCGATACCCTGGTGCTTGGTCGCCCCGAGGTTGGTCCAGCCTACGTCGTTGCTGATGTACTGCAGTTCGTCATCAAAGTCGATGTAGAACGCGGTCAGTTCACCCGCGAAACCGCCATTGTCATAACGCGTGCCGATTTCGTAGGTCTTGGCCTTTTCCGGCTCCAGGCCATTGGCCGTGCTGTTGCCAGTACCGCCTTGGCCCAGCTGGAAGTACTGCAAACTCCCGAACGAGGTTTCGTAGTTGGCGAACACTTTCCACGCGTCGGAGATGTGGTACATCACGCTCAGGGCCGGCAGTGGCTCGTTACTGGTGATGCTGCGCTTCTTCTCCGCCACCGGGCGGTTGTTGGCATCCAGCACCGGGCGGTCGCGCCAGTCAGTATTGATGTGCTCGAAGCGGATGCCCGGCGTGATGGTCCAGTTGCCCACATCGATCTTGTCGTCGATGTAGTACGCGCTGGCCTCCGTGCCGCCGCTGCGGTCCTGGAACACATGGCCGTCAGAGGTCGGGGTCACGGTCGGCACGTTGTCGATCAGCGCCAGGCGGGTCGACTGTTCGCGCATCGCTTCCTTCAGGTAGCGATAGCCCACGCTGACTTCCTGAGTGGTGGGGCCGGCAAAGAAGATGCGCGACACCCGTGGCTCGATGGCGAAGGTGTGGTAGTTGCGCGGGTAAGAGGACAGGGTCTTCATGTCACGCGAGGCGATGGCGCTGCCGCGGAAGCTGTCGGTGTAATACGTCAGTACTTCGAACTGGGTGGCATCGTCGAGCTGGCGTTGCCACTTGAACGACACATCCTTGCGCCTGCCGGCGAAGTAGTCGTAGTCGCGCAGCGACTGATAAGGGTTGCTGTCGTACTGCGCCTGGGTCAGGCCGCCGGGCATGTCGGCACGGCCATCGTAATAATGGAAGTTGAGCCAGAACTCATCGACATCGGTGGGCGCCCAGTGGGTCTTGAGGATGACGTCGTCGATGTCGTTGCCATTATTGCTTTCACGGTAACCGTTGCCGTTCACCCCGGTGTACAGCAGCGCCACGCCCATGCCGTTGTCCGCCGTGCCGCCGACGAAGGCCGACTCGGTGTGCTTCCAGCCGCCGTGCTGGGAGGTTTCAAGGGTGGTGGACAGTTCCGCCGAGGCCTTTTCCGGAATCGCCCGGGTGACGAAATTGATCACCCCACCCACGTTCTGCGGGCCATAGCGCACCGAACCGGCACCACGCACCACATCGATGCTGTCCAGGTTGCCTGAGGAAATCGGCGCCATCGACAGCTGTGGCTGGCCATACGGCGCGAAGGCGGCCGGGATGCCGTCGATCAATACGGTGGAGCGTGGCGACAGGCGCGAGGTGAGGCCGCGTACGCCCACGTTCAGCGACAGGTCGCTGCCGCCGGTACCGTTGGAGTCCTGCACCTGTACACCCGGGATGCCACGCAGTACGTCGCGCACGCTCATCGCGCCCTGCTCAACCATTGCCTCGCGGCGCACCACGGTGCGGGCGCCGGGGTGGTTCTGCACCACGCTTTGCTGGGCATCGCCCAACCAGTCACCGACCACCTTGATGTCGGTGGGCGCCAGCTCCAGGCTGCCGCTGCCCAGGTCGAGGGCCGTCGGCAGCGGCTTTACCACCACGGTGTTCTGGGACATCTCGAAGGTCAGCCCGCTGCCTTGCAGCAACTGTTGCAACGCCTGCACCGGCGCCAGGTTGCCGGACACCGCCGGGGCCTGTTTGCCCGCCACCAGCTCGGGGCTGAAGAACAGCTGCAGGTTGGTTTGCTGGCCGAGCTGGTTCAGTGCCGAACCCAGCGGTTGGGCCTGGATCTGGAGGGTTTTGCCCGCCTCTGCGGCCTGGCTGTTGACAGTCACGGCGCTGACCGCCAAGGCCAGCGACAGGGCGCGCAAGCGTAATAAAGGCTTGTTGTTGTTCACGTCGTCGAAACTTCCTGAATGCGGAATAAACGCCAACTGCATGCAAATGGAAATGCTTGGCAGTTGCAGCTGGCGAGGAAGACGAACGAGCGAAAAAAACCTGAATCTATTTCGCGATTATTTCGCGGGAGCCATCTTCATGGGCCTTGATGGCCACCGGCAGGATGCTCGGCAAGGCCCGCAACAGTGCGTCGGTGTCGTCGGTGCTGAAGGTACTCGAAAGGCGCATCTGGGCGACTTTACCGGGGGCAACGCGCAACGGCTGGCTACGGTAGCGCGATGCTTCGGCCACCACTTCGGCGAGGGTGGCGTTGTCGAACACCAGCTTGCCCTGGCGCCACGCTGTGACGGCAGCCGTATTGACTGCGTAGGGGGCGGTCACCGCGCCTTGTGCATCTATGTGCGAACCCTGGCCAGCCGCAAGCTGCGCCAGGGCGGCGCCCTTGCCCTGCACACGCACCGAACCCTGCTCTACCGCGACACGGGTACTGGCCGGGTCCAGACGCACATCAAAGCGGGTACCGGTCACGGTCACACGGCCTTGAGCTGTGTCCACCACAAACGGCCTGGCACTGTCGTGGGCGACGCTGAACATCACCTCGCCGGCATTCAGGCGGATATGCCGCTGGCCAGCGCTGAACTCGACCTGCAACTGTGTACTGCCATTGAGCTCCAGTTGCGAGCCATCCGGCAATTCGACCTGGCGGCGCTCATTGAAGGCAGTCTGCACGCTGGCTTGGTGATTCAGTTGTTGATAGTGCCAGCCGCCCCAGCCCAGCCCCAGTGCCAACACCGCCACACTGGCGGCCAGGGCCTGACGCATGAAGCGCCGACGTGGCAACTGCTGCACCCGGTCCGGTTGGCACAACGCTTCAAGGCGTTGGCGTGGAATGAAGTTGGCGGCCTGCCACACACGGCTGAGGTGCTGGTACTCCTGACGGTGGCGCTCGTCGCTGGCCAACCAGGCGCGCAACTGTTTTTGCAGCCCGGCATCCCGAGGCGCATCCTGCACGCGGGCAAACCATGCGGCCGCCTGCTCGCGGACGGTATCAGTACCGTGCTGTTTCATCGAAAAGGTCTCCTGACGCTTCATGCCGACACATCCAGGTGCTCACGCAAATGCCGGAGCGTGCGGATCATATACTTTTCGACCATGTTCTTGCTCAACCCCATGCGCTCGGCGATCTCGGCCTGGGTCAGGCCCTCGAGCTTCTGCCAGATGAACACCTGGCGGCAGTTCAGCGGTAACTCGGCCAGCGCCCGCTCGACGCTGTCGGCCAGTTCCAGCGCATGCACATAGGCCTCCGGGTCATCGCTGCCGGTGGTGCCATTGTCGATGGCTTCCAGCGCCAGCGCCTGGCGGCGGTCTTCGCGGCGCAAGCCATCTACGGCCAGGTTGCGTGCGGTCTGGTGCAGGTAGGCGCGCGGCTGCTCGACCTGCTCGCGCGGGTTTTCCAATACCCGGACAAAGGCATCGTGGGCGAGGTCCTCGGCCTGCTGACGACTGCGCAGTTTGCGCGTCCAGGTGCCGATCAGCTCATGATAATGATCGAGGAAGCCTTTGTGTCCGGACACGGTCTGGGTCATCAGGGAGGCGGATAAGGGTGCGAATAGTAATGTTTCGCATCAAAACCAGCAAATCCGCCAGTCGGTAACAAAAAATTTATGGAGGATTTCCTGTACGTGGGTACCAGGAAAATGTGGCCATAAATATGAACACCTGAGGCCCATTGGCAGGTGAACCCGCGTCTGCAGGCATTCCACAATCCCTATGGAAGCGGCTTCACCCGCCAAAGCGCCAATACGGTGTATTCCACAATATTTAACGCTTGAAACATCGCAGGGAACATCAGCCGGTCACACGAGTCGGTTATTCACATGGCTGGTCGTCGAGCCAGGTCGATCACGCCCGGATTGCCTGTTGATTCTGCATTCTTCACGCCCTAAAGTGCGCGCCGAACGTCCATGCTGGAAACGATCCATCCGGCTCAAGTACTGAGTAGGCGAACCAAAGTGGGGATACGGAGGACGTTCAGTTTGCAGCCACTTAAATTTTCAGTTTGCCCATGGAGTCCCTGAGCATGTCGATCCAGGTCGAAGATTATTTCGCGCGTGACACCTTCCAGAAAATGAAGGCGTTCGCCGACAAGCAGGAAACCCCGTTCGTACTCATCGATACCCAGATGATCAGCCAGGCCTATGACGACCTGCGTGCGGGCTTCGAGTTCGCCAAGGTCTACTACGCCGTCAAGGCCAACCCTGCCGTCGAAATCATCGACCTGCTCAAAGAGAAAGGTTCGAGCTTCGACATCGCCTCGATCTACGAGCTGGACAAGGTGATGGACCGCGGCGTCAGCGCTGACCGCATCAGCTACGGCAACACCATCAAGAAGTCCAAGGACATCCGCTACTTCTACGAGAAGGGCGTGCGCCTGTACGCCACCGACTCGGAAGCCGACCTGCGCAATATTGCCAAGGCCGCACCGGGTTCGAAAGTGTACGTGCGTATCCTGACTGAAGGCTCCACCACTGCCGACTGGCCACTGTCCCGTAAATTCGGCTGCCAGACCGACATGGCCATGGACCTGCTGATCCTCGCGCGTGACCTGGGCCTGGTGCCTTACGGCATCTCCTTCCACGTGGGCTCGCAGCAGCGCGACATCAGCGTGTGGGACGCCGCCATCGCCAAGGTCAAAGTGATCTTCGAGCGCCTGAAGGAAGAAGACGGCATCGAGCTGAAGCTGATCAACATGGGTGGCGGCTTCCCGGCCAACTACATCACCCGTACCAACAGCCTGGAAACCTACGCCGAAGAAATCATCCGCTTCCTCAAGGAAGACTTTGGTGACGAGCTGCCGGAAATCATCCTGGAGCCAGGCCGTTCGCTGATTGCCAACGCCGGTATCCTGGTCAGCGAAGTGGTGCTGGTGGCGCGCAAATCGCGCACTGCCGTCGAGCGCTGGATCTACACCGACGTGGGCAAGTTTTCTGGCCTGATCGAAACCATGGACGAAGCCATCAAGTTCCCGATCTGGACCGAAAAGAAAGGCGAAGCCGAAGAAGTCGTCATCGCCGGCCCGACCTGCGACAGTGCCGACATCATGTACGAAAACTACAAATACGGCCTGCCGCTGAACCTGGCCATCGGTGACCGCCTGTACTGGCTGTCGACCGGTGCCTACACCACCAGCTACAGCGCGGTGGAATTCAACGGCTTCCCGCCGCTGAAGGCTTACTACCTGTAATGCACAACGGGGCCGCAAGGCCCCGTTCTATCTGCAGCGATACCCCGTACATCACAGAGGCTTGTAATCGGCCAACGTAAAGTGCACCTCATCGCTCGTGACACTATGAGTGCTCAGATAGGCAATGAGGCTGAGCCCCGGGCCGTGGGTTTTGATCTTCACGGTATACCCCAGGCGATCTCGCAAAATGAATGCGGGACGAGCGTTCTCCCCTTCCCCATGCACACCAATCTCCTCGATCTTCCAGAACACATCGTCGGACACTGATCGGTAGAAACCAAGAAATCGATTGAGACTGGAATCCATTTGCCGCCCGAAGTAGTGCGAGCCCTCTGTAACGCAGGTAACCCGATAATGCCGACGGTTATCCCGTCGCTCGATGAAATCGAAGCGCAGCGTCACCGGCGTCGTATTTACTGTATCGAAGGATTCAGGCAGGCACAGCCAGCCAGAATCGGCCATGTCCATGAACGCACTCTCGATGATCATTACGGGCTTGATCGACGTGCCCCAATTAAGACAGTCCAGCTGGGCTGTAAAAGAAGTGTCCAAGTTTATTGCTGTCATACCATTCATCCCCCCGCCCGCACTACGTTTTGATTGAGGGCGAGGAGATTATCGAAGCGCAGGCATGTCTCTAAGCTGTGGACGTTTCCTCGGCAACTCGTTGCTGCAGTTCTTCGGCATAGGCTTGCACATAGGCTGCCATCGGTGCCCCGCCAGTCTGCAGTGTGGCCAGTGCGCTCTTGAGGAAGTTCACATTGCCCTCCTTTCGTGCACGCGCCAGCCAAGGCTCGGCCTCAGCAGCCTGCCCTCGCTCGAGCAGCACCGTCGCGAGGCTGAACATCCCACGAAAGTCTCCCGCCTGCGCCGAGCGCCGATACCAGCGCACGGCCCGCGCGGGGCCCGCCGCCGTGGCAATGCCGAGCTCAAGATAGCGCCCGTACAGGTTCATCGACTTGGCATGGCCCATCTGCGCGGCCTTCTCGTAACAGAGCAGGGCCTGGGCCTGGTTGGCCGGCACCCCACGCCCCGTGGCCAACAGGTTGCCTAAGTTGTAAAGGCCCCAGTCCAGACCGACATCGGCCGCGCGTGCATAGTGAATGGCTGCCTGGGCCACATCCTGATCGCCACCCCAACCATGTTCCAGGCACCGGCCAAGCATGTTGTGCGCCATGGCACTGCCGCCCTGGGCGGCGATACCGAACCAGCGCCGCGCCACGGCCTCATCCGCCTCGATGCCACGCCCGTCGAGCAGGATCTGCCCGAGCAGCAACTGCGCCTCGACCACGCCCTGCCCGGCGGCCGCCAGGATCGCCTGGGCGGCTTGGCCGGGGCTGTGTTCGAGCATGGCCTTGAGGCCGGCGACATCCACCGCTTCTTCACGCCGCAATTGGTAAGACACGGCTCAGACCTCGGCCCAGCGGCGTAGCAGGTTGTGATAGGTGCCGGTCAGTTGTAGCAACGAAGGGTGCTCCGGTACATCGGCAGTCAGTTGCTGTATGGCATTGTCCATCTCGAACAACAGCGCCCGCTGGCTGTCCTCGCGCACCAGGCTTTGAGTCCAGAAGAACGCAGCATAACGCTGGCCCCGGGTCACCGGGTTGACCTTGTGCAGGCTGGTGCCGGGGTACAGCACCAGGTCACCGGCAGCCAGTTTGACCTGCTGCACGCCATAGGTGTCCTGGATCACCAGCTCACCACCGTCGTAGCTGTCCGGGTCGCTGAGGAACAGCGTGGAAGACAGGTCGGTGCGTACCCGCTCCGGGCTGCCCTTGGGCTGACGCAGGGCGTTATCGATATGAAAGCCGAAATTGCCACCCTCGCGGTAGCAGTTGATCAACGGCGGAAACACCTTGTGCGGCAGGGCCGCCGACATGAAGCGCGGGGTTTTCCACAGGCGGTCGATCAGCGCAGTGCCGATTTCCTTGGCCAACGGGTGCCCTTCCGGCAACTGCAGGTTGTGTTTGGCCTTGGCCGACTGGTAACCGGCAGTCACCTTGCCATCGGCCCAGTCGGCCTGCTCCAGCGCCTCGCGGATACGGGCCAGTTCGTCAGCGTCAAACAGGCCTGGGATGTGAAGCAGCATGGCGGCAGCACCGTTAGGAAATGTAAAGGCGCCAATGATATTGATTCCCTTTTGCGCTACACAAGCCCTTTCGCCGCTTAAGACGTTTCAGCTTGATGAAACCGTAAAGGCTAATTGTAAAGATTGTAAATTCCTCACGAATGGTAACGAATCTCAATTGTGAGTCACAATTGCTTACATTAAGATCCGCCGCCTCAACACCTTGGGGAAGGTCCTTAGCAATGCGCCAGTACGTACCATCTGCAGTGAGTTCGCCACGCCTGATCGTATCCGCCATCGGCGTCGCGCTTAGCGCCTCGTCGGTGTATGCCGCCGACCCGGCCGCCAGCAGTGCCATCACCCTCGATGCCACCAGCGTCAACGGCAAGGCTGAACAAGCCAGCACCGATTACAAGGTCGAAAAAGCCGCTTCGCAGAAGTACACCGCGCCGCTGGTGGACACCCCGCGCTCGGTTACCGTGATCCCGCAGCAAGTGATCAAGGACACCAATGCCCTGACCCTGCAGGACGCCCTGCGTACCGTGCCAGGCATCACGTTTGGCGCCGGTGAAGGTGGCAACCCGCAAGGCGATCGTCCGTTCATCCGTGGCTTCGACGCTCAGGGCGATACGTACCTGGACGGCGTGCGTGACACTGGCGCGCAAACCCGCGAAATCTTCGCCATCGAGTCGGTGGAAGTGGCCAAGGGGCCGAACTCGGCCATCGGTGGCCGTGGCGCCGCCGGCGGTACCATCAACCTGGTCAGCAAGCGCGCGCACCTGGGCAACTCGCTGGACGGTGCCTGGACCTGGGGCAGCGACCAGACCCAGCGCTACACCTTCGATGGCAACTACCAGTTCAGCGATACCGTTGCCGGCCGCCTGAACCTGATGACCCACGAAAGCAACGTTGCCGGCCGCGACAAGGTCAATTACGACCGCTGGGGTATCGCCCCGTCGCTGGCCTTCGGCCTGGGCACGCCGACCCGCGTCAACCTCGACTACTACCACCTGGAGAGCGATGACCTGCCGGATTCGGGTATTCCGTACACCATCCCGACCAACGGCAGCGCCGGGCGCACCTCGGCCCACCCGAGCAAGCCGAATGACGGCGGCGACAGCGACAATTTCTACGGCCTGACCGGTCGCGACTTCCGCAAGAGCCGTGTAGACATCGCCACCTTCGCGGTCGAGCACGACCTGACCGACTCGCTGACCATCAAGAACACCCTGCGTCACGGCAACAGCATGCAGGACTACATCCTGACCCAGCCTGACGACAGCAAGGGCAACGTCAACAACGGCAGCGTCTGGCGCCGTGCCAATACCCGCGTGGGCAACACCGCCACGACCACCAACCAGACCGACCTGTTCGGCGAGTTCTACGTCGGTGGCATGAAAAACAGCTTCTCGACCGGTATCGAACTGAGCCGCGAAGAGAGCGACCGTTCGTCCTACACCGTCGACACCGACACGGTCCCTGGCGGCGCTGCCAATACCAACTGCACCCCGGGCATGATCGGTGCCACCAGCGGCTACAACTGCACCTCGCTGAGCAACCCGAACCCGGATGACCCGTGGAACGGTGCCATTTCGCGCAACTACGCCGGCACCACCACCAACAGCAAGACCCGTGCACTGTACGTATTCGACACCCTGGAGCTGACCCCCGAGTGGCTGGTCAACATGGGCCTGCGCTACGACCACTTCGACACCGACTACAAGACCTACAACGCTGCTGGCACCACCACCGCCAAAGGCAAGGATGTCAGCGAGTTCGTGACCGGCCAACTGGGCCTGGTGTGGAAACCGGCGGAAAACGGCAGTATCTACGTTTCCTACGCCACTTCTGCAACGCCACCAGGCTCGATGCTCGGCGAAGGTACAGAAGGCAACCCGCTGGGTGGCACCCCTGACCGTACCGGCAACCTGTTGGCCAGTGACATGGAGCCAGAGGAAACCACCAACTACGAAATCGGTACCAAATGGGACCTGCTCGACCAGCGCCTGTCGCTGACCGCCGCGCTGTTCCGCACCGAGAAGGAAAACGCCCGCGTCCAGGTGGACACCACCACCTACGAAAACGTCGGCGAAACCCGCGTACAAGGCATCGAACTGTCGGCCAGCGGCAAGATCACCGACAAGTGGCAGATATTCGCCGGCTACACCTACATGCAGGCTCGCCAGATCGACGGCGGCCCACTGGGCAAGGCCAACGATGGCAACCAGTTGCCGAACACCCCGAACAACAGCGCCAGCCTGTGGACGACCTACTCGATCACGCCAAAGCTGACCGTGGGTGGCGGTGCGTTCTACGTGGATGACGTGTACGGCAGCGTGGCCAACACCACCATGGTTGACAGCTACGTACGCTACGACGCCATGGCCGCCTACAAGCTGACCAAGAACGTCGACTTGCAGTTGAACGTGCAGAACCTGACCAACGAGGTGTACTACGACAAGGCCTTCTCTACCCACTTCGCCAACCAGGCGGCCGGGCGGACTGCATTGCTGACCACCAGCGTGCACTTCTAAAGCAACAACCAAGGGCCCCGTTCATTGAGCGGGGCTTTTGCGTATCAAGGCATAATGCACGCCGCGCAGTCTGCGGTAGCAACACAAGGTGATCGATGTGGTGAAGAAGACGCTGTTCCAATTGCACTGGTTCTTTGGCATCACCGCTGGCCTGGTGCTGGCCCTGATGGGCATCACCGGAGCCCTGTACTCGTTCCAGGAAGAACTGCTGCGTGCGTTCAATGCCGATGTACTCAAAGTAGAAGTGCGCCCCGAAGGCGTGCTGCCTCCGGCCGAGCTGGTGCAACGGGTCGAAGCCCAGCAGCATGACAAGGTGTCGATGCTGTGGGTGGATGTGCGTGAAGGCAACGCCGCACGTATCTTCTTCACGCCAGCACCGGGCGAGCGCCGAGGCGAGCTGCGCTATGCCGACCCGTATACGGGCGAACTCAAAGGTGAAGTGGCCGGGCAAGGCTTCTTCAACCTCATGCTCAACCTGCACCGCTTCCTGGCCATGGGCGACACCGGCCGGCAGATCACCGGTGCCTGTACCCTGATGCTGGTGTTCTTCTGCCTGTCCGGCCTTTACCTGCGCTGGCCGCGCAAGGCGCTGGACTGGCGCACCTGGCTGACCTTCGACTGGGCCAAGAAAGGCCGTGCCTTCAACTGGGACCTGCACGCCGTGGCAGGCACCTGGTGCCTGCTGTTCTATCTTCTGTTCGCCCTTACCGGCCTGTTCTGGTCCTATGAGTGGTACCGCGAAGGCCTGAACAAGCTGCTGGCCGACGCCCCGGCAGCCGGCCAGCAACAAAAACGCGGTGAAGGCCGTGGCCGCCACGGCCCGCAGAAAGTCGACAAGAACGCCCCGCCGCTGGTGGTCGACTATGACGCCATCTGGGCCAACCTCAAGGACGCCGCAGGCCCAGGCCTTGCCACGTACAACCTGCGCCTGCCACCGGTTGGCGGCCAGCCAGCCAACCTGTTCTACCTGCTGGACAGCGCCGACCACCCACGCGCCTTCAACACCCTGATGCTGGACCCGGCCACCGGCCAGGTAAAAAAACACGACCGCTACGCCGACAAATCCTTCAAGGCCCAACTGCTGCAGAGCGTCTACGCCCTGCACGTTGGCGAATACTTCGGCCTGCCAGGGCGCATCATCGTCACCCTCGCCAGCCTGACCATGCCGCTGTTCTTCGTCACGGGCTGGCTGCTGTACCTCGACCGCCGCCGCAAGAAACGCCAGGTACGCGCAGCCCGTGGCAACGTTGCCAGCAGCAATGGCAGCGACGACAGCTGGTTGATCGGCTTCGCCAGCCAAAGCGGCTTTGCCGAGCAACTGGCCTGGCAAAGTGCCGGCCAGTTGCAGGCAGCTGGCTTGCCAGTGCAGGTACGTGCACTGGCCGAACTGCGTGAAGACGACTTGCGCCAGGCCCGCCGTGCGCTGTTCGTGGTCAGTACTTTTGGCGACGGCGAAGCACCCGACAGCGCCCGCGCGTTCGAGCGCAAGGTGCTCGGCCAGCCTTGGGCGCTGAACAACCTCAACTACGCCCTGCTCGCCCTCGGCGACCGTCAGTACCCGCACTTCTGCGGCTTCGCCCGCCGCCTGCAGGCCTGGCTGGGAGAGCGCGGAGCCAGCAGTGCATTCAGCCCAGTGGAGGTGGACAACGCCGACCAGGCCGCCCTGCAGCAATGGCAGCAGGAACTGGCACAACTGACGGGCGCCCAGCCGGTGGCCGCCTGGCAGCCGCCAAGCTTTGGCAACTGGTCACTGGTGCGTCGCGAACTGCTCAACCCGGGCAGCCAAGGCCAGCCGGTGTACTTGCTCGGCCTGCTGGCTGAAGAGCCTGCAAGTTGGGACGCTGGCGACCTGGTGGAGATATTGCCACTCAATGGGCAACCAAGGATCGACGCGTTCCTCAAAGGCATGGCGCTGGACGCCAGTGCACGGGTACACGTGAACGGTCTGGACGAAACCCTTGCCCAAGCCCTCGCTGGCCGCCAGTTGCCCGCGCGCCGTGATCACCTGATCGGCTTGCAGCCGCAAGCGCTGGTCGACGCTCTGGTGCCAATCGGCAGCCGCGAATACTCCATCGCCTCCATCGCCAGTGATGGCGTGCTGGAGCTGATCGTACGCCAGGAGCGCCATAGCGATGGCAACCTGGGCCTGGGCTCTGGCTGGCTCACCGAATACCTGCCACTAAACGGTACGCTGAGCCTGCGCCTGCGGCGCAACAGCGGCTTCCACCTGCCGGAGGCAGCTGCACCGATGATCCTGATCGGTAACGGCACGGGCCTGGCCGGCCTGCGCAGCCTGATCCGGGCCCGGGTGAACGCTGGCGAACAGCGCAACTGGCTGCTGTTTGGCGAGCGTAATCAGGCGCATGACCTGCTGTGTGGTGACGAGCTGCAAGGGTGGCTGCAAAGCGGCGACCTGGCACGCCTGGACCTTGCGTTTTCGCGGGATCAGGCCGAGAAAGTGTATGTGCAGGATGTGTTGCTGCAGCAGGCCGAGGAATTCAAGCGCTGGGTGGCGGATGGCGCCTTTGTGTATGTCTGCGGCAGCCTGCAAGGGATGGCTGCGGGGGTAGATGCGGCGCTCAACGGCATGCTTGGGGAGGCCGCTGTGCAGCAGTTGATCGAGGATGGGCGGTATCGGCGAGATGTTTACTGATCATTCATTGATGTAGTCGGTACTGGCCTATCGCCGGCTAGCCAGCTCCCACAGGTACAGCACCGGGCCCGAGGGCAGTGGGTTACCTGTGGGAGCTGGCTTGCCGGCGATAGGGCCGGTACAGGCTGTCAGTGTAAATCGAAGGTATCGGCATCCAGGTTGGCCGGGAATTTGGCCCGGTACGCCGCCAGTTCCGCAGCGCTCAACACGGCGGTAAACACCCCGTCTGCCTCACCGGCACTGAGCAGGCTCTCGCCCTGGAAGTCCAGCACCTGGCTGTCGCCCGAATAAGCAAAGCCCTTGCCGTCCGTGCCCACCCGGTTCACGGCCGCCACATAGCACAGGTTCTCGATGCCCCGCGCCGGCAGCAGACGATTCCAGTGCTGACGGCGCGCCGCCGGCCAGTTGGCGGTATACAGCAGCAGGTCCGTGTCCTGAGCGTCACGGCTCCACACCGGGAAGCGCAGGTCGTAGCAAATCAGCGGGCGGATCCGCCAGCCCTTGAGCTCGAACTGCACCTGGCGTTCACCGGGGGTGTAGTGCTTGTGCTCACCGGCCATGCGGAACAGGTGGCGCTTGTCGTAGTGCAGAATTTCGCCGTCCGGCCGGGCCCACAGCAGGCGATTGCGGTGGCTGCCATCGGCGGCCTGGATGATCACGCTGCCGGTAATCACCGCGTTGTACTTCTTCGCCTGGGCCTTCAGCCACTTATAGGTCGGGCCATTTTCCGGCTCGGCCAGGCTTTCGGACTGCATCGAGAAACCCGTGGTGAACATCTCCGGCAAGATCACCAGATCCACCTCCCCGACCTGTTCCAGCAGCACCTCGAAGTGCGCATAGTTGGCCTCGCGGTCGTGCCAGGCCAGGGTCGTTTGCACCAGGGCGACTTTCAGGTTGGGCAGTGTGCTCAGATCGCGCATAGTCGTTCCGCTGCCTGACGCAGCGTCTCCTCACGTTTGGCAAAGCACAGGCGTACCAGGCGTTGCTCGGGGATGGGTTGCTGGTAGAACACCGATACCGGGATGGTCGCCACACCGTGCTCGCGGGTGAGCCACAGCGACATGTCGACATCGTTCAGGTCCGGGCGGATCTGCGAGTAATCCACCAGCTGGAAATAAGTGCCCGCCGTGCGGGTAAAGTTGAAGCGTGAGCCCTCCAGCAAGCCGCAGAACAGATCGCGCTTGGCCTGATAGAAAGCCGGCAGTTCATCGATATGCTCAGGGTGCTCGGCCATGAAGTCGGCCAGGGCGCACTGCAGCGGCGTCACGCCACAGAAGTTGACGTACTGGTGCACCTTGCGCAGCTCTGCACTCAACGCCGGGGGCGCAATCACATAGCCGGTCTTCCATCCGGTCACGTGATAGGTCTTACCGAACGAGCTGACCACAAAGGCACGTTGATACAACTGCTCGTGGGCCAGTACGCTGGCGTGGTGGACGCCGTCGTACACCAGATGCTCGTAGACCTCATCGCTGACCAGGTAGATATCGCGGTCGGCAATCAGCATTGCCAACTGTTCAAGGTCTTCGCGGGTGATCAGGGCGCCACTGGGGTTGTGCGGCGAATTGAGGATGACCATGCGGGTGCGCGGGCTCAGGGCCTCGCTGAACTTCTGCCAGTCGATATGGAAGTCGCCGTCGCTCAGTTGCACATGCACGCAGCGACCACCGGCCAGTTCCACCGAAGGTTCGTAGCTGTCGTAGCACGGGTCGAAGACAATGACCTCGTCACCGGCATGGACCACCGCCTGGATGGCACAGAAGATCGCCTCGGTGGCACCAGGGGTGATGGTCACTTCCTGGTCGGCATCCACCTGTGCGCCATACAGCCGCGCCACCTTGGCCGCCACCTGCTGGCGCAAAGCCGGCAGCCCGGTCATTGGCGAATACTGGTTGTGCCCGGCAGCCACATGCCGGCCCACTGCATCGAGCAGGGCCTGCGGGCCGTTGAAATCAGGGAAACCCTGGGACAGGTTGAGCGCGCCAGTCTGCACGGCGAGCTGGGACATGGTGGTGAAGATGGTCGTGCCGACATTCGGCAGTTTGCTGCGGATCATGGAGCCCTCTTTCCTGGGGTGTATCCGGCACGGGGTGGAGTCCGAGCATAGCGGATCAAGCAGTCAGGAAAAAGGTTGAAACAATAGGGGGATTGCTCTGGATCAAAGGGCCTCTTCGGGGTGAACCCGCTCCCACAGATGCTGCACAATATTCAAAATCTGTGGAGGACCTGTGGGAGCGGGCAAGCCCGCGAAGAAGCTGACGCGGAATCAGCGCTTGTCGCGGCGCTTCTTCTCGGCCTTCTTGTGGTGCGACATCAAGCGGCGCTTCTTGTTGACCTGGCGGTCGGTGAGGGTGTTCTTCTTGCCCTCGAACGGGTTCTCACCGCCCTTGTACTCGATGCGGATCGGTGTGCCGACCAGTTTCAGCACGCGGCGGTAAGTGTTTTCCAGGTAACGGGAGTAGGACTTGGGGATGCTCTCGGTCTGGTTACCGTGGATCACGATCAGCGGCGGGTTGGCACCACCCAGGTGGGCATAGCGCAGCTTGATGCGGCGGCCGTTGACCAGCGGCGGCTGGTGCTCGCTGACCGCATCTTCGAGGATCTGTGTCAGGCGGCTGGTTGGCCAGCGGGTCACAGCCGAGGTGAACGCGGCCTGCACCGACTTGTACAGGTTGCCCACGCCGGTGCCGTGCAAGGCGGAGATGAAGTGGATGTCGGCGAAGTCGACGAAGAACAGCCGGCGCTCCAGCTCGGTCTTCACGTAGGCACGCTCACCCGGCTCCATGCCATCCCACTTGTTCAGCGCGATGACGATGGCGCGGCCGGCTTCGAGGGCGAAGCCCAGCAGGTTCAGGTCATGATCAACCACCCCTTCACGGGCGTCCATGACGAAGATGACGACGTTGGCGTCCTTGATCGCCTGCAGCGTCTTGACCACCGAGAACTTCTCGACTTCCTCGTGGATCTTGCCGCGCTTGCGCACCCCGGCGGTGTCGATGAAGGTGTACTTGTCACCATCACGCTCGAACGGGATGTAGATACTGTCTCGGGTAGTACCCGGCTCATCGTAGACCACCACACGTTCTTCGCCGAGCATGCGGTTGACCAGGGTCGACTTGCCGACGTTCGGGCGGCCGATGATGGCGATCTTGATGCCATCCTTCTCGCTTGGGCCAGGAATGCGCACGGCCTCCTCGCCTTCTGCGACGTCCTGGTCGAGGGCTTCTTCCTCGGCATCACGCGGCAGGTGGCCGAGCACAGCTTCCATCAGGGCGCTGATACCACGACCTTGGGAGCCCGCCACCGGAATGGCGTTGCCCATACCCATCGGCGAGAACTCGGCGCGAGCCACGTCGGGGTCGATGTTGTCGATCTTGTTGGCGACCAGAATCGCCGACTTGTTGCGCTTGCGCAGGTGCTCGGCAATCATCTGGTCGGCGGCGGTCATACCGGCGCGGGCGTCGACCAGGAACAGCACGTAGTCGGCTTCTTCAATGGCCATGAGCGACTGCTCGGCCATTTTTTCATCCATGCCCACTTCGTCACCGGTAATACCGCCGGTGTCGATCAGGATGAAGGAACGACCCTGCCAGCTGGCATCACCATACTGGCGGTCACGGGTCAGGCCTGACAGGTCACCCACGATTGCATCGCGGGTTTTGGTCAGGCGGTTGAACATGGTGGATTTGCCGACGTTCGGGCGGCCCACCAGGGCAATTACGGGAACCATCGGCTCTCCACTCTCGAATTCTTGAAAATGCAAAGGCCGCTGCAAGGCAGCGGCCGGAGTTTGGGCGGCGTGTCCTACGCCGCAGCTTGAAACCCGCCAAGGTTTCAAGCATAGCTTCAGCGGATGGTCAGTGCCTCGAGCTTGCCGCTGTTGCCGAAGACATAGATGGTGTCGCCGACCACAAGTGGGCGGGCGCGCAGGCCATCGCTGTCGATACGCTCACGACCAACGAAGCGGCCATCCACCTGGCTCAGCAGGTGCAGATAACCTTCAAAGTCACCCACAGCCACGTAGCTGCTGAACACTTCAGGAGCGGTCAACTGGCGGCGAGCCATGCTGTCGTTGCTCCACAGGGCGCTGGAAGAGCGCTCATCCACGCCTTCCACGGTACCCGAGGCTTCGCTGACGTAGACGTTACCGAAGCCCTGTGCGACACCTACATAGCTGGAAGCATCGCGCTGCCACAGCTCGCGGCCGCTTTCCAGGTCCAGGCCCGCTACACGGCCCTGGTAGGTGCTGACGTACAGGGTACCACCAGACAGCAGCAAGCCGCCGTCGATATCAACCACACGGTCCAGCTCGGAACGGCCCTTCGGGATGGCCACGCGGCTTTCCCACACCGGCACACCGTTGTTGATGTCCACCGCCACCACCTTGCCGGTGGACAGGCCGGCGACGGCCAGGCGATTGGTGGCAATCGGTGCACCGGTGCCACGCAGGGTCAGCACGGCCGGGGAGTTCTCATAGATCCAGCGGCGGTCACCCGTGGCGGCATCCAGGCCGATCAGGCGGTCGTCCTGGGTCTGCACCACGACCACGTCACCGTTGTTGGCAGGCGGGGCCAGCACTTCGCTGGTCACACGCGAGCGCCAACGCTCTTCACCGGTGCTGGAGTCCAGGGCGATGACTTCACCCTTGAGGGTGCCGAGCATGACCAGGCCATAGCCCACGCCAACCGCGCCGGAAACCTGCAGCTCCAAGTCCTTCTTCCACACCACATCACCGGTGATGCGGTCGAGGGCGAAGACTTCGCCGTTGACGTCGGAAGCATAGATACGGTCGTTCTCGATAGCCGGTACCAGGGTGTTGTAGGTCTCACCCTGGCCGTCACCGATCGAACGGCTCCACTGCTTCTTCAGCACCACTTCCTCGGTGAACTTGGTCAGCTCGGCCGGGGGCAGTTCCTTCTTGCTGTTGCTGCTGCAACCGGCGGCCAGTACGGCCAGGGTCAGCACTGCTGCATGTTTCCAACCGATCACTTACGCGTCCCCTTTAGCCAGGTCATCCAGCTTCAATTGCAGGCCACCGACCGCCGCCTCATCCGACAGCGCAGCCTTGGCTTTCTCGTAAGCGCTGTGCGCGTCGTCGGCGCGACCCAGCTGCACCAGCAGGTCACCCTTCAATTCTTCACGGCTGGCCAGGAAAGCCTTGTCGGCGTCGCCGTCCAGCAGCTTGAGGGCATCCTCGGCCTTGTTCTGGGCTGCCAGCACGCGAGCCAGGCGCTGGCGCGAAATCTCGCCCAGGGTCACATCGGCCGGCTTGTCCAGCACGCCTTTGAGCTCGGCAGCGGCGTCGTCGAGCTTGCCGCTCTCGACCGCGACCTTGGCTACGAACAGGCTACCGTACTGGGCGTAAGCGGTGCCGCCAAACTCGCTCTTGAGCTTGCTGGCCAGTTCCGCGACCTTGGTGGCGTCTGGCTGGCCAGTCGGCGTCAGGCTGGTTTCAATCAACGCCTGATACAGCTGCGAGGCACCTTGGGACTGGTTGTTCTGGTACTTGTGCCAGGTATTCCAGCCCAACACCACCACGCCTGCCAGCAACGCGCCAGTCAGCAGCGGCTTGCCGTTGCGGTTCCACCAGTCCTTGACCCCTGCCAGGTCATCATCATCGGTACTCGACACCCCAATACTCCTTTTCGCCTATTCGCTTGTTGAACCGCGTTACGCTTGCGCGATCGCGGTTTCCAGGTGCTCTGCCAGAGCATCCCAGGCAATGTTCTGTTGTTCACCCTGGCCACGCAGGGGCTTGAAGCCGATTTCTTGCCTGGCCAGTTCCTCGTCACCGAGGATCAGGGCGAACAGCGCCCCGCTCTTGTCGGCTTTCTTGAACTGGCTCTTGAAGCTGCCACCGCCTGCGTTCACCGCCAGGCGCAGGCCCGGCAACCGGTCGCGCAGGGTTTCGGACAGGCGCAGGCCTGCCAGCTCGGCCTGTTCACCGAAGGCACACAGGTAGACGTCGATCTGGCGGCTGATGGATTCCGGTACCTTGCCCAGGGTTTCCAGCAGCAGGATCAGCCGCTCGATACCCATGGCGAAACCGACGCCGGTGGTCGGCTTGCCGCCCATCTGCTCGACCAGGCCGTCATAGCGGCCGCCGGCACACACGGTACCCTGGGCGCCCAGCTTGTCGGTGACCCACTCGAATACGGTCTTGCTGTAGTAGTCCAGGCCGCGCACCAGCTTGGTATTGATCACGAACGGAATGCCGGCGGCGTCCAGGCGGGCCTTGAGGCCTTCAAAGTGCACGCGCGACGCTTCGTCCAGGTAATCTTCCAGCTTCGGCGCACCCACCAGCACCGCCTGGGTGTTCTGGTCCTTGCTGTCGAGGATACGCAGCGGGTTGCTCTTCAGGCGGCGCTGGCTGTCTTCATCCAGTTGCTCCAGGCGCGCCGAGAGGAACTCGACCAGCGCATCACGGTAGCGCGCGCGGGCTTCGCTGGTACCCAGGCTGTTAAGCTCCAGCTTGACCGCGTCCTGGATGCCCAGCAGGCCCCAAAGGCGCCAGGTCAGCATGATCAGCTCGGCGTCGATGTCCGGACCGTCCAGGTTGAACACTTCCACGCCAATCTGGTGGAACTGGCGGTAGCGGCCCTTCTGCGGGCGCTCATGGCGGAACATCTGGCCGATGTACCACAGTTTCTGCACCTGGCCGTTGCCGGTGATGCCATGTTCCAGCACGGCACGGACGCAAGCGGCGGTGCCTTCGGGACGCAGGGTCAGCGAATCGCCGTTACGGTCTTCGAAGGTGTACATCTCTTTTTCGACGATGTCGGTCACTTCACCGATCGAGCGCTTGAACAGCTCGGTGAACTCGACGATCGGCGTGCGGATCTGGCTGTACCCGTAGGTGTCCAGCAGACCGGCCACGGTGCCTTCGAAGTAGCGCCACAGTGGCGACTGTTCTGGCAGGATGTCGTTCATGCCACGGATGGCTTGCAGCGATTTGCTCACGAAAAGTCCTTACGAATTCTGTGTGTCAGCCACGGGCGATCAGCGCCGCGTCGGCTTCGACCTTTTCGGCCGCTTTCTGACGGATGAGCCTTTCCAGCTCATCGACCAGGTTGTCATTGGTCAGTTTCTGCGCCGGCTTGCCGTCGATGTAGATCAGGTTCGGCGTGCCGCCGGTCAACCCTACATGGGCTTCCTTGGCTTCACCGGGGCCGTTGACCACACAACCGATCACCGCCACGTCCAGCGGCACCAGCAGGTCTTCCAGGCGCCCTTCCAGCTCGTTCATGGTCTTGACCACATCGAAGTTCTGCCGCGAGCAGCTCGGGCAGGCGATGAAGTTGATGCCACGCGAACGCAGGTGCAGCGACTTGAGGATGTCGTAGCCGACTTTCACTTCTTCGACCGGGTCGGCCGCCAGCGAGATACGGATGGTATCGCCGATGCCCTCGGCCAGCAGCATACCGAGGCCGACGGCGGATTTCACCGTCCCCGAACGCAGGCCACCGGCTTCGGTGATGCCCAGGTGCAGTGGCTGCACGATCTGCTTGGCCAACAGGCGGTAGGCTTCGACGGCCATGAACACGTCGGAGGCCTTGACGCTGACCTTGAAGTCCTGGAAGTTCAGGCGGTCCAGATGTTCGACATGGCGCAGGGCCGACTCGACCAGCGCCGCCGGGGTGGGTTCGCCGTACTTCTTCTGCAGGTCCTTTTCCAGAGAACCGGCGTTGACACCGATACGGATGGGGATACCACGGTCGCGGGCAGCGTCGACCACGGCGCGTACACGGTCTTCGCGGCCGATATTGCCCGGGTTGATCCGCAGGCAATCGACGCCCAGTTCGGCCACGCGCAGGGCGATCTTGTAGTCGAAGTGGATGTCGGCAACCAGCGGTACGCTGACCTGTTGCTTGATCTTGCCAAACGCCTCGGCCGCGTCCATGTCCGGCACCGAAACCCGCACGATATCCACGCCGGCATCGACCAGGCGCTGGATTTGCGCCACGGTGGCGGCGACATCGTTGGTATCGGTGTTGGTCATGCTCTGCACCGCGATAGGTGCATCACCACCCACCGGCACATTGCCGACCCAGATTTTGCGGGATTCGCGACGTTTGATCGGAGATTCGCCGTGCATGACTTACTGTCCCAACTTCAGGCGAGCAGTCTCGCCACTGGTGAACGGGGCAACATCGACGGCCTGGCCGTTGTAGCTGACCTGGGCGCCCCGGGCAAAGCCCAGGCGTACCGCGAACGGCGGTTTGCCGGTCAGCTCGAGGTTGTCCCCCTTGCGCTTGACGGCGCTGAACAGCACCTTGCCGTTGCCATCGGACACCTGGGTCCAGCAATCGGCGGTGAACTGGATGGCGACCTTGGCGCTGCCTGCCGGTACTGCGGCGGGCTCGGCAGCGGCCACGGCAGCTGCAGGTGCTACAGGCGCAGCGGCGGCCGGTGCAGCTGGTGCTACCGGCGCAGGCGCTACGTTGGCTGCAGATTGCGCAGGCGCCTGCCGGGCGGGTGCGGCAGCAGACAATTGCGCCGGGCTTGCCGGCGCCTGTTCGGCGGCAGCGGCAGGCTGCTCGGCAGTGCCCTGCTCCAGTGCCAGCGGCGCGCTCTCGGGCTGCTGGCCTGCGGTAACCGCCTGATCTTCAGGTTCGTCGAGCGGGTGAATCTGGGTGGTGCCGTCGGCACTTTCGACTTCGACGTGCTCCAGGGCGATCTTGGCCAGGTCCTTGCCACGCAGGCTGCCCTGGTCCTGCCACCAGACGAAGCCACCGCCGACCACGACCACCAACAACAGCAGGCTGACGCCGCGCAGAATATTGTGCGACAGGCGTACTGGCTCTTCGATACGCCCCAGCGAGTGCACATCGCTGCCTTTGGCGTGGGTACCGGTGTAGCGGTCGAAGGCCTCTACCAGGGTGGCCTGGTCAAGGTCCATCAATTTGGCATAGGCGCGAATATAACCACGGGCGAATGTATGACCGGGCAGCTTGTCGAAGGCGCCGGTTTCCACATGGTTCAACGAACTGACAGTGAGGTTGAGCTTGCGGGCCACCTCGGCTTGAGACCAGTCCCGTTTCTCACGGGCCAGGCGCAAAAGCTCACCGGGGTTCTGGCCAGGCGCTACTGCTACTTCGGGATGCGCGGCGTTCATCGTTGCTCCGACAGGTATTGCTGATATTCCGGCGTACCGGGATAAAGTCGTTGTAATTGCTGGCCCAGCTCGGCCAGTGTGCCCTGCTCGTCGAACACCCTGGCAAGGCGGCTACCCAGCAGCAGGCTACGGGCATCGTGGTCGCTCAACTGGCTGAAACGATCGTAGTAGTCCCGGGCCGGCACATAATGCCTGTTTTCGTAGGACAACTCAGCCATTTCCAGCAACGCTTTTGGTTGCCGCTGGTTGAGTTGCAACGCTTTGAGCAGATACGCGTGCGCCTGGTCGCGGCGTTCGAGCTTCAGGGCAGTCAGGCCCAGGTTCTCGTACACGCGTGAGCGCTCAGGATACAGGGTATCGCTACTGGCGAGGCGAAACATCTGCTGGGCCTCGGCAAATCGCCCCTGAGCATAAAGGAAACTGCCGTAATTGTTGCGAATTCGCGTATCGCCAGCGCGGGCCAACAAGGCCTTGTGAAAGTGCGCTTCGGCCAACAACGGCTCGCCTTCGGCCTGGAACACCATCGCCAGGGCGGCGTGCGCGTCGGCATCACGGCTGTCGAGGGCCAGGGCCTTGCCCAGCGGCGCCTTGGCCTGCCCGGTCAAACCCTGTTGCAAATAACCCAGACCTAGCTGCACATAAGCCCGCCCCGCTTCCACCCTGCCCTGGCGGCTGGCCAAGGGGTCGCCCGCGCCGCCCGACACGCAGCCGGCCAGCAGCGAAAGCGCAAGGATCGACAGCGCAGCGCGCAGGCTCATGGGCAAGGTCCCGGTCAGTGGCTGGCGGCGCTGTCTTGCAGCTCGACGTCCGCGGAAAGCTGGCGTACGGCGATGTAGCGCTCACTGCGACGGGTACGGTCGTTGACCTGGCCGACCAGCTGGCCACAGGCGGCATCGATGTCCTCACCACGGGTGGTGCGGGTGGTGACGTTGAAACCACCGTGGTGCAGCAGGTCCTGGAAGCGACGAATGGCGTTGTTGCTCGGCCGCTCGTAGCCCGAATGCGGGAACGGGTTGAACGGGATCAGGTTGATCTTGCACGGCACATCGCGCAGCAACTCGATCATTTGCGCGGCATGCTCAGGCTGGTCGTTGACGTCCTTGAGCAGGGTGTACTCGACGGTGAGCACGCGCTTGCCACCCAAGGTGGACATGTAGCCCATGCACGATTCCAGCAGCACTTTCAGCGGGTACTTCTTGTTGATCGGTACCAGCTTGTTGCGCAGCTCGTCATTCGGCGCGTGCAGCGACAGGGCCAGCGACACGTCGATGTGCTTGGCCAGTTCGTCGATCATCGGCACCACGCCCGAGGTGGACAGGGTGACGCGACGCTTGGAAATGCCATAGCCCAGGTCATCCATCATGATTTTCATGGCGGCAATGACGTTGTCGAAGTTCAGCAAGGGCTCGCCCATGCCCATCATGACCACGTTGGTGATCGCGCGGTCGACTTTGGCAGGGACGGTCCCGAAGGATTTGTTGGCAAGCCACACCTGGCCGATGACTTCAGCGGCAGTGAGGTTGCTGTTGAAGCCCTGTTTGCCGGTGGAGCAGAAGCTGCAGTCCAGGGCACAGCCGGCTTGCGACGATACGCACAGGGTGCCGCGATCGTCGGTAGGAATATAGACGGTCTCGACGCAGCTGCCGGAGGCAACGCGGATCACCCATTTGCGGGTGCCGTCGGCGGAAATGTCTTCACTGACCACTTCCGGTGGGCGAATCTCGGCAACGGCCTCGAGCTTTTCGCGCAAGGCCTTGCCTACGTTGGTCATGGCCGCAAAGTCGGACACGCCAAAATGGTGAATCCATTTCATCACCTGGCCGGCACGGAAGCGCTTTTCCCCGATCGAGTCGAAGAATTGTTCCATTTCCGGCTGGGTCAGACCCAACAGGTTGATTTTGCCAGTAGATGTCGTCATGGATTCACCCTCACCCGTAAGCTTTCGCTTAGCGAGTGGTTACCTCGGTAGCAGCGAAGAAGTAAGCGATTTCGCGAGCAGCAGCAGCTTCGGAGTCCGAACCGTGAACGGCGTTGGCGTCGATCGACTCGGCGAAGTCAGCACGGATGGTGCCGGCAGCAGCTTCTTTAGGGTTGGTAGCGCCCATCAGCTCACGGTTCAGAGCGATGGCGTTTTCGCCTTCCAGAACCTGTACAACGACCGGGCCGGAAGTCATGAAGGCAACCAGGTCACCGAAGAAGCCGCGCTCGCTGTGCTCAGCGTAGAAGCCTTCGGCTTCGGCTTTGGACAGCTGTTTGATTTTCGAGGCAACGATTTTCAGGCCGGCTTCTTCGAAGCGAGTGGTGATCTTGCCGATGACGTTTTTGGCAACTGCGTCAGGCTTGATGATCGAGAAAGTACGTTGAACAGCCATGGAAAACTCCAGAATATGAGTGTTACGAAAAATTAAACCCGCGAATTATACGCGGGTTTCAGGGGATTGCCTAACCTGCAAGTGACGCTTAGTCGGCTTCGTCGATCCAGGCGCCCTGGATTGCCTCGAGCACTTTCTCACCGCCGCGTGACGGATCGTCGCTGAAGTCTGGCAATGCCAGCACCCAACGGTGCAGGTCCACGAAATTCACATAACGAGGATCGACCTCAGGCTTGCTTTCTGCAAGCTGGATTGCGATCTCAAGTACATCAACCCATTTCAGACTCATGTACAGGCCCTCAGTGCGGTGCTTCGGCAGCGTGGTTGAGCGAATACTTGGGTATCTCGATGGTCAGGTCTGCATCACCTACAACCACCTGGCAACCCAGGCGCGACTGCGCTTCCAGGCCCCATGCCTTGTCCAGCATGTCCTCTTCAAGCTCGTCGGCCTCTTTGAGGGAATCGAAGCCCTTGCGCACGATGCAGTGGCAAGTGGTGCAGGCCTTGACGCCGCCGCAGGCGCTTTCCATCTCGATGTGATGGTCGTGGGCCAGTTCCAGGATATTGGTCCCCGGCTCGACCTCCACGGTCAGCCCTTCAGGGCAGAACTTCTCATGCGGCAGGAATGTCACCAGCGGCATCGGTTACTCCTCGATCTCATTCAGGTTGCGCCCGGCCAGTGCGGCTTTCACCGTCGAATCAAGGCGACGGGCGGCAAATGCGTCGGTCACCTGCGACAGACGCTTGGTCTGTTGCTCGATGGCTGCGCCATCGGTGCCGCTCAGCAAATCACGTAGTTCTTGCATCTGGAATGCAATGGCATCGCGCTCGTCACTGCTGAGCAAGCGGTCACCGTCGGCGTCCAGGGCGCCCTGTACTGCTTCGAGCAGGCGCTCGGCGTCCACCTGGTGCTCGCGCAACTGACGGGCCTGCTTATCGGTACCTGCGTGCTCGAAGGAGTCCTTGAGCATGCGGGCGATTTCGCCGTCGGTCAGGCCGTAAGACGGCTTGACCTGGATGCTTGCTTCCACGCCCGAACCCAGTTCGCGGGCCGCAACGCTGAGCAGACCATCGGCATCCACCTGGAAGGTCACGCGAATTTTGGCAGCGCCGGCAACCATCGCCGGGATACCGCGCAGCTCGAACCGTGCCAGCGAGCGGCAGTCGCTGATCAGCTCGCGTTCACCTTGCAGGACGTGGATCATCATGGCCGACTGGCCATCTTTATACGTCGTGAACTCCTGTGCACGGGCCACCGGAATGGTGGTGTTGCGCGGGATCACCTTTTCCATCAGTCCACCCATGGTCTCAAGACCGAGCGACAGCGGAATGACATCAAGCAGCAACAGTTCGCCACCTTCGCGGCGGTTGCCGGCCAGGGTATCGGCCTGGATGGCGGCACCAATGGCCACAACCTGATCAGGGTCGATCGAAGTCATCGGGGCGCGACCAAACAGCGCGCCCACGGCTTCACGCACCCGCGGCACACGGGTCGAACCACCGACCATGACCACGGCACTGACTTCTTCGAGCTCGACGCCACTGTCGCGCACAGCGCGACGGCAAGCCTTGAGGCTGCGGGCAACCAATGGCTCTATCATGGCTTCGAAGGCCGTGCGGCTCAGTTCGCCCTGCCAGCTGCCATGGCTGACGCTGACCACGTCGGCGTCGGTCAGGGCTTCCTTGGCAGCGCAGGCGGTTTGCAGCAACTCACGCTGAGTGGCTGGGTCCAGGTCGGACGACAGGCCAGCCTGCTCGATGATCCAGCCGGCAATGGCGTGGTCGAAATCGTCACCGCCCAGGGCGGTATCGCCACCGGTAGCCAGCACTTCGAACACGCCAGCAGTCAGGCGCAGGATGGAAATATCGAAGGTACCACCACCCAGGTCATAGATGGCCACCACGCCTTCGGCGTTCTGGTCCAGACCATAGGCCACGGCGGCTGCGGTTGGTTCGTTGAGCAGGCGCAGCACGTTCAGGCCAGCCAGGCGCGCAGCGTCCTTGGTGGCCTGGCGCTGGGCATCGTCGAAATAGGCCGGCACGGTAATCACCGCACCAACCAGCTCGCCACCCAGGGTCGCTTCGGCGCGCTCGCGCAGCACTTTAAGGATATCAGCGGACACTTCCACCGGGCTTTTCGGCCCCTGCACGGTGTCGATGAACGGCATGTGCGACTCGCCGCCGACAAAGCGGTATGGCAGCTGCTCGCCCAATTGCTTGACGTCGGCCAGACCGCGCCCCATCAGGCGCTTGACCGACAGCACGGTGTTCAGCGGGTCACTGGAAGCGGCATCACGCGCGGCCTGCCCCACTTCGTTGCGCCCTTCGAGGTAGCGCACCGCGGACGGCAGAATCACGTTACCCTGCGCGTCGGGCAGGGGCTCGCTACGGCCGCTGCGTAATGCGGCGACCAGAGAGTTGGTGGTACCCAGGTCGATCCCCACCGCCAGGCGGCGCTGGTGCGGCTGAGGGCTTTGACCGGGTTCGGCAATCTGCAGTAGGGCCATGCTTATCTGAATACCTTAGGTGCCATCACGGGCAGCACCGGGTTAATCGTCGAGGCGCTCTTCCAGCTGGCGCACTTCTTGGGCGAGCTTGTCGAGGAACTGCATGCGGCGCATCAGGCGCTCGGCCTTGTCGCGCTCGCCTGGGGCATCCCAGCAGGCGGCAAAGTCCTCGTTCAGCGTGTCCTGGGCGGCCTTCAGGCGCTTCTTGAACACGCCGACACCGTCAAGGTCGGCTTCGTCCTGCAACTCTTCGAGCTCTTCACGCCACTGCATTTGCTGCAACAGGAATTCTGGGTCATGGACCGTGACTTCCTGAGGCACTTCGTGGCCGCTGATGGCCAGCAAATAGCGGGCGCGACGCGGCGCACTGCGCAGGGTCTGGTAGGCGTCGTTGAGGGCTGCGGACTTTTCCAGCGCTACGCGCTGCTCACGCTCGGAGGCGTCGGCAAAGCGATCAGGATGGACTTCGCGGGCCAGCTCGCGATAGCGAGTGGCCAGCTTGTCCAGATCCAGGCGGAAGCTTGGCTGGAGGTCAAACAATGCGTAATGACAAGGAGTACCCACAGCCAGCCTCAAACGTTGAAGCTTTCGCCGCAGCCACACTCACCGCGCACGTTGGGGTTGTTGAACTTGAAGCCTTCGTTCAACCCTTCCTTGACGAAATCCAGCTCGGTGCCATCGAGGTAGACCAGGCTCTTGGGATCGATGATCACCTTTACGCCGTGGTTCTCGAACACCTGGTCTTCATCCGCCAGTTCGTCGACGAACTCCAGCACGTAGGCCAGGCCCGAGCAACCGGTGGTGCGCACGCCCAGGCGAATGCCCTCACCTTTGCCGCGCCCGTCAAGGGAACGGCGAATGTGGTTGGCGGCGGCTTCTGTCATGCTGATAGCCATCAGGACTCCTTACCTCGCAACAGGCGACTTAGATCAAGCCTTTCTTCTGCTTGTAATCGCGTACAGCTGCCTTGATGGCATCTTCGGCGAGTACCGAGCAGTGGATCTTGACCGGCGGCAACGCCAGTTCTTCAGCCAGCTGGGTGTTCTTGATGGTTTCGGCTTCGTCCAGGGTCTTGCCCTTCATCCACTCGGTGGCGAGGGAGCTGGAAGCGATGGCCGAACCGCAGCCGTAGGTCTTGAACTTGGCGTCTTCAATAACGCCCTGCTCGTTGACCTTGATCTGCAGGCGCATAACGTCGCCGCAAGCCGGGGCGCCGACCATGCCGGTGCCAACGTCCGGGTCTTCGGCATTCATCTTGCCGACGTTGCGCGGGTTTTCGTAGTGGTCGATGACCTTTTCACTGTATGCCATGGTGCAATTCCTTCCTCATCAGGGAGCCGCTCTTGCCGGCGACTGCTTAGTGGGCGGCCCACTCGATCTTGGAGATGTCAACGCCGTCTTTGTACATGTCCCACAGCGGCGACAGCTCACGCAGTTTGTTGACGGCCTCGCAGACTTTCTGCGCGGCATAGTCGACTTCTTCTTCGGTGGTGAAACGGCCGAAGGAGAAGCGGATCGAGCTGTGCGCCAGCTCGTCGTTGCGGCCCAGAGCGCGCAGTACGTAGGACGGTTCGAGCGATGCGGAGGTGCAGGCCGAACCGGACGATACGGCGATGTCCTTCAGCGACATCAGCAGCGATTCGCCTTCGACGTAGTTGAAGCTCAGGTTCAGGTTGTGCGGCACGCGGGCGGTCTTGCTGCCATTGACGTACAGCTCTTCAAGGTCCGAAACCTGCTTGAAGAAGCGGTCGCTCAGGGCCTTGATGCGCACGTTTTCGGCGGCCATTTCCTGCTTGGCGATGGCGAAAGCTTCGCCCATGCCGACAATCTGGTGGGTTGGCAGGGTGCCCGAACGCATGCCGCGCTCATGGCCACCGCCGTGAATGATGGCTTCAAGGCGTACACGCGGCTTGCGGCTGACATACAGCGCGCCGATGCCTTTCGGGCCGTAGGCCTTGTGCGCCGAGAACGACATCAGGTCGACTTTCAGCTTTTGCAGGTCGATTTCGACCTTGCCGGCCGACTGGGCAGCGTCGACGTGGAACAGGACGCCGCGTGCGCGGGTCAGTTCACCGATGGCGGCGATGTCGTTGATCGAGCCGACTTCGTTGTTCACGTGCATCAGCGAGACCAGGATGGTGTCGTCGCGCAGCACCGCTTCTACCATGGCCGGGGTGACGATGCCGTCTTCGCCCGGTTCCAGGTAGGTCACTTCGAAACCTTCACGCTCCAGCTGGCGAGCAGTATCCAAGACCGCCTTGTGCTCGATCTTGGAGGTGATGATGTGCTTGCCCTTGGTCTGATAGAAGTGCGCGACACCCTTGAGTGCGAGGTTGTCGGACTCGGTGGCACCGCTGGTCCAGACGATTTCGCGCGGATCGGCGTTGATCAGTTCGGCAACCTGACGACGGCCGTTCTCGACCGCTTCCTCGGCTTTCCAGCCGAAGACGTGGGAGCGCGAAGCCGGGTTACCGAAGTTCCCGTCGACCAGCAGGCAGTCGGCCATTTTCTGGGCCACACGTGGGTCGACCGGGGTGGTCGCAGAGTAATCGAGGTAGATCGGCAACTTCATTTGTCTCTCCTATCAGGCGGTGGCGTCGCTCGTCGTCCCAGGGGGATCAATCGACGGCTGACGTCTCAATCTTGTCCAGCTGGGCGGTTCGGCCTGCGACACGACGCAGGTCCTGGCGCTGGGCAACTTCCTGCACCTCACGGCGCATGACGAGGTCGGCCAGGCTGATGCCGCTGAGGAATTCATGGATCTGCTGGCTGAGGTCGCACCACAGGTGGTGAGTCAGGCAGGTATCACCGGCATGGCAGTCCCCAAGGCCCTGGCACCGGGTAGCATCGACCGATTCATTGACCGCATCGATGACCTGGGCCACCTGGATGGTTTCCATGCCCCGCGACAGCTGGTAGCCACCGCCTGGACCGCGCACACTGGAAACCAGGCTGCTACGGCGCAGCTTGGCGAACAGCTGTTCCAGATAAGAGAGGGATATGCCCTGGCGCTCGGAAATGTCGGCCAAAGACACCGGCCCATGCTGCGCGTGCAACGCCAGGTCAAGCATGGCAGTCACGGCGTATCGGCCTTTGGTAGTCAGTCGCATGGCTATTGGGTACCACGGGAGTTTCGGGATGTGTCGAGTATGCGATTCCCGAGCATTTAAGTCAACTATTAGACCTACTGCTTTAGTCGGGTTTGCATCAGGGAGGCGGGCGCGATTGTAGCAGACGAGGGGCGTGAGCACACGCCCCGTATGTCACCATGGGTTCAGTGCGGCGTAATCAATGCGACTGAGTGTCGCGCTGGACCACCTGGGCAACCTCGGTGAAATCATCTTCCGGCAGCGCGGGCAGCTCCTTGGCGCAGTAATCGCTACCCATCTTGGTCAGGGCGCCACACATGCCCTCCAGCCGCTCGTCGACCGCCTGTAGATGATCGAGCATCTGGCCGATGGCACGCGCCACCGGGTCGGGCATGTCACCACTGACACCGTAGGCATCGAAGCCTATCTTCTCGGCCATGGCCTTGCGCTTGGCCTCGACTTCGGTGTCCTCGCTCTTGACGATGATGCGCCCCGGGATACCCACCGCCGTAGCGCCGGGCGGTACCGCCTTGGTCACCACCGCGTTGGAGCCGATCTTGGCCCCGGCGCCGACGGTGAACGGGCCCAGCACCTTGGCCCCCGCCCCCACCACCACGCCGTTCTCCAGGGTAGGATGGCGCTTGCCTTTATTCCAGCTGGTACCGCCCAGGGTCACGCCCTGGTAAAGGGTGACGTCATCGCCGATCTCGGCGGTTTCGCCGATGACGATACCCATGCCGTGGTCAATGAAGAAACGCCGGCCGATTGTGGCACCGGGGTGGATCTCGATACCGGTCAGCCAGCGCCCGAAGTTGGACACCAGCCGGGCCAGCCACTTGAAATCACGCTTCCACAGGGCATTGCCCAGGCGGTGCAGCCAGATGGCATGCATACCCGGGTAGCAGGTGAGCACCTCGAAGGCATTGCGCGCAGCCGGGTCACGGTGGAATACGCTTTGAATATCTTCACGCAGGCGTTCGAACATCTGTCAGTCCTTCCGTTTATGCGGCTCGCCCCGGACCACTTTCTGGGTCTCGGTGAGGATGCCGCGCAAAATGCTCATTTCCGAACGCTCGACCGCCACCCGCCCATACAGCCGGCGCAAGCGCGGCATCAGGTGCTTGGGCTTTTCGGGGTCGAGGAAGCCGATGCCCACCAGGGTTTTCTCCAGGTGGTCGTAGAACAGCTCCATTTCGTCCATCGTCGCCAGCTCGCTGGCGTCAACCTTCTCGACTTTGCCCGGCGCTTCGCCGGCGGCCAGCCAGGCCATGCGCACCTCGTAAGAGAGCACCTGGACAGCGGCCGCAAGGTTCAGCGAGCTGAAGTCGGGGTTGGAGGGAATGTGCACGTGGAAGTGACATCGCTGCAGTTCTTCGTTGGTCAGGCCGGCGTGTTCACGCCCGAACACCAGGGCGATCTCTTCACCACCCTTGGCATGCTCCACCGCCTTGGCCCCGCACTCGCGCGGGCCAATCAACGGCCACGGGATGCTGCGCTCACGGGCGCTGGTCCCCATCACCAGGTTACAGCCGACCAGCGCCTGTTCAAGGCTGTCGACCACCTGGGCGTTATCCAGCACGTCGTCGGCACCCGAGGCGCGGGCACTGGCATCCAGGGCGGGGAATTCTTTCGGCTGTACCAGCACCAGGCGCGACAAGCCCATGTTTTTCATGGCACGCGCAGCGCCGCCGATGTTGCCGGGGTGGCTGGTATTGACCAGAACAACACGAATATTTTGCAGCAAGGTGTTGTGCTCACAGATGCAGGAATCAGGGCATCCGATCTTACAGAACCGACAGACGTAACGCCATGAAAGCAAATGTGACACTTCTGCCGACAAAGTTTTCTGCTAGAATGATCGGCTTTCTTCTTTAACATCTCCAGGTGACCCGCCCATGCAGCCTATGCTGAATATCGCCCTGCGCGCCGCTCGCAGCGCCAGTGAACTGATTTTCCGCTCCATCGAACGCCTGGATAGCATCAAGGTGGACGAGAAAGAGGCTAAGGACTACGTTTCCGAGGTTGATCGTGCCGCCGAGCAGAAGATCGTCGACGCGCTGCGCAAGGCCTACCCGAACCACTCCATCCAGGGTGAAGAGACGGGCATGCACGCGGGCACCGGCGAAGAAGGTAAAGACTACCTGTGGATCATCGACCCACTGGACGGCACCACCAACTTCCTTCGCGGCATTCCCCACTTTGCCGTCAGCATCGCCTGCAAATACCGTGGCCGCCTTGAGCACGCCGTGGTGCTCGACCCCGTACGCCAGGAAGAATTCACCGCCAGCCGCGGCCGTGGCGCCCAGCTCAATGGCCGCCGCCTGCGTGTAAGCTCGCGCACCAGCCTGGAAGGCGCCCTGCTGGGTACGGGCTTCCCGTTCCGTGATGGCCAGATGGCCGACATGGACAACTACCTGGGCATGTTCCGCGCCCTGACTGGCCAGACCGCCGGCATCCGCCGCGCCGGCTCCGCCAGCCTGGACCTGGCCTATGTGGCCGCTGGCCGTTTCGACGCCTTCTGGGAGTCGGGCCTGGCCGAGTGGGACATGGCAGCCGGCGTGCTGCTGATCCAGGAAGCCGGTGGCCTGGTGAGCGACTTCAACGGTGGCCACGACTTCCTCGACAAAGGCCACATCGTTGCAGGCAACATCAAGTGCTTCAAGGCCGTACTGACCGCTATCCAGCCACACCTGCCGGAAAGCATGAAGCGCTAAACGCGGATTGCCAGAAAGCCAAAAGCACCCCTCGGGGTGCTTTTTTTATACCTGACAGCTTCGCATTGCCTGAGCCGGCCTCTTCGCGGGTAAACCCGCTCCCACAGGGATCGCATTACCTGTGTGGGAGCGGGTTTACCCGCGAAGAGGCCGGCTCAGGCGACATCGATCACTGGGCAGCTTCGCTCAGGATCAACTTGCCATTCTTGTCCAGAGGAATGGTCGCCCCTGGCTCGCGGTCCATCTTCACCTTGCCTACCTGATCACCGATGGAGTAGGTCACGTTGTAACCCACCACCTTCTCGCTGATGTCGTTGACCGTGTTGCAGCGTGTTTGTGTGGTGGTATAGGTGTCACGCTGCTGCATGCCTTCTTGAACCTTGTTACCGGCATAACCACCACCGACCGCACCGGCCACGGTAGCGATCTTCTTGCCGGTACCACCGCCAATCTGGTTACCCAGCAAGCCACCTGCCAGCGCACCGACCACGGTACCGGCAATCTGGTGCTGGTCCTTGACCGGCGCCTGACGCGTCACGGCCACGTCCTTGCACACTTCACGCGGGGTTTTCACCTGCTGCTTGATCGGCTGCACGTCCGTCACCTGGGCGACTTCGGGGCCTTTGTTCACCAAGCTGTAGGTCGCCACAGCACCTCCGGCAGTTACACCGACAGCACCCAGCACCGCACCCACCAGCATTGATTTGTTCACGTGAACCTCCTGATCGTACCAGCGGGTCTCAACCCGCGCTTCTCCCAGCCTTGGAGCAAAAAAAAAGGCGCGAGTTCAACACTCGCGCCTTTTTGCTCGCCGTACGGCGTAGGGACGGGGCCTTATGGGCGCTCGTCCACACCTTCAGCCTTGACTGGAGGGATCAGGTCTTCGCTGTTCAGGTTCAGCCAGATCAGTACCACGTTGGCGATGTAGATCGACGAGTAGGTACCGGCCATGACACCGATGAACAGGGCCAGCGAGAAGCCGAACAGGTTGTCGCCACCGAAGAACAGCAGCGCGGCAATGGCCAGCAAGGTCGAAACCGAAGTGGCGATGGTGCGCAGCAGTGTCTGGGTGGTCGAAACGTTGATGTTCTCGATCAGCGAGGCCTTGCGCATGACGCGGAAGTTCTCACGCACCCGGTCGAACACGACGATGGTATCGTTCAGCGAGTAGCCGATGATCGCCAGCACCGCCGCCAGCACCGTCAGGTCGAAGGTAATCTGGAAGAACGACAGGATACCCAGGGTAACCACCACGTCGTGGATCAGCGAAACGATCGCACCCACGGCGAACTTCCACTGGAAGCGGAAGGCCAGGTAGATAAGGATGCCGCCCAAGGCCATGAGCATGCCCATGCCGCCCTGGTCGCGCAGCTCTTCACCCACCTGCGGGCCTACGAACTCGACACGCTTGAGGGTAGCCGGGTTGTCGCCGCCGGCCTTCTGCAAGGCAGCGGCCACCTTGTTACCCAGCTGCGGGTCGTCGCCCGGCATACGCACCAGCAGGTCGGTGGTAGCGCCAAAGCTCTGCACCACGGCCTCGTGGAAGCCGGAATCGACCAGCTCGGCACGCACCGCCTTGAGGTCGGCCGGGCGCTCGTAAGTCAGCTCGATCAGCGTACCACCGGTGAAGTCCAGGCCAAAGTTGAGACCCTTCTGCCACCAGCTGAACAGCGCCAGTACGGTGAGGAGCACGGTAATGGCGAACGCAACATTGCGCACGCCCATGAAGTTGATGGTTTTCATCGCAGCTCCCTCAAACCCACAGCTTCTTGATGTCACGCCCGCCGCAGGTCAGGTTGACCATTGCACGGGTCACCATGACGGCGGTGAACATCGAGGTGAAAATCCCGAGGGACATGGTAACCGCAAAGCCTTTGACCGGGCCGGTACCCATGGCGAACAGGATGCCGCCGACCAGCAGGCTGGTCAGGTTGGCGTCGATGATCGCGGTGTAGGCGCGGTTGAAGCCTTCGTGGATGGCGCGCTGTACCGACATGCCGGCTTTCAGCTCTTCGCGGATACGCGAGAAGATCAGCACGTTGGCGTCCACCGCCATACCCATGGTCAACACGATACCGGCAATACCCGGCAGCGTCAGGGTAGCGCCCAGCAGCGACATCAGCGCCAGCAGCAATACCATGTTGCCCGCCAGGGCGATGGTGGCAATGACGCCAAAGCCGCGGTAGATGGCGATGATGAACAGCGAGACGAACAGCATACCCCACAGCGAAGCATCGATACCCTTGGTGATGTTGTCGGCACCCAGGCTTGGGCCAATGGTACGTTCTTCGGCGAAGTACATCGGCGCGGCCAGACCACCGGCACGCAGCAGCAGGGCCAGCTCGGACGATTCGCCCTGGCCATTCAGGCCAGTAATGCGGAACTGGCTGCCCAGCGGCGACTGGATGGTCGCCAGGCTGATGATCTTCTTCTCTTCCACGAAGCTTTGTACGGCAACGTCTTTCTCGACGCCGTCGACGGTCTGCTTCACATAGCGGGTCACCGGCTTCTGCTCGATGAAGATCACCGCCATGCTGCGGCCAACGTTGCTACGGGTAGCACGGCTCATCAGCTCGCCACCGTGGCCATCCAGGCGGATGTTCACTTGTGGGCGGCCGTGCTCGTCAAAGCTGGCCTGGGCGTCGGTTACCTGGTCACCGGTGATGATCAGGCCGCGCTCGACCGGGGCAGAACGACCGCCTTCACGGAATTCGAACACTTCGGTCGTGGCCTTGGACGCACCCGGTTCGGCACCAAAGCGGAACTCCAGGTTGGCGGTTTTACCGAGGATACGCTTGGCTTCGGCAGTGTCCTGCACGCCTGGCAGCTCGACCACGATACGGTTGGCGCCCTGGCGCTGTACCAGGGGTTCAGCCACGCCCAGCTCGTTGACACGGTTGCGGACGGTGGTGAGGTTCTGCTTGATCGAGTATTCGCGGATCTCGGCAACTTTTGCCTGAGTCAGCGCCAGACGCAGCACGGCGAGGTCGTTGCGCTCGGTGGTGGTCAGGTCGAAATCATTGAAATTCTTGCGGATCAGGGCACGTGCCTGTTCGCGGGTTGCATCGTCAGCAAAGCCCAGCATGATGCCGCCATCCTGCTGGGGCAGGCTGCGGTAGCGGACGCGCTCTTTACGCAGCAAGGTCTTGACCTCGCCTTCGTAGACTTTCATGCGGGCCGTCATGGCCTTGTCCATGTCCACTTCCAGCAGGAAGTGCACACCACCGGACAGGTCCAGGCCCAGTTTCATCGGGCTCGCACCCAGGTTGCGCAGCCATTGCGGGGTAGTCTGGGCCAGGTTCAGGGCCACGACATAATCATCGCCCAGTGCCTTGCGCACGACATCCTTGGCTGGCAGCTGGTCTTCCTGGTTGGTCAGGCGAATCAGCCCGCTGCCCTTCTCACCCAGGCTCGCGCCCTTGACGGCGATCTTGGCATCGAGCAGCGCCTTGCTGACGCGATCGAGGTCGGCCTGGTTTACCTGCAGCGCCGAACTGGCACCGCTGATCTGCACCGCCGGGTCATCCGGGTAGAGGTTAGGAGCGGAATAAATGAAACCGACCACCAGTACCAGCACGATCAGTGCATATTTCCACAGAGGGTATTTGTTCAGCATCACGCCGCCCGTTCAAGACGCGGGGCGCGTTGCGCGCCCCGACTGGAAAATAAAACCGGTAACTCAGATAGCCTTGAGCGTACCTTTTGGCAGGGTGGCCGCGATGGCGCCCTTCTGGAACTTCAGCTCGACAGTGTCGGAGACTTCCAGCACCACGAAATCATCGGAAACCTTGACGATCTTGCCGGCGATGCCGCCGTTGGTGACAACTTCGTCACCTTTCTGCAAGTTGCCGAGCAGGTTCTTCTGCTCTTTGGCGCGCTTGGCCTGAGGGCGCCAGATCATCAGGTAGAAGATGACCAGGAAACCGACCAGGAAAATCCACTCGAAGCCGGTACCGGCTGGGCCAGCGGCAGGTGCTGCAGCGTCCGCGTATGCGGCGGGGATGAAGAAGCTCATTGGGCACTCCTAATGTAATTTTCTAATAATGGATGCAGACAGTCAGTCCAAAGGCGGTACAGGAAGCCCGCGCTTGGCGTAGAAGGCGTCGACAAAGGCGGCCAATTTACCCTGTTGAATAGCCTCGCGTAAACCGGCCATCAAGCGCTGGTAATGGCGCAAGTTGTGGATGGTATTCAGCATGCTGCTCAGCATTTCGCCGCACTTGTCCAGGTGATGGAGATAGGCACGGGAGAAGTTGGTGCAGGTATAGCAGTCACAGGTCGGATCCAGCGGCGATTCATCATGGCGATGGAACGCATTGCGGATCTTGATCACCCCTGTATCGACAAACAGATGGCCGTTACGTGCGTTACGCGTAGGCATCACGCAGTCGAACATGTCGACGCCGCGGCGCACACCCTCAACGAGATCTTCCGGTTTGCCTACCCCCATAAGGTAACGAGGTTTGTCAGCAGGCATCATGCCTGGCAGGTAATCCAGCACCTTGATCATTTCGTGCTTGGGTTCGCCCACCGACAGGCCGCCGATGGCCAGGCCGTCGAAGCCGATGTTTTCCAGGCCTTCCAGCGAGCGCATGCGCAAGTCCTGGTACATGCCACCCTGGACGATGCCAAACAGCGCCGCCGTGTTGTCGGCGTGGGCGTTCTTCGAACGCTGGGCCCAGCGCAGCGACAGTTCCATGGAAGTGCGGGCCACGTCGTGCTCGGCCGGGTACGGGGTGCACTCGTCGAAGATCATCACCACGTCCGAGCCCAGGTCACGTTGCACCTGCATCGACTCTTCAGGGCCCATGAACACCTTCGAGCCATCGACCGGCGAGGCAAAGGTCACGCCCTCTTCCTTGATCTTGCGCATGGCGCCCAGGCTGAACACCTGGAAGCCACCGGAGTCGGTGAGGATCGGGCCTTTCCACTGCATGAAGTCGTGCAGGCCGTTGTGCTTCTTGATCACCTCGGTGCCCGGGCGCAGCCACAGGTGGAAGGTGTTGCCCAGGATCATCTCGGCGCCAATGGCCTCGATATCGCGTGGCAGCATGCCCTTGACCGTGCCATAGGTGCCCACCGGCATGAACGCCGGGGTTTCCACCGTGCCACGTGGGAAGGTGATGCGACCACGACGGGCCTTGCCGTCGGTAGCCAGCAGTTCGAAGGACATTCGACAGGTGCGACTCATGCTTGATCCTCGGGGCCGCGTGGCGCCGGATTGCGGGTGATGAACATGGCATCACCGTAACTGAAGAAGCGGTACCCGTGCTCGACCGCCGCCGCATAGGCGGCCATGGTCTCGGGGTAACCGGCGAAGGCCGAGACCAGCATCAGCAGCGTGGACTCCGGCAGGTGGAAGTTGGTGACCAGGGCATCGACCACATGGAACGGCCGGCCCGGGTAGATGAAGATGTCGGTGTCGCCGCTGAAGGCCTTGAGCACGCCATCGCGCGCCGCGCTCTCCAGCGAACGCACGCTGGTGGTGCCGACCGCGACCACCCGGCCGCCACGTGCGCGGCAGGCCTCGATGGCATCGACCACATCCTGGCCCACTTCGAGCCATTCTTTGTGCATGTGGTGGTCTTCGATCTTGTCGACCCGCACCGGCTGGAACGTGCCCGCGCCCACGTGCAGGGTAACGAAAGCCCGCTCCACACCTTTGGCAGCAATCTTTTCCAACAGCGCTTCGTCAAAGTGCAGGCCCGCAGTGGGCGCGGCAACCGCACCGGCGCGCTGGGCGTACACGGTCTGGTAGCGCTCACGGTCGGCGCCCTCGTCGGGGCGGTCGATGTAGGGCGGCAGCGGCATATGGCCGACGCGGTCGAGCAGTGGCAGCACCTCTTCGGTGAAGCGCAGCTCGAACAGCGTGTCATGGCGCGCGACCATTTCGGCCTCGCCACCGCCATCAATGAGGATGACTGCGCCTTCTTTCGGCGCCTTGCTGGCACGCACGTGGGCCAGCACCCGGTGGCTGTCGAGCACGCGCTCGACCAGCACTTCCAGCTTGCCGCCAGAGGCTTTCTGGCCAAACAAGCGCGCCGGGATCACCCGGGTGTTGTTGAACACCATCAGGTCGCCGGGGCGCAGGTATTCGAGCAGGTCGGGGAATTGCCGGTGCGCCAGCGCGCCGGTCGGCCCATCGAGTACCAGCAGACGGCTGCCATGGCGCTCGGCCAACGGGTGGCGGGCGATCAGGGAATCAGGGAGTTCGAAGGAAAAATCGGCGACGCGCATGATGATGTTCGGTTCGGCAGGGCCGGGAAGTTTAGCCCAATGTGTGAAAATTGACCATGAAAGCCGATTGACCGACTAGCGGCAGCTCTCTATACTGCGCGCCACACGCCCTGATGGCGGAATTGGTAGACGCGGCGGATTCAAAATCCGTTTTCGAAAGGAGTGGGAGTTCGAGTCTCCCTCGGGGCACCAAGATCCGGAAAAAACCGACCTTACTGGTCGGTTTTTTTATGCCCGAATTTTGATCTGATGCAGAGCGTGCGGCTTGCACGGTCACGTCAGGAGCGGCACGAAATAATTGACGGCACCCTAATGACTCCGGGGCCTGTAGCCATGTCTGCATTCTATTGGCCGCAGTCAGGATTAATACTTAAGCTGTCATTCGTCGGATATATGCCGAAAGCATTGCTGGCGTAATGGCACTTAGCCATAGTTGCACTCCCATTTCTCCACGCCCCGTGTGACCCATGAAAACAATCGCGCCCTGCATGGCGGCAATGATGCTGCTCAGTGGGTGCAATGGAGTGCCAACGTCGTACGTTTCAGACCCCGTCTACAGCCAGGCTTTCGTGGTCACCTCGGGTGCGCCGCTGCCGATGTTGCTGATGGCCAGTGCCATCCAGTGGAACGACGATTACGCAGTAACCGCCAAACACACCCCCTTCCTGCGCAACGTGGTCCACGAGGGCCTCGGCGATGTGGTGTTCTTCAAGCACAAGGCCAGCAGCGTGCCGCGCTGGCGCCAGTACGTGCCTGGGGAAGCGGTGACGGCGGTAGGTTTCAACAGCTTTATGATGCCGATGCAGGGCAAGGGCCATGCCTTGCCGTCATTGGTACGCCTTGAAGGCACGCCTGGCAGTGTCTTCTACTCGGTGCATGACGGCCCGATCACCAAGGGCATGTCGGGCGGGCCCGTGTTTGCGGATGACGGCACGGTAGTGGGCATCAACGTCGCCATCATACCCACCAGCGAGATTGACGCCGGCAAGCGTCCCGACCTGGCCGGCAAGGACCGTATCAGCGTGTTCATGTCGTTCAGCGAAATCGACAAGGAATGGCGGCGCTATCAGTACCTGCTGGCGCACAAGGCCAAGCCCCAGGCACCGGCTTCGGTCAAAGGCTACGTGGCGGTGGCCGCCAAGCCTTGAGTTGACTGGCGGCCCGCATCTGCGAGTGCAAAAGCGGCCTATGATGGAAGGCTGATGGCCTCTTCGCGGGTTCACCCGCGAAAAGGCCCGATCCGCCAGCGCAAGAGGGACCTGCCATGCACCTGACCCACCGCCCCATCCACCCTGACGACATCCCCGTCATCTGCAACTTCCCGCAGGGCCCGGACGAACTGTTCTACATGTTCCCCAAAGCCACCTATCCCTTCACCCCTGCCCAGCTGAGCGACGCCATAGCCCAACGCAGCGGCTCCACGGTGGTGGAAGGCAACGGTACTGTCCTGGCCTTTGCCAACTTCTACAAAGCCGAACACGGCGGCGCGTGTGCCCTTGGCAATGTGGTCGTGGCCCCTGCCGCCCGCGGCCATGGCGTAGCGCGTTACCTGGTAACCACCATGATCGACCTCGCCCGCCAGCATTACAGCGCTCGGGAGGTGTGGGTGTCATGCTTCAATCACAACACCGCGGGCCTGCTGCTTTATCCACAGCTGGGCTTCACACCGTTCGGCATCGAGGAGCGGCAGGCGTGGGACGGCACGCGGGTAGCGTTGGTGCAGATGAAGCAAATACTGACTTAACCACGCTGGATCAGCGGGTCATTGCATGTGGCTGAACGAGAAGGTCCACCCCCAAGGCACGAATGACCCTCAAGACAGTGTCAAAACGACGTATCCTTATGGATACACCCATTCAAGGATTGAAGCGACCTACCCTGTCGTTTTTCCGCTGAATCAGGAATTCAGGCAAATCCTCTAATTTGGTCAGACTTTTCTCTTCACGTCAGCTTCTAAATCCCTTGCAACATTCGGCACGCGAACCTTCGATCCCCCTCGACGTCCCATCCTCCATCACCCACGCCTTGAGGTTACCCGCGTGAAAGACATCATCACCCGCAAGTACCGCCTGGTCGTGAAGACCATCGGCTACATCGGCTGGTCGCTGTTCTGGCTGCTGATCTGGGATGTGCTGGTCACCATCGACTTCATGCTGTTTCTCAACAGCAAGTTCACTCTACCGCTTATCCCGCTGACCCTACTGGGCTCGGCGCTGGTGGTGCTGGTGAGTTTTCGCAACAGCAGCGCCTACAACCGCTGGTGGGAAGCGCGCACGTTGTGGGGGGCGCTGGTGAACGGTTCGCGCAGCTTCGCCCGGCAGACGCTGACCCTGATCGATGACCCGGATGATGGCCTGAACCCGGTCAAAGCCACCCTGCTGCGCCGCCATATCGCCTACGTGAACTGCCTGGCGGCGCACTTGAAGGGGGAACGCTGCCCCGAGGAGCTGATGGCATTCATCCCGCCCGCAGAGTTCGAACGCCGCAACCGTTCAAACAACTTCGCCAATGACATTCTCGGCGGCTCGGCGGCCTTGCTGGCGCGAGAATACAAAGCCGGGCGGCTGGACAGCATTCGCCTGGCCCGGCTGGAGTCGACCCTGGTGGACCTGTCCAACGCCCAGGGTGGCATGGAGCGCATTGCCAACACACCGTTGCCCTACCCTTACGTGTATTTCCCGCGGCTGTTCATTACTTTGTTCTGCCTGATCGTGCCGGTGGGGCTGGTGGAGTCGCTGGGCTGGTTCACACCGCTGGCATCGACGGTGGTGGGGTTCATGCTGCTGGCTATCGAGCGGATCGGCACGGATTTGCAGAGCCCGTTCCGTTTCAGTGAGCACCAGATCCAGATGGATACCATTTGCGAGACGATCGAACGGAATCTGGAGTCGATGCAGCGGGAAGCACAGTGTGCCGAGGCAGTAGATGCGTGAGGGATTTTGCTAGGTGTCAGGCCCGTACATAACGCTGGCGCACCACGTCGCTCAACACATCCACCAGCAACACCAGCACCAGCATCCCGATGATCACCGTGCTGGCCTGGGCCTCCTGGAACAGGCTCAAGGTGGTGTACAGCATCTGCCCCAAGCCACCCGCCCCGACAAACCCCAGCACACTGGCCATACGGATGTTGTTTTCCCAGCGATACAAGCTGTAGGCCAGCAACTGCGGCCACAGGTTAGGCAAGGTGCCAAAACAGAACGCCGCCACCTGGCTGCCGCCCTGCAGGCGGATAGCCGCTGCCGGCTCCGGTGGTGCGTTCTCCAGCGCCTCGGCAAACAAGCGCCCCAGGACGCCAGCGGTATGCAGCGCCAGGGCCAGGGTGCCCGCATTGGGACCGAGGCCTGCCGCCAGCACTGTCAACGCCGCCCACACCAGTTCCGGGATGGCCCGCAGGGCGTTCAGCAACAGCCGCGCCGCGCCTTGTAACGGCCAGCCGAAACGCCCCGCCGCCGGCAGCGCCAGCAGCATCCCAAGCACCATTGCCAACAAGGTCCCCAGGCCTGACATGGCCAGTGTCTCCAGTGCGCCACGCCAGACCGCCTCAAGGTGCCCGGCAGACACATCTGGCTGCAGGAAACGCCCGGCATATTCGCCCATCTGCCCCAACCCGCCGTTGCCGACCAAGGCGCGCAAGTCCAATTCCAGGAAGGCGACCGAGGCCACTACCGCCACCGCGATGGCGCCAAGCAGCAGCAGGTTGATGGCGCGGTTCATGCCAGCCTCCAGCGCAGCAAGCGGCTGAGCAGGTCGGCCAGCATCACCAGCAGCAAGAACGTCAGCAGCATGCTCGCCACTTGCGCACCATCGAACATACGCATCGACAGGTCGATCTGTTGGCCCAGCCCGCCCGCCCCGACAAAGCCCATCACCACCGACGCCCGTACCGCACACTCCCAGCGGTACACGGTGTAAGACACCACTTCCGATGCAGCATTGGGCAGGATGCCGTAGAGAAACGCCGCCAGCCGGCCACTGCCCGCCTGCAACAAGGCATGCGCAGGGCGCTGGTCGACCGACTCGAAGATTTCGGCGTAGACCTTGCCAAGCATGCCGCTGTAGGTAATGGCGATCGCCAGTACGCCCGCCGTCGGCCCCAGCCCCACGGCGCGCACAAACAGCAGCGCCCAGACGATCTCTGGCACGCTACGCAGGAAAATCAGAAGCCCGCGCACCGGCAGGCGCAGCAGCCGCGACCAGAAGCCGGCCCGCCCGCCGCGTGAAGCGGCACGCAAAGACAACGCACGGCTGGCCAGCAAACCCGCCGGAATAGCCAACACCAACGCCAGCGCCATACCGGCAGTCGCCACGGCCAAGGTCTGCAAAGTGGCCTCATACAGTAGCGCAAGAAAATCGGCATCATGTGCCGGAGGCCAGAAGGCGCCAGTGAAACTGGCTATCTGCTGCCGGTTCTCGGCCTGCAGCAGTACCCACGGGTTCAACTCGCTCAAGCGGATGCCAGGCCACAGCACGGCCACTGCCAGCAAGGCCAGCAGCAACCGCGGCAGCAGGGCCGGGTCGCGGGTATCGGCCTTCAGCACCGCGGTATCTGCACGGTCAGGGTCGGCCCCTGGGTTGGCGGCGAAACGAGTTGTTCGTTGGCGTATAGCGCTTCCAGCAATTGCTCGGTAACGGCCTGGGCCGGGCAGTCGAACACCACCTGCCCTTCGCGGATACCGATTACCCGCGGAAAATGTGCCAGCGCCAGCTCAACGGCATGCAGGCTCGCCACCAGCGTCACGCCGTTGGCCTGGGCATGGCGGTTGAGCAAGGCCAGGCTGTGGTCGGCCAGTACCGGGTCCATGGCCGATACCGGTTCATCGGTCAGCAGCACCTGCGGTCGCTGGTACAGCGCCCGGGCAATGCCCACGCGCTGCAACTGGCCACCGGACAATTGCCCACACTGCACGAACAGTTTGCCGGCCAGCCCCAGCTCCGCCAAAACCTGGCGCACGCCCGGCACATCGCCGGGGTATAGCAGGTTGAGCAAACCGCGCATCACCCCCCACTGCCCCAGGCGGCCGGCCAGTACCGCTGTCACCACCCGCTGGCGTGGTGGCAAGGGCGGCGCCTGATGCACCAGGCCAACCCGCGCCCGCAGGCGCTGGCGTGCCCGGGCCGACAACGCCCAAGGCTGCTCGCCGAGCAGTTCCAGGCGCCCGCCGCTGGGCTGGATGGCCGTGGCCATCAGGTGCAGCAAGCTGGACTTGCCCGCCCCCGACGGCCCGATGATGGCAACCCGCTCGCCCTGCTCAATGCGCAGGCTCACCGCGTCAAGCGCGCGGACCTGGCCATGGCGCAGGCTGGCACCGTGCAGATGGATGGCTACATTCGAAGCGGTCACTTGAGCAGGCCGGCCTCACGTGCAGCTTGCTCGGTGCCCAGGTAGTTCTCAGGCTTGGTTTCGATGAAGCGGCTGGCGGCCTGCAGGTCCAGAATCGCCTTGTGCTCCGGGTTGGCCGGGTCGAGTTCAAGGAAGGCTTTCTTGATCTTGTCCTTCAACGCAGGGTCCATGTTGCCGCGCACGGTCCAGTTGTAGTCGAAGTAAGTCGGGGTGGTGGCGAACACCTTCACCTTGCTGGTATCCACCTTGCCGGCATCCACCAGCTTTTGCCACACACTGGCGTTGAGCACGCCACCATCTACCTTGCCAGCCTGTACCCAAGCCACGGTGGCGTCATGGGCCCCCGAGTAGGCCACGCGGCTGAAGTACGCTTCAGGCTTGATGTTGTCCTGCTTGAGCATGAAGTAGCGTGGCATCAGGCTGCCCGACGTGGACGAAATGGAACCGAAGGCAAACGACTTGCCCTTGAGGTCGGCCAGGCTCTTCACGTCGGGGTTGGCAGTAATGAACTTGGAGGTGAACTGCGCGTCCTGCTCACGCTGCACCAGCGGCGTGGCGGACGGGTCCTTCAGGTGCACCTGCACAAAGGTGAAGCCACCCAGCCAGGCCAGGTCCAGGCGGTCGGCGGCCAGCGACTCGACCACCGCCGGGTAATCGGCCACCGGTACGAACTTCACTTCCATGCCCAGCTGCTTGGCCAGGTATTCACCCAATGGCTTGAACTTGCGCTGCAGTTCGGTAGGCGCTTCGTCGGGAATGGCGCTGACCCGCAGGGTTTCAGCGGCCTGAGCGGCAACGGCACAGCAAGACAGCACGAGACCGGCGGCGAGCGCCAGGGGGCGTTTGAGCATGGGTATTCTCCGGTTCAATAGCGGGGAAATGCCGACAAATCCGCCGACAACGTGAATTATAAGAGGCAAGGGCCCAAAGGCCAGCTTTGCTACAATCGCGCGACAATTTGACCTGCTGAGGTACACATGAGCGAGCCGATTCGCCTGACCCAGTACAGCCATGGTGCCGGCTGTGGCTGCAAGATCTCCCCCAAGGTGCTGGACGTGATTCTCGCCGAAAGCGGCACCCAGGCCCTGGACCCGAAACTGTGGGTCGGCAACGCGTCGCGCGACGATGCCGCAGTGTACGCGCTCGACGATGAGCGCGGCGTGGTCTCGACAACCGACTTTTTCATGCCCATCGTCGATGACCCCTACGACTTCGGCCGCATCGCCGCCACCAACGCCATCAGCGACATCTACGCCATGGGCGGCGACCCGCTGATGGCCATCGCCATCCTCGGCTGGCCAGTCAACGTACTGCCACCGGAAGTGGCACGGGAAGTGATACGTGGCGGCCGTGCCGTGTGCGCCGAAGCCGGCATCCCGCTGGCTGGCGGCCACTCCATCGACGCGCCTGAGCCAATCTTCGGCCTGGCCGTCACCGGTGTGGTCAGCAAGCGCCACCTCAAGCGCAATGACACCGCCACTGCCGGCTGCCAGCTGTACCTGACCAAGCCACTGGGCATCGGCATCCTCACCACTGCCGAGAAAAAGGCCAAGCTGCGCGAACAAGACCAGGGCCTGGCCCGCGACTGGATGTGCACCCTCAACACCCCCGGCAGCCGCTTCGGCAAGCTCGACGGGGTCATGGCCATGACCGACGTGACCGGCTTCGGCCTGCTCGGCCACCTGGTCGAGCTGGCCGAAGGCAGCGGCCTTACCGCGCACCTGGACTACGCCGCTGTACCACGCCTGCCCAGTGTCGACCACTACCTGGCGGAGGGCTGCATCCCCGGTGGAACCCTGCGCAACTACGACAGCTACGGGCACAAGATCGGCACCCTCACTGATGACCAGAAGCACCTGCTGTGCGACCCGCAGACCAGCGGTGGCCTCCTGGTGGCCGTTACCCCGGAGGGTGAAGCCGGGTTCCTCACCGTGGCGGCCGAACTGGGCCTGCAACTGTCGCCAATCGGCAAGCTGGTCGAGCGACAGAGCCACGCGGTCGAGGTGATCTGATGCGCCCCGACTGCACCGACTTCCGTCAGCTGTTCCTCGACGATGTGCCGATGATGGACATGCGCGCCCCCGTGGAATTCGCCAAAGGCGCCTTCCCGGGCGTGGTCAACCTGCCATTGATGAACGACCAGGAGCGGCAGAAGGTCGGCACCTGCTTCAAACAGCAGGGCCAGGCCGCCGCCATCGCCCTTGGCCACCAGTTGGTCAGCGGCACCACCAAACAGGCTCGGATGGATGCCTGGGTGGCGTTCACCCAGGCCAACCCGCAAGGTTACCTGTACTGCTTCCGGGGCGGCCTGCGTTCGCAGATCGTGCAAGGCTGGCTACGCGATGAGGCGGGTATCCAGTACCCGCGTGTCAAAGGGGGCTACAAGGCCATGCGCACCTTCCTGCTGGAAACCACTCAGCAGGCTGTAGCGCAATGCGATTTCGTGCTCGTAGGTGGCCTGACCGGTACCGGCAAGACCGATGTGCTGCACCAGCTGGACAACGTGCTCGACCTGGAAGGCCATGCCAACCATCGCGGTTCCAGCTTCGGCAAACGCGCCACTGCACAACCGGCACAGATCGATTTCGAAAACCAGCTGGCCATCGATGTGCTTAAAAAGCGCGCCCGCGGCTGCGAGCAGTTCGTGCTGGAAGATGAAGGCCGCATTGTCGGCAGCTGCACGGTGCCACTGGAGTTGTACCAGGGCATGCAGCAATACCCGCTGGTGTGGCTGGAAGACAGCTTCGCCAACCGCGTGGAGCGCATCTTGCGCGACTATGTGGTCAACCTGAGTGCCGAGTTTATCGCCGTGCATGGCGAAGAGGATGGCCGCCGGTTGTTTGCCGAGCGCATGCTGCAAAGCATGGCCAACATCTACAAGCGCTTGGGTGGGGAGCGCTATCAGCGGCTTTCGGAGATCCTGCGCCTCGCCCTTGAAGAGCAACAGCGCAGCGGCGCAGTGGACCTGCACCGGGGCTGGATCGAAGGCTTGCTGAACGAGTATTACGACCCGATGTATGCCTACCAGCGTGCTGCCAAGGCAGAGCGTATCGAGTTTGCCGGGGATGCGGTGGAAGTGCGCGAATACCTCAAAGCTCGGGTGCTGCGCGAACCGCGCAAGTAAAAGCGGGGCCGCTTCGCGCCCCCATCGCCGGCACAGGCATCGTCATTGCCCCGGGCTGAGCACCCGTTCCAGCTCTGCCGCCCGGTCGCGGGTCATGTCCATCATGCATGACCCTCCCTCCAGCTGCGCCATGGTCCCGCCACTGGCCTGCACATGGAACTGGCAATTGCCATCCCGGTAGGCCAGCCATTTACGCTGCACATCCCGCAGGCTTTTCTGCTGCCCGGCATCCAGCTTGCCCATCAACTGCTTGTACACCCGGTTCAGGCGCTGGTCCTGCACGTGCGTCTCGGCCTGGATGCACTGGCTCATGGCCACGGTGCTGGAGGCCTTGTCCATGCACTGGCCGTAGGCCGGCGTGTAATCGTCCGCCACGGCCAGCGGCAAAATGCCGGCCAGTGCCAGGCCTGTCAGGCAATGCTTGATCATGCAAACCCTCCTTGCGGGTATCAAAACGACTGCGGCTGTTCCGGCGGCATCAGTACCTTGCCTGGCTGGAAGCGCAATGATTGCATCTGCGTTGCCGAATAAAGCGCCACGCCCAGCGCCGCAATCAACGCCACATCCAGCCAGTTCCAGCCCGGCATGTCGTCGGCGCTACGTGCCTTCCAGCAATGCCAGGCCTGCCCCAGGCAAAACACCCCAATGGCCGTCAGCCATAGATAAAAGCCAGCACCAAAACCGGTCAGGTCGTGGAACTCATAGCTCTGGTTGTCCGGAAGGCGGGTGATGCCGAAACTGCTGGCCGCCAGGTACGCCGCCACCAACCCGGCCAGCAATGCCAGGCGGCGGAACCGTCGATGGGCAAGAATGGCCAGGGCCAGCAGCGGGTTGGCAAACCATTGGTACAAGCCGAACGGCATACCCCATGGCCCGTACAGCAACATTTGCAGGGCCGGCATGTGGCGATCGCCACTCATCAGCGCGCCATCGAAAAACAGGGCGAGCAGATACAGCAGCAGGCTGATGCTAAGGTAGAAAACGGGCAAGGGGCACACCTGGAGGAAACGGGACAGCCTACGACCTTAACCCAGGCCCTGCCCCGCTTCCAGACCCTGGATGGTTGCCGCACGGAGACACCATGCGGCGCAAGACTATGCAACGGGTGGCTCAAGCAACAAGCCATAGATACCCGAGTCAGACAATTCGCCGGCCACACACCAGCGTGCCCGCAGGGTGCCCTCCAGCACGAAGCCCTGGCGCTCGAGTGTGCGCGCCGAGCCTTGGTTGCGGGGGTCGATTTCGCCTTCCAGGCGGCGCAGGTGCAGGGTGTGGGCGAGGTAATCGATGAAGCAGGTCAATGCTTCGTCCATGTAGCCCCTGCCCTGCACGGCACTGGCCAGGCAGTAGCCGATTTCGCCGCGGCGGGACACATCGTCGATGTTGAACAGCTGCACCATGCCGATGAGCTCACCATTGTCACGGCGATACATGCCGAGCTTGAGCTGGTCGCCATTGGCATAGGCTTCGCGGTCGGCGGCCAGGGCGCTTTCGGCTTCGGCCAGGTCTTGCCAGGGTGCATGGTGCCAATAACGCATGACCTCGGGGTCGGCCATGATCGCCAGCCATTGCGCGGCATCGGCATGGCGCATGGGGCGCAATTGCAGACGCGGGCTGTCGAGGCAGAGGTCACTGGGGAAACTGCGGGGTGGGGTCACGCCGGATCTCCTGTCCATTGCTGGGGAGATGACAGTTTAACGTCAAGTGCAGGGTTCAGGCAGCCCGGGGCTGCTTTGCAGCCCATCGCTGGCAAGCCAGGCTCCCACAGGTTCACCACAGGCCCGGAGCCTTGCACGCACCCTGTGGGAGCCTGGCTTGCCGGCGATGGAGCCGCAAAGCGGCTCCAAAAATCGCTCAGGCGCCTCGGTTCAAGCCCATTTCCATGTCATTGATCAGCGCCTTGGCCATGGCACTGAGAATCCGCGCTGCGCTGCCGGCGATCTTGTCGCCCTCCATCTCGGCTTCCTCGTTCAGGTGCTTGATGCAGCCGATCAGTACCGACAATTCATCGAATGCCAGATCAAGCGGTACACCTGGTTCAACCCGGTACAGCTCAAGGAATTTTTCCACGCCTGCGGTGGTGCGGGATTTGAGGTGGTTGGTCATGCCTTTGCCTCCAGCGCTTTCATATGGGCTAGCAGGGCATGCAGCTGGCTGGTCTGGGCCGACATGGCTTCGAGCAGTGAAGCACGCAAAATCGGCGCTTCGGCGTCGAGATACTGGATGATGATGCTGGAGAGGGTGTCCATTACCTGGGTGGCCTGGGACTTGGCGGCTTGGTAGGTCAGGTCTGTAACGGGTGGATCAGGGACAAGTTTCTTCATAGTCACCTCGAAATATTTTCAGAAGCAACCACTCGCATCCTTCTCACAGATAAGGTGGCAGCCGTACGCGAGGTGAGAAGACCGTGTTACGAGGTATTCACGGCCAGACCGAAGTCTGCACGCGCACGGCTGCCATAACTGGCAAGCCCTCTCGAAACGACGGGCTTCTCACACCCGGTCGCCGATTTTGTATGGCGACGCTGGAACGTTATCTCTGAGGTAGGTACTTGCCTATCAGACGGCATCCGACTGAGGTCGTAGGATAATTCCCAATCCCTGGCAACCTGAAGCATTTGGTTTCAGGTTCAGAATTTTCTTACAGCTGATGGCTAGCGCGATCCCTGTGGGAGCGGCCTTGTGCCGCGAAAGGGCCGCACAGCGGCCCCTAGGTATCAGCGGCGCTGCGGGAATTGCCGGGGCTGCTGTGCAGCCCTTTCGCGGCACAAGGCCGCTCCCACATTGACCGCGTCAGGCTGATCAATACTTCAGGCCACCTCAGCCCCATCATCCGGCCAATGCGGCTCGTTGGCGCCTGGCGGCGTCAGTGGTGGCAGCCCATACGCCGCCCGCGCATCGTCGCAGCTGGGGTTGTGCACCCCACCCTCCCACGATGCTTCGAACTCGCGGCAAGGGCTGGAGCGGTTGGCGTAAATGGTACAAGCAACTTCCTTACCGATCTCGCCTTCAAGGCTGACGCAACGGCAGGGCTTGGCATCGGTGCCGATCATGGCAACGCGGGTGGGGTTGATCTGTACCACCAGATCGTCCGGCACAACGCCCCCGGCAGACTGGCATTCGCCCCAGAAGAAGGACACACGGAAGTACCCGCAGCAGGCGCCGCAGTCAAGGCAAGGGTTATATTCAGACATGATGCCACGGAGGGAAGGTTGTTGTTATCGGGGCTGGCCCGCCGCGCCATTTTCAATCGAACCGGGGGCGGCTGGATAGAGGGCACACGCAAAAAATTTCGCCACTGATCCGGCCGCCCGCTTCATTCAGCGCAATGCCTTGTAGGTGGAGGCATCCCAACGCTGCAGCGCCAGGCCTTCGGTCGGGTCATAGGCATCACCACACACCTTGCTGAAGTGCGTGCGGGCTTCGCCGCAATGCACCAACCGGTCGTGCTTCTCCCCCTCGGTCAGCACCGTATACGATTTGCTGCGCATGGCTTGGTACTGCGTTTCGGCTGCGGCCATGGCCTGGTGATATTCCATCACCTGGCGGTCATCCAGGGCCAGTCGCTTGCCCAGTTGAACACCCCAGCGGGTCAGGCAGACTTCGGCGAAATGGCGAACGATAAGCCCGGGTTCCTTGAGCACATTGCCATCGCCGGCACCATCGACCGATGCATTACCCACCAGCGTGGCATGACGCCCCGGCATTGGATAAATGCAGATCTGCGTGCCACTGGCGACGGTAGGAATTACGCAGGCAAACCCTTTGGACCGCTCATCCCGCGAATAGAAGCCGACGTATTCACGCACGTTCTGCGCTAGCGCGATGCGCTCGGCCTGCACATTGCCAACACCCGGCACCGGGTCGATGGCGAAGATATTCACCGGCACCTCCCGCAGTACCGGGTCATTTGCCATGGCGTTGGCCAGCATGTGGCAGCTGATACCACCCCGGCTCCAGCCCACCAGGTTCACCTGGGTTGGAATGCGCGGCTTGCGGAACATGCTGATGATGCGCTCTTGCAACGCCTGCGGGGTTGGCTGGCGATCACCGTAGTCGTAGGTGCGCCAGAACCACGAGGCCGTGGAGGAAACGTCCGGTACAGGTACACCAGCGTCCTTCAGCCGCTGGTATTCTTCCTCGCTCAGCTTGGTGCGCTGCCAACTGCTTTCGCCTTTGATCACCTGCAGCACATGGTTGACGTTTTCTTCCCAGCCGCGGCCGAACAATTGGCCGGTCCAGTTGAAGTAGCCACCGGGTTCTACGAACAGGTTGTCATCCTGAAGGTTGCCGCTGCCTGGGCCGTCTACGGCGATCCAGTGGGCAAATTCGCGGCCCTCGTCATTTGCGGCCAGGGTCGAGACCAGCTCGCCGTTCCAGAAGTTGGGGTTTGCGTCGTCGAAACGGTGAGAACCGGTACCGCAGAAATAGGCGGTGAACACACTCATTGGGGAGTCTCTGTGGTGAGAAATGAGTGCTGAAGATAGGTAGGCAGATCGGGGAAATGCAGGCGGAAAGCTCGCCCTGGGGTAGATATGGGGCTGCCTGGCAGCCCCAACTGGCTTATTTGCGAGCCAGCCCATCAGCCCGGAACATCTGCCGGATCCCGCGGATGGCCTGGCGTATGCGGTCCTGGTTCTCGATCAGGGCAAAGCGCACATGGTCATCACCATATTCGCCAAAACCGATGCCCGGCGACACGCACACCTTGGCCTCGGCCAGGAGTTTTTTGGCAAACTCCAGCGACCCCATATGTGCATATTGCTCAGGGATCTTCGCCCACACGTACATCGACGCCTTGGGGTTCTCAACCATCCAGCCCAGTTCGTGCAGCCCTTTCACCAGCAAGTTGCGGCGCTGGCGATACTGTTCGGCAATGTCGCGCACGCACTGCTGATCGCCTTCCAGCGCGGCAATGGCAGCCACCTGCAACGGGGTGAAGGTGCCGTAGTCGTGGTAGCTCTTGATGCGCGCCAGGGCGCTGACCAGTTCGGGGTTGCCGACCATGAAACCGATCCGCCAGCCCGCCATGTTGTAGCTCTTGGACAGGGTAAAGAACTCTACGGCAATGTCCTTGGCACCAGGCACCTGCATGATCGACGGGGCCTTCCAGCCGTCGTAGACGATGTCGGCGTAGGCCAGGTCATGCACCACCAGCACGTCGTACTGCTTGGCCAGGGCCACCACGCGCTCGAAGAAGTCCAGTTCCACGCACTGAGCAGTGGGGTTGGACGGGAAGCCGAGGATCATCATCTTCGGCTTGGGGATCGACTCACGGATCGCCCGCTCGAGTTCGTTGAAGAAGTCCACACCCGGTATCAGCGGCACTGAACGCACCTGGGCACCGGCGATGACCGCACCGTAGATGTGGATGGGGTAGCTGGGGTTGGGCACCAGCACCGTGTCGCCCTGGTCGAGCGTGGCCAGCATCAGGTGGGCCAGGCCTTCTTTCGAGCCGATGGTGACGATGGCTTCGCTTTCCGGGTCGATGTCGACCTCGTAGCGTTCCTTGTACCAGTTGGAAATGGCCCGGCGCAGACGCGGGATACCGCGAGAGGTGGAATAGCCGTGGGTGTCTTCCCGCTGGGCAACCTGCACCAGCTTCTCGACGATGTGCGGCGGTGTAGCGCCGTCGGGGTTGCCCATGCTCAGGTCGATGATGTCTTCGCCACGGCGGCGGGCAGCCATCTTGAGCTCGGCAGTGATGTTGAAAACGTAAGGGGGGAGACGATCAATGCGCGCAAAGCGGCGCGGCGAACCTGGGTTAGCCATGGCTTCCTCTGAGGACGTAAGCGCCCGGAACCGTCCGAGCGACGTTGGCCGATGTGGCGGCCTGACTCAGAAGATAATGCCGAAACATAAAATATGTAAAGGACATTTTCCTGTTTTGTCATATATTTTCAGACGTATTATTTGAAAAGCCAGATTTCATGTTTCCTGTGCTGGCCTCTTCGCGGGCTCGCCCGCTCCCACAGGGTTACTCACAGCCCTGGGACCTGCGCCCGACCTGTGGGAGCGGGCAAGCCCGCGAAAGGGCCGGCACAGGAAGACAGGCATAAAAAAACCCCGGCACATGGCCGGGGTTTTCGTGAAACAGGCAGCAGTTTCAGCGTGCGTAGGTCATCAGCACGTCCGCAGCGGTTTGGCTGTCCACGCCCATCATCACGCTCAGGGCAGTGACGGTGAGGATCGAGAAGCTGAACACCTTGCGGGCCCACTTGCTGTCGTCCTCTGCCTTGTAGCCACCCCAGGCCATGTACAGCCAGTACAGGCCCATGGCAGCTGCCACGGCCAGGTAGCCGAGGCCGGCGTAACCGCCGAGGGTAAGCATCAAGGTGGCGAGCACGAAGGCCAGCACGTACAGCACGATCTGCTTCTTCGCCGCGAGGATGCCACGTGCCACCGGCAGGACCGGGATGTTGGCAGCGCTGTAATCCTTGAAGCGGAAGATGGCGATGGCAAAGCTGTGCGGCATCTGCCACAGGCTGAACATCACCAGCAGGGTTACCGCAGCCAGGTCGAAGCTGTTGCTTACGGCGCAGTAGCCGATCACCGGAGGCATGGCACCCGACAGGCTGCCGACCAAGGTGCCGTGCACCGATTTACGCTTCAGCCACAGGCTGTAGAAACCGACGTAGACGATGAAGCCTACAGCTGCGCAGAACGCCGACAGCGGGTTGGCCTGGACATACAGCAGGCTGAAACCCGCCACCCCGAGCAGGGTGGCGTAGATCAGCGCGAGGGGCAGCGACATGCCGCCCTGCACCATGACGCGGTTCTTGGTGCGCTCCATCTTGTGGTCGATGTCACGGTCGATGCAGTTGTTGAACACGCATCCGGACGCAACCACCAGCGAAGTACCGATCACCACCGCCAGGAACAAGGCGAAGTCCACATGGCCCTTCGAGGCAAGGAAGAAACCGCCTGCCACGGAAAGCACGTTACCGAAAATGATCCCCGGTTTGGTGATTTGGATAAAGTGCTTAACGGACATGCAGTCTTACCTCACTTGGCCATCATTTCGATGTGGATGTTGAACATGATCCACAGCGACAGGCCGACCAGCAGTGCAATTACCAGTACGGTGAACAGGAACGTCGACACGTTGTTGCGTTGCTCTTTCGAGCGGTCCATGTGCAGGAAGTACACCAGGTGTACAACTACCTGGATCACGGCCATGGCAACAATGATCAGAACGGTCAGGTTCTTCGGCAGGCTGGCGGTCATGGCCAGTGCGAACGGGATCGCAGTCAGGATGATCGACAGGACAAAGCCGATCATGTACGACTTGACGCTGCCGTGGTTACCTTCGTGATGAGTGTCGTGTGCGCTAGCCATTACAGAACCCCCAGCAGGTAGACGACGGTGAACACGCAGATCCAGACCACGTCCAGGAAGTGCCAGAACAGGCTCAGGCAGCTCATGCGGGTCTTGGCGGTCGGCGTGATGCCATGCTTGTTGATCTGGTACATCATGATTGCCATCCAGATCAGGCCGGCAGTCACGTGCAGACCGTGGGTACCTACCAGGGCGAAGAACGCCGACAGGAAGCCACTGCGCTGCGGGCCGAAGCCCTCGCTGATCAGGTGATGGAACTCATAGATTTCCATCGCGATGAAGCCTGCACCGAACAGGAAGGTCACAGCCAACCAGCCCAGTACACCGGCTTTCTTGCCATCGAACATCTTCAGCATGGCGAAGCCGAAGGTGATCGAGGACAGCAGCAGGAACAGCGTTTCAACAGCTACGAAATCGAGCTGGAAGATGTCATGACCCGACGGGCCGCCGGCAAAACTGCCGGACAGCACCGCGTAGGTGGCGAAGAGCGACGCAAACAGGATGCAGTCGGTCATCAGGTACAGCCAGAAACCCAGTACGGTCATCTGGCCCGAGTCGTGGTGGTGGTCGTCATGCCCATGGTCGTGACCATGAGCAGCGCCGCCGTGCATTACTTGACTGGACATTGATTACACCCGCTCAAACGATTCGACACGTGCGCCGGCAGGCAGAGCACCTGCTTTGGCCAGCGCTTTCATACGCTCGCCTTCGATGCGCGCCACTTCTTCGGCCGGAACCATGTAGCCCTGGTCGTCACGTGCAGCGTGGCGAACGAAGACTGCGATGGTTGCCAACAGGCTCGCGCCCACCAGCCACCAGATGTGCCAGATGAAGGCGAAGCCGAACACGGTCAGGAACATACCCATGAACAGACCGGTGGAGGTGTTGCTCGGCATGTGGATCGCTTCGTACTTGGCCGGGACCTTGTACGCAACACCGGCTTCCTTGGCTTCGTGCCAGGCGTCCAGACCAACTTTCTCAGGCATGTGAGCGAAGTTGTAGAACGGCGGTGGCGACGAAGTGGACCACTCGATGGTACGGCCGCCCCATGGGTCGCCAGTGACGTCCATGTTGTCTTTGCGGTCGCGAACCGACACGAAGATCTGGATCAGCTGGCAAGCGATACCGAACAGGATCAGCACGGCGCCGACAACGGCTACGTATAGGTAGGGTTCCCACAGTGGGTTGTCGGAGTGGTTCAGACGACGGGTCATGCCCATGAAGCCCAGGGCGTACAGCGGCATGAACGCAACGTAGAAGCCCGACAGCCAGAACCAGAAGGCAGCTTTGCCCCACTTCTCGTTCAGGGTGAAACCGAAGGCTTTCGGGAACCAGAAGGCGAAACCGGCGATGTAGCCGAATACCGCGCCACCGATGATCACGTTGTGGAAGTGCGCAATTACGAACAGGCTGTTGTGCAGAACGAAGTCAGCACCCGGAACGGCCAGCAGTACGCCGGTCATGCCACCGATGGAGAAGGTGACCATGAAGCCCAGGGTCCAGAGCATCGGTGCGGTGAAGCGCACACGGCCTTGGTACATGGTGAACAGCCAGTTGAACAGCTTCACACCGGTCGGGATGGAGATCAGCATCGTCGCCAGGCCGAAGAAGGTGTTGACGCTGGCGCCGGCACCCATGGTGAAGAAGTGGTGCAGCCATACCGCAAAGCCAAGGATGGCGATCGCGCCCGATGCGTAAATCATCGAGTGATGGCCGAACAGGCGTTTGCCAGAGAACGTCGAGGTAACTTCCGAGAACACGCCGAAGGCCGGCAGGATCAGGATGTAAACCTCAGGGTGACCCCACGCCCAGAACAGGTTGACGTACATCATCGGGTTCCCACCAAGCTCGTTGGTGAAAATGTGGAAGTCCAGATAACGGTCAACAGTCAGCAGAGCGAGTGCAGCAGTCAGAATCGGGAACGAAGCAACGATCAGTACGTTGGCCCAGGTGCAGGTCCAGGTGAAGATCGGCATGTCCATCAGCTTCATGCCAGGTGCGCGCATCTTCATCACGGTGACGAGGAAGTTCACGCCGGTAAGCGTCGTACCCAGTCCGGATAGCTGTAGCGCCCAGATGTAGTAGTCGACACCCACCCCAGGGCTGTACTGAATGCCTGCGAGCGGCGGATAGGCAACCCAGCCGGTCTTGGCGAATTCACCAACGCCCAGCGAGATGTTGACCAGCAGCACGCCTGCCAGCAGCAGGTAGAAGCTCAGGGAGTTCAGGAACGGGAAGGCAACGTCACGTGCACCGATCTGCAGAGGAACCGCCAGGTTCATCAGGCCGGTGAAGAACGGCATCGCCATGAAGATGATCATGATCACACCGTGAGCGGTGAAGATCTGGTCATAGTGTTCAGGCGGCAGGTAGCCTTCGGAGCCACCGGTAGCGGCAGCCAGCTGGGTACGCATCATGATGGCGTCGGCAAAGCCGCGCAGCAGCATGACCATCGCGACGATGATGTACATCACGCCGATCTTTTTGTGGTCGACAGTAGTCAGCCACTCGCTCCACAAGTAGGTCCACTTGCGGAAATAGGTGATAAGACCGACGACAGCGATACCGCCGAGCGCGATCATGGCAAGCGTCACCATGACTATCGGCTCGTGATAGGGTATCGCCTCCAGGCTTAATTTACCGAACATCTCTTACTCCTCTGCACCGGCAGCTGGTTGCATACTCGATTCCACACCCTTGGTTGTGGCCAGATCTTTGCTGCCTGCTTCTTCGTGGCTACGACCGCGGTTCATGCCTTCGTACTTGTCGACGATCAGCTGGAACTGCTCTGGCGAAGCCTCGCTATACAGCGCGACCGGGTTGTTTTCGCTTGGTTTGGCCAAGGCGTCGTATTCAGCCTTGTCCAGCTTCTTCGGCGACTGCTTGACTTCAGCGACCCACTTGTCGAAGTCTTCCTGAGAGGTGGCAGTAGCCTTGAATTTCATGCCGGTGAAGCCAGCACCGCTGTAGTTGGCGCTGATACCGTCAAACACACCGTTTTCGTTGGCGATCAGGTGCAGCTTGGTGGTCATGCCGGCCATGGCGTAGATCTGGCCGCCCAGGCCCGGGATGAAGAACGAGTTCATCACGGCGTCGGAAGTGACGCGGAAGTTGACCGGGGTGTTAGCCGGGAAGACGATCTTGTTGACCGTGGCAATGCCCTGTTCCGGGTAGATGAACAGCCACTTCCAGTCCAGTGCGACAACGTCGATCTGGATCGGCTTCACGTCCGAGTCCAGCGGACGGTACGGGTCCAGCTTGTGGGTGGAGTGGTAAGTGACGTAACCCAGGGCGATGATGATCAGGATCGGGATGATCCACACCGCAGCCTCGATCTTGGTCGAGTGCGACCAGTCAGGGGTGTAGGTGGCTGCCTTGTTGGAAGCACGGTACTTCCAGGCGAACGCCAAGGTCATGATGATCACAGGGATAACCACCAGCAGCATCAGGCCGGTAGCGATCAGGATCAGGTTCTTTTGCTCAATGCCGACCTGTCCCTTCGGGTCGAGCAGGGTCCAGTTGCACCCACTGAGTAAAAGCATGCCTAAAAAGGGCAATATGCCAAACAGTCTGGGGTAACGCTTTTTACTCATCTCACGACCTCTAGATCAGCTTGCTTCAATGCAATTTGTGTTTTGGTAGCCAACACTTCGTCCTGCCAAGTGAGGCATTTTGCGCCCGTACTCGCTCCTGCCTGGGGTCCGACTGCAGGACCTTGGCTTCAAGCGTTGTTAGCGGTGCTTATGGTTTCGTAGGCAACAGGCCTGTACTTCAGACCAAGTCCATTTGGTGCGGGAAAACGCGGAGGGGGGTCCGCCCGGTATCGCCGTTGGGCGAAACTTGACGAAGTCAGCAAAAAGGAGCGCTGGGGCTTCCTTCAATCCTGCGACTCGCAAGCAGTGCCGAACGGAAATTGGGGGCGATTGTAGTGAGGTCGCCAACCCTTGACTATGACTTATTGAGCAACAGTCTTTTACAGAATGTGCAACAATGCTGCTCGATAATTCAACTTCGCGACAGTTTGTCGCACCCCGCTTGCCAGGCCTCAAAGCCGCATTCTACAAGGCTTTGTGATTGATCTGGATCAAGCGGTGAGCGACTTTTCCCTCTTCACATGCGCTGTAAAAGACCCTATGCGATTCGGGACTTTTGTCTAAGCCTGGCGTCGGTTGCGGTAGATCCCGAGCGGCACCAGGATGGCGGTGAGCACGAACGCCACAAGCGCCCATTGCGCCAGCGACAAACCGAGGAGTGGCGGGTACGGGGTGCTGCAGAAGCCGTCGACCTGGAATGCCAGCGGCCACAGCTTGGCCAGCGGCAGGTCATCCACGATCGGCTGGAGGGTGTCGATGCCGCAACTGACCATGGGGTTGGCGAGTATATACACATGGTTGCCGGCCGCAATGATTCCGCCAATCGCGCTGAGCACAACCAGTGCTTCGAAGAAGGTCAGGCTGCGGCGCCCGGGCATCGCTGCGGCGATGAAGGCAAACACGGCAATGAACAGCAGCGCGTAACGCTGCAGGATACACAACGGGCACGGTGCCTCGCCCAGTACCACTTGCATGTAGAGGGCGCCGCCAATCAGCGAAAGGCAGATCAGGCCCAACAGCACCAGAAAGCGCCGTTCCCGATTCAGGCGCGATGTTTGTTCGTTCATTGCCGGTTCCTTCGATGGATAGTGGCAGCGTGGTCCGCCTGCCTGGGCGCAAGTCTACACGCTGGGCAGGGCCTTTGAGCGTGCCGAGGAAGCGGCGTGACAGCACTGCGCAGGGCTATCCGGTGTGGCTGAGACCGGCCGCAACAACGTCGGTTCAACGCCGGGCGGCAAAAAAACGGCTGCACGGGTACCGCGCAGGGGCAAGCCCCTCGACACCCGGGAGTGAAGGATACCGTGATTAAAGGAGGATTAAAGATGAAAGCTGAGCAGGCGCTTTTCATCTCTCCTTATATATAGGCAGGAAGGAGTACTGTGGCTGGGATACATATTTGTGCCTGTACCGGCCCCTTCGCGGGCAAGCCCGCGAAGGGCCCGGTACAGGCGTTGCATCAATCCAGGGCAGCCGCCGGCCCGAAGAACTCGTAGCGGCTCTGCTGCTCCGGCACACCCAGGCCCTTCAACTGGCGCTTCACCGCCGCCATGAACGCCTTTGGCCCAAGGAAGTACGCATCCACATCCCGCTCCTGCGGCAGCCACTCGGCCAGCAGGTCCTCACTCAGCAGGCCGACGGCATCGGCCTCGGCGCCCTCCGCAGGCTCCGCATAGCAGTAGAAGCGCTTGAGCTGCGGATAACGCGCCGCCAGGCCATCGACCCAGTCACGGAAGGCATGCACCGCACCGTTACGCGCACAGTGGATGAAGTGCACCTCACGCCGGGTTTGCAGCGCGGCCTGCAACATCGCCAGGGTCGGTGTAATGCCTACGCCGCCACTGATCAGCACCAGCGGCTTGTCGCTGGCTGCCAGGGTAAAGTCACCCGCAGGCGGGAACAGTTGCAGGGTCTCGCCCACCACCAGCTGATCGTGCAGGTAATTGGAAACCTTGCCGCCCGCCTCGCGCTTGACGCTGATGCGGTACTCCTTGCCATCGCACAGCGCCGACAGGGAGTAGTTGCGGCGCTGTTCGGCTCCGTCAATGTCCAGTTTCAGGCCGATGTACTGGCCTGGCTCGGCCTTGAGCACTGGCTTGCCATCCACCGGTACAAAGTAGAACGAGACGATCTCGCTGCTTTCCTGCTCGCGGCGTACCAGGCGGAATGCGCGGGTACCGCGCCAGCCGCCCTCGGCCTCTTCCTTCTGTTTATAAAGGTTTTCCTCTGCACCCATCAGGATGTCGGCCAGCTGACCATAGGCCGCGGCCCAGGCATCGATCACTGCCGGGGTGGCAATTTCCTTGCCCAACACTTCTTCGATGGCGCGCAGCAGGCAACTGCCGACGATCGGGTAGTGCTCCGGCAGAATCTGCAGGGCAACATGCTTGTTGATGATCTGCCCAACCAGGCCGCCCAACTGCTCCAGCTGGTCGATGTGGCGGGCATACAGGAGCACGCCGTTGGCCAAGGCGCGTGGTTGGTCACCACTGGCCTGGTGGGCCTGGTTGAACAGTGGGCGTACCTCTGGGTACTCGTTGAGCATCATCTTGTAGAAGTGGGTGGTCAGTGCTTCGCCGCCGCTTTCCAGCAGGGGGACAGTGGCCTTGATGATTGCACGTTGTTCGGCATTGAGCATTGCAGCAACTCCTGAGCCTGTGGCTTCAAATGACTGCCCTTGCCGTTTCAGCATTCGTGCCAACTTTCACAGCCAGCAAAATCAAGGGCTTGATGCAGTCCATGTCAAAATGACTCGGCTCGGTGTATAGTCATATCGACCTACAGGAGTCAATATGACTACAAAGCCGTTGCTAACCGCCCTGCTGCCCCTCGTCAGTGATCTGTCCCGCGATTTGCCCGATCAGGAGCGCTACCGCCGCCTGCTGCAGGCCATGCGCAGCCTGCTGCCGTGCGACGCCGCTGCGCTGCTGCGCCTGGACGGTGAATGGCTGGTACCCCTGGCTGTGGACGGCCTGAGCCCCGACACCCTGGGCCGCCGATTCCGGGTCAGTGAGCATCCGCGGTTCCAGATTTTGCTCAGCCGACCGGAACCCACCCGGTTTGCCAGCGACTCCGAACTGCCCGACCCCTACGATGGCCTGGTCAACGCCGCAGATGCCGACCTTGAAGTGCACGACTGCATGGGCTGCCCATTGATGGTCGATGAACGCCCGTGGGGCCTGGTCACCCTCGACGCCCTCACCCCCGGGCAATTCCAGAGCCTGGAGCTGGATGCCCTGCAGGCCTTCGCCAGTTTGGCGGCCGCCACCGTTACCGTGGCCGAGCGCATCGAGCACCTGGCCCTGCGTGCTGAAGACGAACACCTGCGCGCCGAGATCTACCGCCAGGCCAGCGGCCAGGACAAAGAGCTGATTGGCCAGAGCGCCGCACACAAGCGCCTGGTAGAAGAAATCCGCCTGGTCGGCGGCAGCGACCTCACCGTGCTGATCACCGGCGAAACCGGGGTTGGCAAGGAACTGGTGGCCCAGGCCCTGCACCAGGCCAGCAGCCGCGCCGACAAGCCGCTGGTCAGCCTCAACTGTGCCGCCCTGCCCGACACCCTGGTCGAGAGCGAACTGTTCGGCCATGTACGCGGTGCCTTCACCGGTGCGCACGGCGAACGCCGTGGCAAGTTCGAACTGGCCAACGGTGGCACGCTGTTCCTCGACGAAGTGGGCGAACTGCCACTCACCGTGCAGGCCAAGCTGCTGCGGGTGCTGCAAAGCGGCCAGCTGCAACGCCTGGGCTCGGACCGCGAGCACCGGGTGGACGTGCGCCTGATCGCCGCTACCAACCGCGACCTGGCTGCCGAAGTGCGCAATGGCAACTTCCGCGCCGACTTCTACCACCGCCTCAGCGTATACCCGCTACACGTGCCGCCCCTGCGCGAACGTGCTCGAGATGTACTGCTGTTGGCTGGCTATTTCCTTGAACAGAACCGATCGCGACTTGGCCTGAACAGCTTGCGCCTGAGCCACGACGCCCAAACCGCGCTGGTCGCCTACGACTGGCCAGGCAATGTGCGCGAACTGGAACACCTGATTGGCCGTTCGGCACTCAAGGCGCTCGGCCAGCACCCTGACCGGCCACGTATCCTCACCCTCGAAGCCATCGACCTGGACCTGCGCGTTACCCCCCCGACAACGGGCTCACAACCCTCCTCTGCAGCCCCGCTGCAGGTGGCAGCATTGCCTGAAGGCGGCTTGCGCGAAGCGGTCGATATCTACCAGCGCCAGGCGATAGAAGCCTGCCTGCAACGGCATCAGGACAACTGGGCGGCGGCCGCCCGTGAGCTGGGCCTGGACCGCGCAAACCTGAGCCGATTGGCCCGCCGGCTGGGGCTTCGCTGAGGTTCACCTACAAAAGGATTAACCCAGAAAGCCATCTGGTTGCTTCCTGCCCGGCTGCTATATCTCCCTAACCACCCGTTTTTCGACTGCCTGGTCGAGACTGCGCCTAACAACCCTGAAAGGGTGTGTTACGCCGGTTGTGGCCCGAACAGTCGGGCCGGGGGATCCGGATACCAGCAGGGAGCATCCATGGACAACATCGTCGTCGCCGATAAGCAATCCGAAGTCGCCACGCAGAGCGCCTGGGGCAATATCAATCTCAAAGGGCCAGGCGTCGTGCAGATGCCGGTATCTCCCGACAAGGTGGCTACCGTTACCCAGCGCGGGCAGGACCTGATCGTCACCCTCAAGTCGGGTGAAAAGGTCACCATCGGCAACTTCTTCGCCGTGGACCAGGCCGGGGTCGGCAGCGACATGGTCTTCGTCGGCGAAGACGGCACCCTGTGGCATGCCCAGTACGATGCGGCAGCGTTCACCGGCTTTACCTTCGAAGACGTGGCCTCGCTGGACGAACTGGTGGCGGGTATCGGCACCGCCGGCAGTGCCATGCCGACCTGGGCGATTGCCGGGCTCAGCCTGCTCGGCGTGGGCGGCGCAGCGGCAGCGGCAAACAACGGCGGCGGTGGCAGCAGCGGCGGTTCCGACCCCGACACCGCCGCACCGGCCACGCCTATCGACCTGCTGGTGTCGCCGGATGGCCTGCGCCTGAGCGGCCGCGGTGAAGCGGGCACCACGGTTAACATCCGCGATGCCGCTGGCAACCTGATCGGCAGCGGCACCGTGGGTGCCGACGGCAGCTTCAACGTGACGTTGAACCCACCGCAGGTCAACAGCGAGAACCTTGAAGTCACCCTGACCGATGGCGCCGGAAATGTCTCGGCGCCAGGCACCGTCACCGCCCCGGACGCAACCGCGCCACTGGCACCGACCGACCTCGCGATCAATGAACAGGGCGCCAACCTTACCGGTCGCGGCGAACCCGGCGCCACCGTGCAGGTGCGCGATGCCGCCGGCAACCTCATCGGCAGTGGCCTGGTGAACGCCGACGGTACCTTCAGCCTCACCCTTTCGCCCGCCCAGGCCAATGGCGAGGTACTGGACATCCGCCAGGTCGATGCCGCTGGCAACAGTTCGATACCACTGGAATTCACAGCCCCGGACATCACCGCCCCAGGTGCCCCGACCGAGCTGGCCGTCAGCGCGGATGGCACCGTCCTGACCGGCCGTGCCGAACCGGGCAGCACTGTGCGTATCGTGGCTGCCGATGGCACCGAACTGGGCACGGCTGTAGTCGGCCCAACCGGCGTGTTCAGCATCAACCTCAACCCCCCACAGGTTGACGGCGAAGTCCTGCAAGCCACCGCGACCGATGCCGCTGGCAATACATCCGTAGCCAGCGCGGTCACTGCGCCGGATATCGACGGGGGCGACACCACGCCGCCTGAGGCCCCGACCAATCTGGTCATCGGCCTGGCCGGCAGCCAGCTGAGCGGCCGTGGCGAAGCCGGCACCACCGTGCAAGTGCGTGATGCCGCAGGCAACATCATCGCGACGGGTACCGTTGGTGCGGATGGCACCTTCGTCATCGCCCTGGCCCCTGCCGTGAACGACGGCAGTGCCCTGCAAGTGACCCTGACCGACGCTGCTGGCAACGTGTCCCAGCCGGGCTCGGTCACCTCAGCCGACCTGCTGCCGCCGGCTCAACCAACTGACCTGGCCCTGGCCGACGGCGTGACCTTCACCGGTCGCGGCGAACCGGGCGCTACCGTGCAGGTGCGTGATGCCGCAGGCACTCTCATCGGCACTGGCACTGTG